>DASRWO010000100.1:0-21875 GCA_035654555.1 Candidatus Deferrimicrobiaceae bacterium | reverse complement strand
GCGCGTCTAGCGTGATGCGACTTCCATCAGCATTCCGTATTTAGGGCGGAGAGTAATCAGCGGCTGAGGCTCAATCCGGTGGCCCGGGGCCAAGTGTAGCTTCCATTTTTGCGCCACTGTCGCCAGAATCAGAACACCTTCCATCCACGCAAACGATTCTCCAATGCATTGCCGCGCGCCCGCCCCAAACGGAAAGTAAGTAAATTTGGCGCGCCGTGCTTTGCCCTGCGCAGAGAATCGATCGGGATCGAAGCGCAGAGGATCGGGAAAGTACCGCGGATCGCGCTGGGTGATGAATTGGCTAATCAGCACGGTGGTGCGAGCTGGAAGATAATATTCACCCAGAGTGAAGTCATTGCGCGCATACCGACCCATAGCCCACGCCGGCGGATAAAGCCGCAGCGACTCCGCCATTACAGTTTCCGTATAGCGGAGATTCGGAACATCCGCGGCGACAGGCAATCTACCCGCGAGCACGCGATCCACTTCTTCATGAAGTTTGGCTTCGCAGTCTGGATTCTCGGATAGAAGGTACCACGTCCAAGACAGCGCATTGGCAACCGTTTCATAGCCCGCAAGAAAAATGGTGATGACCTGATCCCGCAATGATTGGCGTGAAGCTTCGTCGTTGGCCGGGGACGCAGCCAGCATGAGATCGAGCAGGCTTCCCTTATCGCGGCCGCTTTCCCGGTGCGCATCGATCATCCGGTAGACCACCGCATCGATGCGCTTGCGCGCGCGAATAAATGCAGCCAGCCCGGGTGGACGCAAGTGCACGAGCCATTCGGCGGCCGGCAGCATGACCAGGAAATTGTAGAGACCCATGATGCGATTAATTGCCGCAGCAAGCTCGTAGACTTCGTCCCGCAAATCGGTCGCGAACAGCGTGCGGGCCACAACATTCAGCGTGAGGTGCATCATGTCAACGGCAATATCGCGGCTCTCCTCGGCACTCCACGAATCGCGGACGCGGGCCGCTTCCTCCACAATGATGGCGCCATATTCGCCGACGCGTTGCCGGTGGAATGCGGCTTGAGCCGCCAGTCGCTGCGAGCGGTGTGCGGCGCCCTCAGCCGTAATCATGCCTTCGCCGAGCAGCATTTTGGTCCGCTGTACGGTACGTTCCTTGATGAAGTTATCGTTCTGTACGACTAGCACTTCGCGGATGTAGTCAGGATTATTCAGAAAGACGATGTGATGAGGTCCAATCTTGTAATGCGCGATATCGCCATAGGTCTGAGCCAGATGTTGAAAAAGGATGATCGGGTTTGCTGGACGAAACTTACGAAACGCAAACCATAAAAGATTACGCTGGAAGCCGGGGGGAAAGCGGTAGCCCTTTCGATCCTGAGAAACGCCAGGTTGTGCATCCCGCACTGCCGTTGCCATTTCAGTAGTCTACTCCGCGGCAATCAACAAGAGATGCGGTGGACTTCGAAGCATGGGCCGTCTTTATTCTTTAGCGAAGAATTCTCTAGCGAAGAGCAAGCACGCCCGCAACTACTGCTTATATTGCTTCTGTAATTGATCGAGTGCCGCCAGAACCTCTTCACTATGACGGCCAGGGTCCACGCTGGTGTAGGTTTTCGCGACCTTACCGGCAGGATCGATCAGGAAGGTGTGCCGCGCGGCAAATTTTATGAAGCCCAGATTGGTGAGCGAACCGTACCCGTTGCTCACTCTGCCGTTGCTGTCTGCCAACAGCTTGAAATTCAAACCCTCTTTCGTGCAGAACTTCTTGTGCGAATCGACACTGTCGACACTCACGCCAAGAATCACCGCGTTGCGCTGATCGTACTTTGGCTGATCAACTTGGAAGTTGTGGGCTTCGCGCGTGCAGCCAGGAGTGTTGTCCTTGGGATAGAAATAGAGGATCACCCATTGGCCGCGAAAATCCCTCAAGCTTACGGCTGCGCCCTCTTGCGACGGCAAAGTAAAATCAACTGCAACGTCGCCCGGCTTGGGAGGAGTGGCGCGCGGACCCGAGAAGAGTCGCGGAACCAGAAATATGAAAACCACAACGATCAAGACAAGGAGGACAATTCGAAACATTTCGGCCCTCGGTGCGGAGTCTCGTGTGCAATGGGGGAATGATTAAATTGCTGCGCACGGACGTTCACCATTGTAAAACGTTTGGCCGTCTACCTTCCGCCAAGCAAGTTTCCTCATAATTGAATATCATGGAGCATTCGGAACAATCGGACGGAGACATTAGACGTGGCTCAGACGGAAACTGACGGTCAAGAGGTATTGGAAACGCGGGAATGGGTTGACTCGCTAGACTACGTTTTGTCGCGGGGCGGTCCCGTACGCGCAGGACGGCTGATTCAGCAATTGGCCTTGCACGCGCGGCGCGCCGCGGGCGTGAATCTTCCGTTCTCGGCGACCACTCCTTACCAGAACACGATCCCCGTTCCGCAACAAGCGCCGTTTCCCGGGAGCCAGGAGATGGAACGCCGCATCAAGAGCCTGGTGCGCTGGAACGCGCTGGCCATGGTGGTGAGGGCCAACAAAATTCAGGAAGGGATTGGCGGGCACATCTCGACGTTCGCTTCAGCGGCTACTCTTTACGAAGTCGCTTTCAATCATTTTTTCCAGGCGCAAACCGAGAGTGGCGATCGTGACTTCGTTTATTTTCAGGGCCACGCAGCGCCTGGAATTTACGCCCGCGCTTATCTCGAAGGACGTATACCAACAGAGAAGCTGGAGAATTTTCGCCGTGAGTTAAAGCAGGGCGGTGGCCTGAGCTCTTATCCTCATCCATGGCTGATGCCGAATTTCTGGGAGTTCCCTACCGTTTCGATGGGTCTGGGACCGATTCAAGCGATTTATCACGCGCGTTTTATTCGCTATTTAGAAAACCGCGGGCTCAAGCAATCGACCGGCGGAAAAGTGTGGGCGTTTTTGGGCGACGGAGAAATGGACGAACCCGAATCTCTGGGATCCATCACTCTGGCATCGCGCGAGAATCTCGACAACTTGATCTTTGTGGTGAACTGCAACTTGCAGCGTCTCGACGGCCCGGTACGCGGCAATGGAAAAATTATTCAGGAGCTCGAGGCCATCTTCCGCGGAGCGGGCTGGAACGTTATCAAATGCATTTGGGGATCCGACTGGGACAGCCTGATTCGCAACGATCGCGACGGCCTGCTGGTACGGCGGCTGGGAGAAATCAGCGACGGACAGTATCAGAAGTATTTTGTCGAGAGCGGAGCTTACTTCCGCCAGAATTTATTCGGTACGGATCCTCGCCTGCTCAAAATGGTAGAGCATCTTTCCGACGAGCAACTGGCGCGCATGCGGCTCGGCGGCCACGATCCCATCAAGGTGCATGCCGCCTACCGCGCGGCAGTCGACCACACTGGCTCGCCCACAATCATTCTGGCCAAGACGATTAAGGGCTACGGGCTGGGCGAAGCGGGCGAAGGCAAGAACATTACGCACCAGCAGAAGAAGCTGAATGAGGAAGAGCTGGAGTTGTTCCGTTCACGTTTCGGAATTCCAATTCCTGACGATGAATTGCATAACGCACCGTTCTACCGGCCCTCGGACGACAGCGCCGAAATCAAATACATGCAGGCACGGCGGCAACAACTGGGCGGATACATGCCGAAACGCGCAGTGCGAGCCACACCGCTGAAGCCGGTACCGGAATCCTACTTTGAAGAATTCTACAAAGGCACGGAGGGTCGCGAAGCCTCGACGACGATGGTTTTCGTGCGGCTGTTGGCAAAACTGTTGCGCGATCCTGACCTGGGCAAACTCATTGTGCCCATTATTCCCGATGAAGCCCGAACCTTTGGCATGGAGGCGTTGTTCCGCCAGGTTGGAATCTATTCCAGCGTTGGTCAACTCTATGAACCCGTGGATATGGACACGCTTCTTTATTACAAGGAAGCGAAGAATGGTCAGATCCTGGAGGAAGGAATTACCGAAGCGGGTTCGATGTGCTCGTTCATCGCGGCGGGCACGGCCTACGCGAATCACGGCATCAACACAATTCCCTTCTTTATTTACTATTCGATGTTTGGATTTCAACGTATCGGCGATCTGATCTGGGCCGCGGCTGATATGCGCTGCCGTGGATTTCTGGTGGGCGGCACTGCCGGACGAACCACACTAGCTGGCGAAGGCTTGCAGCATCAAGACGGCCACAGTCACGTTCTCGCTTTACCGGTTCCCAACTTGTTGGCCTATGATCCGGCGTTCGCTTATGAAATCGCCATCATCGTTCAGGATGGTATCAAGCGCATGTACGTGGATCAGGAATCGATTTTCTACTACCTTACGGTCACCAACGAGCCTTTGCCAATGCCCGAAATGCCGAAGGAAGGCAATGTCCGCGAAGGCGTGCTGCGCGGATTGTATCGCTTTAAAGCCGCCGATGCGCTAGACGCCAAGCTGCGCGCTCAATTGCTGGGCAGTGGAACCATTATGTATGAGGTTTTGAGGGCTCAGACAATTCTTCAAGAAAAATATGGCGTTGCGGCGGATGTGTGGAGCGTGACCAGTTATAAGGAACTCTATCGCGACGCTAACGATTGCGAACGCTGGAACATGCTGCATCCGGGCGACTCGGCGAAGGTGCCGTTCGTTACTCAGACTTTGAAGGATGCGCCCGGACCCTTCATTGCCGCATCTGATTACATGAAGGTGCTGCCGGAATCTCTGGCGAAGTGGGTACCGGGACAACTTGTCTCGCTGGGGACTGACGGTTTTGGTCGTAGCGAAGCCCGGGCTGCTCTGCGTGATTTTTTCGAAGTGGATGCAAAACATATTGTGTTGGCCGCGCTGGGTGCGCTGGTGCGGGAAAAGAAAATCGCGGTTGACGTGATGAAGAGAGCGATTCGCGACCTCGGAATTAATCCTGAAAAGCTTAACCCGGCCATCAGTTGAACCTGATTCACAGACACTTAATTACGCAAGGAAAGTAATCAGTGATTGAATTCAAACTTCCGGCACTCGGTGAAAATATTGAACAAGGCGACTTGGTGCGCCTGATGATTGCGCCCGGCGCGGCTATTAGCGAGGGCCAGGCGGTAATGGAACTCGAAACCGATAAGGCGGTCGTAGAAGTGCCCTCTTCGGTGAGCGGCACGGTGAAAGAGATCCTGGTCAAAGAGGGCGAAAAGATTAAGGTTGGCCAAGTGGTTTTTACCGCCGACGGTAACGGAACTTCCACAGCAGTAACTGAAACTCCGCGAGAGAAAGAACTGCCGCAGAAGCATGTCGAAAATTCACAGTCGGGGGAATCAGCATCCGCAGCAGCAACTCCCGAAAAAGCTACAAGTCCCGAGCCACCGGCAAAATCCAAGCCTGAATCTCAGCCCACGCGGCCACAAAAGCGGTCCACTGATAAGCCCGCCGCCAGCGAGTTCCGCCTGCAAGAGCTCGGAGAAAATATCTCACAAGGAGATCTTGTGCGCCTGATGGTGACGCCCGGCAGCAAAGTTTCCGAAGGCCAGCCAGTGATGGAACTCGAAACTGACAAAGCGGTCGTCGAGGTTCCTTCCTCGGTAAGCGGCGTAGTCAAAGAAGTCAACGTCAAAGAAGGCGAAAAGATCAAGGTTGGGCAGCTGATTTTCACTCTGGAGGGAACCCCCGCCTCGCAGGCAGCCGCGGTTCGTCAGGCGCGGGGCCCGGTGGAACATGTCTCTGGGCAGCATGGGGCGCGCCTCGCCTTTCAGGCCGCGATTCGCGCCGAAGGTAAAACCGAAGAACAAGCGCTGCCGCCCGATCAGCCGCCGTCCCGCCCCGCGGCTTTTTCCATGCCTTTGCAGCTGGGCAAGGTAGCTGGAACTGAACATCGCGAACCTGTGCCGGCCGCCCCGCATACTCGTCGGCTCGCTCGCGAACTCGGCGTCGACATTTATGAAGTCAAGGGAACGGGTCCCGGCGGCCGCATCAGCGAAGACGATGTAAAAGCTCACGCCAAGGCCGCGCTCAACTCTTTATCTACCGCGGTGCAAGCGCCTCCTCGCGCCGGGCATTTCATCGCCCCCAAGCTTCCCGATTTTGCGAAGTGGGGAAAGATCGAACGCGTCTCCATGCGCGGCGTTCGTCGCAAAACAGCGGAGCATCTCGCCGAATCTTGGAATACGATTCCCCACGTCACTCAACACGACCGCGCCGACATTACCGAGCTCGAGCAATTGCGCGCCCGCTTCGCCCCCAAGGCGGAACAAGCCGGCGGCAAGATGACAGTGACTGCAATTGCACTGAAAGTCTGCGCCGCTGCGCTGAAAGTTTTCCCGCAATTCAACGCCACCATCGATATGGAGAAGGAAGAAATCATTTACAAGCAGTACATCAGTATTGGGGTCGCGGCGGATACTGATCGCGGTTTGTTGGTTCCGGTGATTCGCGATGTGGATAAGAAAAATATTGTCGAGCTGGCGGTCGAGTTGTCACAGCTATCGCAGAAAGCGCGGGAGAAGAAAATCACGGTTGCGGACATGGAAGGTGGCACATTTACCATCACCAATCTCGGTGGAATTGGAGGCACGGCTTTTACGCCCATCGTGAACCATCCCGAAGTGGCCATTCTTGGACTCTCTCGTTCGCGGATGGAGCCGGAATGGATTGGCGGAAAATTCGAGCCACGTTTGATTTTGCCGCTTTCGCTTTCCTACGATCATCGCCTGATTGATGGAGCCGACGCCGCGCGTTTTCTGCGCTGGATCGCGGAAGCTTTCGAGCAGCCTTTCCTGCTTTCCGTTCAAGGCTAGCCGCGACGAAAACACTGACCGAAAAAATCACTTCATGAACGAACCGCTGAATAAATCTCTTGAAACTCCTCCTGAGGAAACTAAGAAGTTGCGCATTGCCGTGGTTGGCGGCGGCCCGGGCGGTTATGCCGCCGCATTCCTGGCGGCTGATCTCGGCATGCAAGTTACGCTGATCGATCCCGAAGCCAACCCCGGTGGTGTTTGTCTCTATCGCGGCTGCATTCCTTCGAAGGCGCTACTACACATAGCCAAGCTGATTGAAGAATCCCAGCAAGCCAAGAATTGGGGGATCGAATTCCCAGCTCCGAAGATTGATCTGCAACATCTGCGGACCTTTAAAGAAAATGTCGTCAAGAAACTTACCGGAGGACTGGGGCAACTTTCCAAGCAACGGCATGTCGAATACATTCGCGGTCGCGCGGCCTTCGAGAATTCGACGACGCTGCGGATTACTAAGCCGGATTCTGCGGAAGCGGTGCTCAGCTTTGATCGCATAGTGATTGCGACGGGATCTCGGCCTGCCATAATTCCGGCGCTCAAAATCGATTCCCCACGCATGATGGATTCCACCGGCGCGCTGAATCTCGAAGACATTCCTGGCAGTCTCCTTGTGGTTGGCGGAGGATACATTGGCCTCGAACTTGGCTCCGTCTATGCCGCCCTCGGAACGCGCGTCACGGTCGTTGAGATGTTGCCAGGCTTGCTTCCAGGTGCAGATCGCGATCTGGTTCTGCCGTTGCACAAACGCCTGGAAAAGATGTTCGAGACAATACTGCTGAACACGACGGTCGCATCGCTGAAAGAGGATGGTGCTGGGATTCGTGCCAGCTTCGAAGGCAAGTCCCTGCAGGAAAAGGATCGGGAGGAAACTTTTGATCGTGTACTCGTTTCTGTCGGCAGAAGGCCAAACTCGGAGATCCCCGGGCTCGATAACACGCAGGTGCATGTAAACTCGCGCGGGTTCATCGAAGTCAACAAGCAATTGCAAACCGCCGACCCGCTCGTCTATGCAATTGGCGACGTAGTGGGCGAGCCCATGCTGGCGCACAAAGCTTCACACGAGGGAAGAGTCGCGGTCGAAGCTATCGCTGGACACAAAGTAGCCTTCGAACCCAGCGCGATCCCCGCGGTTGTCTTCACCGATCCGGAAGTCGCCTGGTGCGGCCTCACCGAAACTCAGGCGGAAAAGGAAAATCGGGAGATCAAAGTTGCGAAGTTTCCTTGGGCCGCATCGGGACGGGCCGTTACTCTCGATCGACCGGATGGAATGACAAAGCTGATCATTGATCCGCATACAGAGCGCATCCTCGGTGTCGGCATTGTTGGCGTCGGCGCCGGCGAATTGATTGCCGAAGGAGTGCTCGCCATCGAAATGGCAGCGCTGGCCAGCGATGTGGCGATGACCATTCACCCCCATCCCACGCTTTCGGAAACTGTGATGGAGTCCGCGGAAGTTTTTTTTGGTACGAGCACGCACATATTTCGACCCAAACGCGACTAACTGCGTCTTCTCGAGCGCGATCAGGCTCCCCTCCAACAGCTTCCGCTACAATAAACTCTCGTTGTGCGACCAGCACATTTGCTGACCCCCGGCAGGTTCGCGTGGCGGCGGAATGCACCCATGTCCACCCTTTCAAGACGAATCATTTTTTTGGCATTAGCTCTCAGCATCAGTCTCCCTCTGTTGGCGCAGGGTGCGCTCGGTGAATTGCTGCAATCGAAACCGGCGACCGCCTCCAAAACGCAGACCGATCCGCTAGGGCGGGGAACGCCCTACGGCACCATCTTCGGATTTCTGGAAGCAGCGCAATCAGGAAACTACGCTTTTGCGGCTCAGTATCTGCAAATGAGTTCGGGGCGGCGCCAGACTGAAGGCGAGGCACTCGCGCAGAAGCTGCAGGCTGTAATGAATGCCGCGTTCGCGGGCAATCTGAAACCGAGTAGAGATCCCGAAGGCACTCCCCAGGAAGGCGCTTCGCCAGACCGGCAAGAGCTGGGAACCATGTCATCGGGCGACGTTGAGGCAGAACTGGAACTGGTTCGTGTCCCCGATCCGAACATGGGAAAAATCTGGCTCATCTCTTCCGATACTCTGGCGAAAGTCCCGGACCTGTACGACCAGGTTGAAGCGCGGCGAGTAGAGACGCGTCTGCCGAAGTGGGTCGTGAAACATCAGTTGGCGGGCATGCCTCTGTGGCAATGGTTCGCTTTATTTTTCCTGATTCCGATTGCCGGGGCTTTTGCATGGGTTTTGCTGGTCGTTCTACAAATTCCTATTCGATGGTGGGCTCGACGACAGGCGCACTCCGAATTGGAATCGAGATCGGTTTCCGGACCAGCATGGTTGCTTCTCGGCACTCTCATCCACCGGATTCTCGCCACTTACCTGGATATACCTTTACTGCAACGTCACTACTACTCGCAGGTTACAACAGTGGCGATGATCATCGGCTCCAGCTGGATCCTTTGGCGAGTTGTGCGATGGTCTCTGCGCAGGGTGAGAAACCGTGCTCTCGCGCGCGGTCACCAAGGTACGGGTTCGCTCATGCTGCTCGGCGAACGCCTAGTAAAAGCCTGCATCGTTTTGATGGCAGTATTTCTTATCTTCGGGGTGTTGGGGTTTAACTTGAACACCGCACTCGCCGGGTTGGGCATTGGAACCCTGGCGGTTGGCTTCGGCGCCCAGCAAACAATCGCCAATCTTTTCGGCGGCGTTTCCGTCTTAGGTGATGAAGTAATCCGGGTGGGTGATGTCTGCAAGTTTGGCGATCGTACCGGGACAGTCGAGGATATCGGCCTGCGCTCCACTCGGGTGCGCACCGAGGAGAGGACGCTGCTGGCCATCCCGAACGGAACCGTCGCGACTATCAACGTTGAGAATCTGAGCCGGCGCGACAAAATTCTTTTTAAAGCTGTTTTAGGCTTACACACGGATACCTCAGAGGAACAAGTCCGCTCCGTGCTCTCGGAAATACGGCGCGACTTGAGCGACCATCCCAAGATCGAAAGAAGAACCATTCGTGTCCGACTCAGCGAGTTAACCGCAAGTGCCCTCAACGTCGAACTCTTCTGTTACATAGTGACCAGGGATTACAACGAATTCGCTGCGGTGCGTGAGGAAGTGTTACTGAACATCATGAACCTTGTAGAAGGCTCCGGAACCAGCTTGGCGTCCTCATCGCAGACGTTATATCTCAGCCCCGACCCCGCCTCGCCAAAACAGAAGAAAGAGGACAAGAGCAAAGAAGCTGCTTTATCAGAAACAAACCGCGCGCGACTAGACTCGGCGTTGCACGACCGCGCGCAAGATGATGGAAAGGATGTCAAGAGTCAAGACTAGATTTTACGCTTGCGTTTTCCGGCAAAGCAAAAACGAAGAAGACGATGCGTTGGGTAATAGATCAGCGCGGGAACAATAATCAGATATGCCATAAGATATACGCTGCCGGGCACCGCATGCTGTTCCCGAAAGAAAAGTCCGCGGGCCCAGTTCACGTCGTACTGCGGACGCCAAAGATAATTGATGGGAACAACGATCCAGGCAGTGACAGTCTGATATTTCCAGCCTCTCGGGTCATAGCCGACAAGATGAATAGCCCACAGCAATAACGGCGGCGTTACTATGTGAAACAGGCTCAACAATCGAATCGGCAACGGAACCTGAGGATCGAACATATATTCCGTACCGCCTATCAGATGTCGTCCACTCACGAAAGCGACTGCCAGATCAATGGTGAATAGAAGCTGAAACACCAAAAGCCCGGTTGCCTGCCACGAAAATATCAACGCACTTTCCAGCCAAAGAGCGGCGGCAATAAACAGATTGCCGAGATCGCAGAAAAAAAGAAAATTCTGCGAGCCATACTGCCGCCAATACAAAGGCACCCACGCGATCACACACGCGGTCCAGACAACTTTGATCCAGAGCGGGATGCGCATGACAGCGTCATTGTATGCGGGAAACAGGCTTGAGGTACAAGGCCTAAAAGCCGCGTCTGGCAAGCCTAAAGCGGCCAAAACGCAATTACCACCGTAACTTGCCGGGGCTTACAGGTGTACCTACGATGAAGTCAATATGGGTTACCAAGCACTCCTTTTCTGTCCCGACGAAAAAACAGCTCGCACTGTAACGCAGGTTCTCAGCGAGTTGGACTTCGAAGTAGTTCCCTGCACTGAACCCTTCGCCGCAGTTAAGAAATTGATGGGTGAGCACTTCGACGCGGTCGTGGTTGACTGCGACAACGAGCAGAATGCCACACTGCTCTTCAAAAGTGCGCGCAATTCGCCGAACAATCAATCTGCTCTGGCGGTAGCAGTCGTCGAAGGTCAAGCGGGGGTGGCAAAAGCCTTTCGGATCGGCGCAAACCTGGTTCTCACGAAGCCCATTAATGTGGAGCAAGCGAAAGGTACGCTACGAGTTGCGCGTGGCTTATTGCGTAAGAACGAGGGCGCAAAGCCACCGGCAACAACTACAACTCCTACCCCCGCAAGTTCCACGCCTGCATCGGCAAAGCCAACTTTGGTTCCAAGGCCTGCTGTTCCGCGGGCAACATCACTCGTGAGTCCGATTCCCGCGACCAGCGTGCCTCAACAAAAAGTGGCTCCGCAGCCGAGCTTCGCAGCATCCGCTTCCAGTGTGGTGGCTGCGTCGGCAGAATCGAAAGAATCTGTAGACGCTGTACTCCAGCAAACGACATCGCCAAGTATCGCTTCGATTGCAGTTTCTGAAGCGAAGCCAAAGGCTCCATCCAGCAAGCAGGAAAATCCGTTATCCATGAATGGAGCTTCGCCTGTGTCTTCTGCAGGCGCGGCGAGCGCAGCGGCACCGGCACGCGAAATAGCCAGCATTGCCGCGCCTGAGAAGCCTTCGACACTTGAGCCGGAACTGGAGACATCAACTGGCAAAGGCAGCGCAGCCGTAGAGAGTTCCTCGTCTCCAGAGACCGTTTCCCCTGCTCCCTCATTCACATTCGGCGGTGCGGTCGAAAGCGGTACAAAATCGACAGGGGGTGGAAGCAAGAAAGCTCTGCTGGCGATTGTTGCGATTGTGCTCGTTGCGGTAGCGGTATATGTGGGGTGGACGCAGTTATCTCATTCAAACGGAGCTGCAAATATTTCTGGACAACCCACCGCGAAGCCAGCGACTCCTGCCGTTTCACAAATTACGCCAACTACACCTTCGATCGCACCGGCACCCGATCAATCGACTGCAACTTCGGCGATTCCGGCCTCTCCGGTCGCGACACGTTCAACCGGATCGGTGAAACCTTCCGCGACGGCACAAATCAATCCTGACGCGGGTAACGCAAAAGATCGTAGAACCAGCAACGTGGAGTCGTCCAAATCTGGGGTGGACGTCGTAGCGGAGAATAGGGCACCCGCGACGACGCCAGTTCCGCAGCCTATTGTGGTCAAGCCGAACACTGCAGTGTCTACGTTGGGAAAATCATCGCTGAGCGACGCTCCCGCCCCAAGCATCAATGGCATTGCCTCGGCCGGGAATGGCGGAACTCTGCCGAATCTTCTGGGAAACCCGAACAACTTACCGACTCCCGTGTTGCAGACGTTGAACGTCTCGCAGGGAGTATCGCAAGGACTGGCGATCAAAAGGACGCAGCCAACCTATCCTGCAAACGCTTTGCGTATGGGGATTGAAGGTTCGGTTCAGCTAATGGCAACGATCTCCAAGAAGGGCGATATTTCGGCGGTGAAGGTTCTCAGTGGAGACCCCAGTCTTGCCCGCGCAGCCACCGATGCAGTGAAACAGTGGAAATACAAACCCTATCTTCTTGATGGCGTTCCCGTCGAAATTCAGACTCAGGTAACGGTGAACTTTAAGCTGCCGCGATAAGCTGCCAGCGCTTCCGCGATCAAAAACTCAGCTTCAACGAAAACTCGATCACGCGCGGAGAACCCAGCGCAAAAACGCCGGAGCCTAGTCCCAAACGATTGCTGCTTGGCTGCCCACCGGAGGTGCCATTGAGCGATCCCACTTCTCCACTCAAGACACCACTGAGAGGGTTTCCAGGGCCATCAAAATTCGATAAGTTCATCACGTTGAAGAACGAAACTCCCGGCTGAACTTCGAAGTTCTCTTTGAATTTATAGATCCAGTTCAAGCTCACATCAAAGGCGCGCAACCATCCCATTCCTACTTGGTCGTAGGGAGCGGCTGGTACCACTGGCTGCACTGCGCCCAGGGATGTTAACTGCAGTGAAGTGAACAGCCCGCTGTTGATCAGCGTCTGGCCGGCAGGGGTGGGCTGCCCCGCGAAATTATGATTGTAGTTGTTAATAAAAGTGTTGATGTTATTGCGGCTGACTCCGTGCTCAAACGAGCCGATGTTAGTACCGGGAAGCACATCGCCGGTGCCACCGTTGGAAGCGAAGCTGCCGTCGCCGGTACCATCGCCCGTGACATCCGTAACGAAAATGCCGCCGGCGTTTCCTGTGGGGTTCAGCGTAAGGTTTGCGGGTAGCGGGCTGTAAAAATGCCCAATCATGCCCAGACGAAAATGATAAGGCAAGTCCATGGTGCCGCCAAAAGAAATCTGATGCTCACGGTCAAGCCCGTTCGGACCGATGAAGCTCTGGGGATTGTTGAAATCGGTGGCGATATTAACGAAATCGTTATCGGCCACCGGCGCGATATAACGCTCCAGCTGATACGACGCTTGCAAGTCGAAGTTTGTCACTGCATTGAACGGATGTTCCAGATGCTGCTTCATCGAAACCTGTAACGCGTTATTTTTCGCGTATCCGATGGGGAAGAGCATCTGGTTGGCGCCGAGATTCTGATTAATGCCGGGGAATGCGGCGGTTGGACATGGGCCTCCGCCACAGAACGAGTAGCCTGAGTCGAGGCCGTTGGAGGCATAACTGCTAATCGTCGCGCCTTTGGAAATAGCGCAGTTAATCGATGTCGGATCAGATGCAGCGCCACAGCCTAGCTGCACGTTTGTAGCGGAAATCGCAGCCATGGCATTTGCCAGATTGAAGAAACGCGCGTCGCCCACGTGATTTGTGTCGATGGCAAGCAGTGTGTGAGTCTCAGTGTTGCGAAGATAATCGATGGTAAGAACCATCCCCGGCCGGATTTCATGCTGGAGACCAATATTCATTTGTACCGAGCGAGGGCTGACGTAGTTCGGAGCTAACAGATCCGTACCGGTAACGTCTACTCCGTCCGCCAGTGCGTTGCCGATGAATGAGGGATTGCTGGCCGGTCCCGCTGCCGCAGTGGACGCTTGATACTGCGATTGGAGCGCCGAAATCTGACTCGCGACACTTCCAATCGGCTGCCCACAAAACGTGGGCGTAACCGAGCCGCCGTTTGGCAAAGAAAGCGTAGCCGGGCTGCCGTTAGAACAGACTGTGGGGTTTGCCAGGAACAATCCTGTCGGCAAACGTGCGGGCCGGTCAAATTCGATGTTGTTCCAGATCGAGTTCTCATAAAAAAGGCCAACGCCGGCGCGAATTACTGTCTTTCCCTTGCCGGCTGGATCCCAAGCCAGACCTATCTGCGGAGCGAAATTGAGATTTGGCTGATGCACTCGATTGCCGAGCCCCGCGTAAAACTGGTTGTCGAACTGGTACAAGGGTGAAATTGGTCCCAAGTCGCTATCCGTGCGCCCCGTATCCCGCACATAGCGCAAGCCGTAGGTTAAGGTGAAGTTGGGCTTTATCTTCCAGGAGTCCCCGAAATAGAAAGAGATGCGATTATCTGGACCGCTGCCCCCTGCGGGAAATCCGAAGGCTGGTATCTCTGAGTCAAAGCCCTGTCCGTTGCCCAATGCCACGTTGTTCGCGGGGTAATTCAGCGGGTTAGCGGCGCCGCGGGGAAGGGCAAGGCAGGCTGCGTTGCAATCCGAGATTCCCGCCCCTACAGCTGGCGCCAGAGATAGAAAGCTGGCGAAGCCGCCGCCGAAAATGTGATTGAATCCCGCACCGTAACGAAGAACGTGCGCTCCAAGCGCACGGCTGCCGTCATACTTGATCTGATGGTCGGATTGATAGGTCTGTTGCGGCGCCAGAAAGCTGGGACCTGAACAGAAAAAATCCGCACCCGCAGTAAGACAATCGGGATCGCTGCCGATGGCTAGCTCAATTCCAGGAACCGGGTTAAAGATGTTGGTTCCAGCGGTTGCATCCACAATCGCGTTGCGAAATTTGAAATAGCCGAAGCGAATGCTATGCGTATAAGGACCAGTGTTGAAGTCCAATCCCAGAGCATGGACGGGAGTGTGGTTGACGTTGGCGAAGGGTTGAAAGGAGTTAGGAAGGATGGCTGAAACGTCTCGATCCTGATCGTAAGAGAAGCGATAGAAAAACTTGTAGTTGCTGTTGATCTGCCAGTCAAGGCGTCCCAACCCCTCGACCTCACGGAAGGGCGAGTTGTAGCAGCCGACCAGAGCCGAAAAAGGCCCCCCGGGAAGGACTGGATTGATTAGAGCCTGTTGTGTGCGCTCGACATCGAGAAAGAAAAACAGCTTATCTCGAAGAATGGGTCCGCCGAAGTTGCCACCGTATTGATTGCGCTGAAAATAGTTGTCGCTACCACCCGGCAGGTTGGCATCGAAAGTCTGATCGCGGAAATAGTAGTATCCCTCGCCATGGTACTTATTCGTCCCCGGTTTGGTGGTCACATTCACTGAACCAGAGGAAGTGAGTTCGGTGGAAAGGTCGAGCGATGATTGCTGGATCTGAAATTCCTGAATGCCGCTGGCGGGGATGTTCTGTGTGGTCGTGCCTACAGTTTCATCGCTGATGTCGAGTCCGTCGACTTCGATGCGGGCGGTACGGCCGAAGCGGCCACCGAATGAAATGGAGGAAAAGCCGTTCTTGGTGGGATCGAAATTTCCCCCGTCCTGTATCTGCACTCCCGGCTCGAGCTGCGCGAGATCGAGAAAATTCCGGCCGTTGATGGGCAGGTTCTCGATCTGCTGAGACGTCAACACACCTTGCACCGTTGCCTGCTGCGTGTTCACAGCAACAGCAGTGGCTTGCACCTGGACTACCTGACTGGCTTCTCCGAGTTGCAGTTTTACGTTCCCTGAAGCGGTCACACCCACTTGCACGGTGACTGCACTCTCTGAGGTTTTGAATCCGTGAGCTTCAACTCGCAACTTGTAATCGCCCGGGGTTAACGCGCCCGAGGCATACGCTCCCGCGGACGTGGACTTGGTGATGATCGCGCGCCCGGTCGCCTTATTGACGATGGAGATCTTTGCGTCACTCACCACGGCGCCCGAGGGATCTGTGATTGAGCCTTGAATGCTGCCGGTGGAAATCGTCGTTTGACCGAACAACGTGACAGAGCACAGCGCAACGCACAACAGAGAAACTGGAGCAACGCAACTCCGCGGCGTGCTGCGGATCAAAGCTCTGACCAACGACATCGGGCACCATCCTTATGGTTCAATCTACCGATTGGTTCGTCTAGCGACGAGGACGCTAAACCAAACCTTAGATTTCGGGCTTAAAATTGGTAACCAATTGTAAACGGTTTTCGCCTGCCTGAGAGGTCGAGACAATTTCGTAGGATGCAAACCAGCTTGGATCGGGTTGGGTCGGAATTCAGAAGATGAGAAATCAAACGAAGACAAATGCTCAGCTGGCGGCTATTACTTCGTAAGGCCGCATCATTTCATTATCCTCGTGTTCCAAGATGTGGCAATGCCACACGTAGCGTCCGGTAAATCCTTCGAACGGCACAATAATCCGCGTGACCATCTTGGAGTGAGCTTGTACCGTGTCTTTCCAGCCCGCCTCGTTCGGGTCCGGAGGCTCCGGCGGTCCGATGAAGCGTAATTCCCGCTTGGTTTGGAACAGCCAGGGCACATACGGCTGACGGTCGAGAATCTGGAAGCGCACCAGGTGCAGGTGAATGGGATGCGAGTCGTTGGTGGGATTGATCAACGACCAGATTTCAGTCGACCCCAACACTGGCTTTTCTGTAATGGGCATTTTCCAGTGGGCTGCGTTCAAAAGCAACATGACCGGATTGCCCGCCTTGTTCACGTATTCGTTGAGCGTCAACAAGCGGGTTTGGACCGCCCGTGACTCCGGGATTTTTGGCACCGCCCGCAAAGCCGAAGGCAGCGAACTTGTGTCGGTCACCTTCTGTGACGAGACGCGGAATTGCATCACAACGAAAGCATCGCTCTTAAGCACAACTTGCCCGCCCCGATGTTGGCTGAAGTCGACGACAAGATCGGCACGCTCCGCCGGCGCGATTTCGAGATTAGTCAGCGGGACCGGCGAGGACAACAATCCCTGATCGGTACCGATCTGGTGAAACGGCAATTCGTTATGATTGGCCGACACATTCTCGACGAACGATAAATGGTAAAAGCGGGCATTAGACCCGTTCAGTACCCGGAATCGGTATTTTCTCGGCTCAACCTCGAGATAGGGAAACAATTTTCCATTGACCAGAATGGCATTGCCAAATATCTCGGGAACCCAGGGAGATTGCGGATCGGGCGAAACCGGGTAAAGCAGCTGCCCCCCGTGCGTCAACAGTCGGTCGTAGAGGATGAGCGGCAATTCGTACTTGCCTTTGGGCAAATTAAGCGCATCCTCCACGCAATCTCGAATGAAAAACGTTCCCAATAATCCTGCGTAGACATTGAGACGATTAATCCCCAGCGCATGGTCGTGGTACCAGAGCATGGCCGCGTCCTGCTGGTTGGGATAGTAGTAGAGCGAAGATTTTCCTGGCACAATCCAGTCTTCCGGGTAGCCGTCACTTTCCGGACGGGTTTTCGCCCCATGTAAGTGCACCACGGTGCGGACGGCAGGTTTGTCGGCCTCTGCGCCGTGAATCGTGCGGTCCATCGGCAAGAAATGTTCGCTCGGAAGAGCGTTCACCCATTCCACCAGCAACGGATCATTGGAGCGCGTCTCGAATGTCGGGCCGGGAGTAGAAGAACCAAAGCTCCAGAACTTCGTAGGCGGCAGATCGCGATGAACTTTGCTGGCGACGGGCTGGGCTTGGATTCGATAAAACGGGACGTTCAGTTTCGGATCAGTGGGGCTGGACCGGCGTCCCTGAGGCTTGGCAATTTCAGGAATCGGGAGAGGATCCACAAATTGTGCCAGAGTATTGACATCAAGCGCCGGAGGCATGGTAGCCACCGACTGCGCCATCGCATTGAGCAGCCGGTTCTTGCCAGCTGCCAGCGTCGTAGCCAGCAGGCTCGATCGTTGCAGAAAATCTCGGCGTGTAATCAAAACATACCTTTCGCGCAAGCATACAACAACGGCAAGCCAGGTTGGACCGATGGTCCGCAACTGCCTTGCCGTTCCGTATCACGATTTTCAGTCAGACGCATCCCCTGGGATGCGTGTTAGTTGGTGCCCGTATTTACAAGCTCTCCCGTTGTTGGGTTGAGAATGAACAAGTCGTCAGTCACAACCTGATGGAAATCGAATAGAGAGCTGATGGAATCTGCGATGCCATCAAAAGATCCATGTCCGATGCGCTGGCCACTGAGCCAATTGTCTTCGATGAAGCGAATCACCGAGGTTTGATCGGTGGCCGAATGATCCACGAAGTTGTGTTTGGCCCACGGAGAAATGACGAGAAGCGGTTGTCGCGGACCATATCCGCACCGTCCCTGTGCGTGCGTGGTAGCGGGATTGAGGCCAGGTAGTGCTGTAGCGCCGCTTCCGCAGCTTCCGGGACCAGTGAGAGCATCAGCGGGACTCTTCGACCCATTCACAATCTGGCCGAGCTGATGATCGTACCAGCCATCGGAATCGTCATAGAGCACCACCAACGCGGTATTCGCCCACTCCGGTTGGCTCTGCAGGAAGTTTGCTACCTTTACCACGAATTCCTGTTCATCCAGCGGATCCGAATTGCCTGGATGAGCATCTTGAATCGAGATTGCCTTGAGGAAGCTCACCGTCGGGAAATTTCCGGCTTGAACTGCGGCAAAGAAATCATCGACGTCATAGTCGTGATTGGCAGGGTCGCCGGAGTAACCAATCGTCTTCACCGACCTCGGACGCGCATGTGTGGGATTTGCGGTTGAAGCATAGTACTGGAACGGTGTGTGATGGGGAACGTAATCGCCTTGTGTACCAACAATTGGCGAAGTGGACTGGCGATTGCACCCGGTGCTGCCGTCGGGATTAACAATGTTCAGGTTGAAACCTCCGCCGAACCAGCCCCAGGTGATACCGGCCGCATTAAGCAAGTCGCCGATATTCTTTCCAGCCATCTGCACTTGTTCGCTACCGGAGCACACATCACCGAACGGATCAGGGTCACCGATTACTGAAAACCCCCCGTTCCCGTCAGCGACCAGCTCGCCAGTGCCACCTGCGTGTTTCGCGACGCCATTGGTCTGGCCGGAAATCAGATTGATCGCGCCCACCGTGGAAGGACCAAAGTTGGTGCTATACGAGTTATCGCTCATCGCGTAGTGCTGAGCATAGTTCCACAACGCAGTGACCGTGTTGCCATCAAAGTAGCCCATCACTTGACCAGTGGTGAGCACCGTGTCCGGCGGAGCGCTGGGAGGGGGGCCAGCGGTGCCGGTATTGGCGGGAAACAAATCCATCGCGCCACCGTTGAAGGCCAACTGTTCAGGCGTGTAATCGTGACCCATGTCTTGCGTGTTGGCCTGCGAGCGATCAAAGCGGAACGGATTAGCCGCTCCGCTGCCATTGAGCGGATTCAGATTGGGATTGTTGTTCAGGAGCGCATTGCTCAGTCCGTTTACGGTAGGTGTGCCCGGAAGCGCGTGAAATTGCGGCTCTCCTTTTGGGTTCAGCGCGTTGGGATACGTACCGAAATAGTGGTCGAAAGAGCGATTCTCTCCGAAAATAATCACAATGTGTTTGATTGGCGTGGCTGTTTTTACGGTTGCGGCACTTGCTACCGGTGTCCACACTGGCCCGGTAATCATGGCCGCGACAAGGCATACTGACAGAAATTCGCGCATAATCTTTTTATCCTTTCCCAATGGAAGGTGAGGGATGCTGCAGTCTTGGCGATGCTAGAGCAAGAATGTTACGGTGAGGTTAAAAAAATGTTAAAAGGCCGACCGGATGAAAAGCAAGTCGGTCCAGTCGGGCCGAGCTTCAGAGGTTTTCGATTTTCCCGAGTGCAGGGTTACCGTGAATCTCGTTCAGCTACTCGTGCTGCAGGACTTCGTCGATCACAGCTTTCCCGCCTTTATCCACGGTGATGACTTTATGAACCGGAGCGTAGCCGGTCAAAGTGATGTCGACAATGTAATTGCCCGGATCGAGCATCACGTCAACCGGCGAACCTTTATCCAGCATGTGCTTGTTGACGGCGATCTGGGCTCCCTTGGGCTGGGTTTTGATGCTGACCGTGCCCATGCCCTGCGCCTGTTTGCCGCCAAACAGCTTGCCCATTTTGCCTACAGTTTTAATGTCATCCACGTTGCCCAGCGAGCGTAGCGTCGGCGAAAAGCTTACTGTCTGGGTGAGGACAAACTGGGCGCTCGTCGTTTCATCGATAAAACCGGCCTTGCGCACCAGCACTACGTGTTGACCTTTATCCACGGAAACTTGTGCCGGAGTGAGCTTGCCGGTGTCCCTGCCATCGACGTAGACGTTGGCGCCGGGCGGTGTGCTGGTGACGGAAAGCGTCGCCATGAGCTGGGTGAGATGGGTCACGAGAAACGATTTGTTGCCCGATGCAACCGCAACCGTACGCGTATCATTCGAGTAGCCAGATTTGCTGACCGTCACTGTGTGCTGCCCGGCGTTCAGTCCGGATAGCGTAAAAGGCGTAACCCAGGTGGGATCGGTTTTTCCGTCGAGTTGTACCTGCGCGCCTTGAGGGGTGGAGTCAATGGAGATCTGTCCCGGAACAACAATCGCAGCAACGGGAGCGACATTTTTCCTTTTTGGGTTCTTCCGTCCCCGTGCGGCGGCAACTGGGCGCGTAGCTGCTGGTTGAGTTTCAACCACGTCGGCCGGCTGAGTTTGATCTGCCACGACAGGTTGAGTTGCGGTGGTCTGCTGCGCTTGCGCCGGAGCAGCAGGTTGACTCGCTACTGATTGTGCCTCGGGCTGCGGCGGCGCAGGACGACCAGAGTCATCGTCGCTGTTCAAATGGTTGATGTGAAGAACCAGCGCAATCGCAATGATAAGAATCAAAACCGCAGCACCGGCAATGGAGTAAACCATCAGGCTCGGAGGAACGTTTTTTATTTCCTTGATTGCCTTTTCGGCGACTTCGCGCGGCTGAATCTTCGGCTTCTCCTCTTCACCGCTCGATCTGAAATTAGGTGCCGGTGAAGGCGGTTCCTGAAATGCCGGCGGCGGTGGAGGCGGCGCTGTATAGACTTCCTTCAATGGCGGCAGTTCGGTCATCTCCGAAAAGCTGACGCCGCCGCTGCCGCGCGAGGGAGCGCCCTCCGCCATCATCGGGTCAACGGGAATTCTAGGGATCTCTACGCTAGGCGCTTCTACCTCCGGCTCATCGAGAACGGCAGAAGACATGGAAGCGGATGGCGGCGCGGCATTCCCCGACGCCTTAGCTTGCGGAGAAAAGTACGGATCTGAGCCTTCCAAGTTCGGTGCAGAGGATGTGGCTTGGCTTCCGCCCCATCCGGCCGCAGCCGCAGCCGCCTTAGGAACCGGCTGTTGCTTCGAGACTGCTGGCACCGGTTTCGAAACCGCTGGAGTCGGAGAGACAGCGGGTTTCTTCTGCGCCGGCGCGGGGGACGCGGACGCGAACTTTGTCTGAGCCGCAGCTTTCACCGGAGCCGCAGCTGCTGGCACTTTGGCCGGCGGGGCCGTAGTTTTTGCGGCTTGTGGCTTCGATTCCTTGCACTTTTCTAAATCGTCTAGCAGCGCACGCCCATTCAGGTAGCGCTCGCTGGGATTCTTAGCGAGCGCCTTCATGATGAGATCGCTCAGGACCGGGTGCAGCTTGGGATTCACCTGCACTGGAGGCACAGGTGTGCTTTCAAGGATGCTTCGGCGCAGGGAGTCGGAATCGCCACATTCAAAGGCTTTACGGTCGGTCACCATCTCATAAAAGAGAGCGCCCAGGCTGAATAGGTTTGAGCGCGCATCAATGTTTTCGCCGCGAACCTGCTCCGGCGACATGAAATGCAGGATGCAAGGAACGTCGGGCATTTGCGCGGTAAATTT
>DASRWO010000099.1:0-29287 GCA_035654555.1 Candidatus Deferrimicrobiaceae bacterium | reverse complement strand
GCTGAAGATGAAGCGTGAACTGGCGACGCTCGATGTCGTTGTAACCGCCGTCGAGTTCGGGCATGGCAAGCGGATCGGGGTGCTCAGCGACTACACTTTTGCCGTGCGGGATGGTGATCGACTGGTGAACATCGGCAAAGCATATTCAGGACTGACCGATGCTGAGATCGCTGAGATGACGAAGTGGTTCCTCGATCACACGATTGAAGACCAAGGATTCCGGCGGACTGTCGAGCCTAAGATCGTACTGGAAGTAGCCTTCAACAATATGATGCAGTCTGATCGTCATGAGAGCGGCTACGCGTTACGCTTTCCAAGGATCGTGCGGCTTCGGCCGGATAAGTCGGCGGAGGAAGCGGACACGATCGAGCGGGCAAGTGAGATCTTTGACAAGCAGGCCTCGATCAAAAAATCCTGAATCGCAGCGAACACAAGGAAACGGCCGCCAGAGAAGCGCGTGTCCACACAGCTCAACCACCCTCAGTGAGTGTGATGATGATGACCTTCACTCTCCCCCACCGGAATCACACACCCATGCGCGACTTCGCACTCCACATGCTCGAACTGGATGGTAGTGTGATCGATGCGGAAGTTTTGGTGTAGGCAGTCTTTTACATCGCGTAAGATCCTCTCGCTTACCGAAGGCGGAATATCCGCGATCGAGATGTGGCAGGAGAGCGCTCGAGTCTCCGATCCGATGCTCCAGCAGTGAAGATCGTGCACATCGTTCACGCCCTCAATGGATCGGATGGCCACTTCAACCAGTTCGAGCTTTACGCCTCTGGGCGTGCCTTCGAGCAAAATGTTCAAAGTCTCATGAACGATGCCGAATCCGGACCATAAGATCAAGGCGCCAATCCCGCAAGAAAGCGCCGGGTCGATCCAGGAATTTCCGGTGACCAGAATCGCCCAGCCTCCAGCGATCACGGCGCCAGTAGAAAGCGTGTCTCCGACTTCATGCAACAGTGCACTGCGGATGTTAACGTCGCCCCCGGAGCGGTAAAGCAGAAAAGCTATCACTCCATTCATCAGCACTCCCGCGCCCGCCACCCACATCATCACGGCGGCTTGCACGTGCTCCGGATGCTGCAAGCGGCGGAATGCCTCGTAGAAAATAAAGAATGCAACCGCGGCCAAAGAGACGGCATTCACCAGGGCGGCAAGCACTCCCGCGCGATGGTAGCCATACGTCTTAGTGGAACTGGCAGGACGGGACTGCAAATAAACCGCAACCAGAGACAGCAGCAAGGCCAAAAAGTCGGAAAGGTTATGGCCAGCCTCGGAGAGCAGCGCCAGGGAATGCGCGCGAATACCCGCCACCACCAGCAGCACGATATAGGCGAGCGTCACGCCCAGCGAGATCTTGAGGACTCGCTTGGGACCACCCCCGCCGTGGGCATGCACGTGCATCTCTTAAGTGTACGGGCGAGCGAGAACCGCTTCAACCGTGGAATGGAAATTTGAAGCGGCCGCCTTGTGGACCTTAGCGGTTGAAAAGATTCTGCAAGTAACGGTCGTTGTACATGGTGGTCGTGCTCTGCACGAACTCGAGGATGCGATACATCTTTTCGCGAGAGTCACGGCTCATTTCCTTGAACTGCACCGCAATCCCTGATCCCGGATGGATTCTGGCAACGCTGCCTTCCGCGCTCAAGTCCAAATTGTCCATGGAGAATACCACTTTGACATTAGAGCCAGGGGTAAGGATAGCGGCAGTTTCCACGTAGCAGCCTCCCAGGCTGATGTCGATTAGATTGCCGAAGACTGGGGCAGCATTCCCCGCGGCATGTAACTCAATTGTGAGCCTGCACTTCATTCGCGTGTGCAGGCGCTGATCTTTTTTCGTAGGCTGCTTCTGCTTCTCCAAATACATGCGGCGGTCCGCTTCAGTCAGCAACTGTTCGGCGTCATTGCCATCGTCTGGAGACACCGCCAGCCCCACGCTGAGTGAGAGAATGTCTTCCCCGCAAACATCGAACCCAGCTTGCCGCGCCAGCGGCCGAATCTGTTCGATCTTCTTGGCCGCTGCGTCTGTGGGCAGCCCCGGAGCAATCACGACAAACTCGTCTCCGCCCATGCGGGCCACATAGTCATACTCGCGGCAGCTGTCTTTCAGAGCTTGCGCAAAAAGACGCAAGACCCGATTCCCTTCCAGGTGTCCGAACCGGTCGTTGATTTTCTTAAATCCGTTCATATCGCAAACCATTAAAGTAAGCGAGACATTGTCGCGCTTGCAGCGGGCCAGTTCGCGATCGAGTTGCAGAAACAGAGACCGGGCGTTAGGCAGGCCAGTCAGGTAATCGGTGGTGGCTGAACTCTCCGCCTGCTGATATTTGACTGCGTTTTCGATGGCCAGTGCCATTTTGCCGGTCACTGCCAAAAGAATCCGCAAGTGATCGGAAGTGAAAGCATCGCGCTCGGCGCGGTAGAGGGCAAGAACCCCGATCACGCCGGTCACTCCCTCAAGCGGCAACGCCAGCGCCGACCGCAGGGTGCTGAATTTTGCGGGATCGTTCAGATAACCCGGTTCCACGGAAGGATTTCCATTCACGATTGGCTTCTTGTTCTGCGCCACCCAGCCGGAGAGACCGTCGCCCATAGGAATTCGCAAGGACGCAAACAGGCGGTAGTTGTCGCCATTCACATACTCCGGGATCAACTCATCTCCCCGCCGGATGTAAATGGCGATGGCGTCGTAGGGAACCATCGGTTTCAATTTCACTGAGAATACAGAAAGAGTTTCCCCCAAGCTCAAGGAAGCTCCCAGATCCTGGCTCAGCTCAAACAAGGACTGAGCTTCCTGGCGTGCGGCTGCGATCGAGGAGAGAAAATTCGCTTCACGCCCGGGCGAATCTGACACTCCAGCGCTTTCGAATCCCGCATCTGGCTCTGGCCCGCGAGCAATCTTGATCCCGCCGGAGTGCGTCGGAATTCCATCTTCTGCTGATTTCTTCAGGGCCAGATTCTCCAGAGACCGGTAACGCCTTTTCAGGACGTCCACCACCTTCGGATCAAATGATTTTCCAGATTCCGCGGCCAGCCGCTGCATTACTTCATCCAGCGGCATTGCACGCCGATATTGCCGATCTGATGCCAGAGCGTCCAGATAATCAACGGCGGAAAGAATCCGGGCTCCGATCGGGATTTCCATATTTTTCAAACCGTATGGATAGCCAGATCCGTCCCACTTCTCATGGTGAGCCCGCACAATCGGGACCACAGGGTAAGGGAATCGAACGCGTTCCAAAATTTCAGCGCCCACGACAGTGTGAATCTTCATCTTCTCGAACTCTTCCGGAGTCAACCGACCGGGTTTCGAAATGATGTGCTCCGGCACGGCCAGTTTGCCGATGTCGTGCAGCAGAGCGGCCGCGTGGAGAGCCTCCAGTTCCGCCCCTTTGACGCCTAATTCTTTAGCTACCTCGATGGCGTAGATCCGCACCCGTTGCAGATGTTCGTGAGTGGTTTGGTCTTTAGCTTCGATAGCGAGCGCCAAGGCCTCAATGGTTCGAAGATGCAGGTTCGCCATTTCTTCGACGTGGCGTTTTTCGTCTTCCAATTTCCCCAGATACAGCCGGTAGGAGCGATAGATAAGATAAATGGCAGGAACAAACAACAACGAAGTTTCCCAGTTGAACGCGTGATTGAACCAGGAAATTGCCCCGGCAATTCCAGCCCCGACCAGGTAGTAAGGGAAAGACCAGAAGTAGCAGCCGACCAGAATGCTTCGCAGCGGCTTGCCTTCGCTGAAAGAAATCACTGCGGCGATACACCCAGCGTTCACAATGAAATAAATGGTGGCGGTCAGGCACAAAATCAGCGGACGGTTGCTGATCAGTTCATTGCAGAGTGGATTGTGGTAGACGAAGTAAGCTAAAGCCGTCGAGAGCGAGCCCGCGCAGACGTTAAACGTCAACTGAATCGCGGTCGGCCGTCCCGGGAATAAACTCTGCGCTACCATGGCAACCGCGCCCAGGGTGAGGGCTTCGGAATAGCCCAATTCCGCGATTGCTACCAGAATGAAAAGGAAGTTTACCGAAAGCGTCCCAGTAATTCCGGGCAGGGTGACGCGCAATCGGGAGGCCAGCACCGCGATTCCGGTATAGCAAATGAACTCCGCGATATTCTTGCTGTTCTGATGAATGGCAGCCTGAAGCAGGCAGGCTGTGCCTCCAATAATAACCAGGGCAACGAATGCCTGAGCCCCGAGCGGTAGTCCCTTCCACGAGTTTGTGCTGGCAGACATTTAAGCAGGGATCACCGTGCCACTATTGCCGCCTCCACGTGGGGCAGCCATTCTTAAAGGATAAGCACTTAAGGCCTTTAGCGACAGGGATTTGAGAGCTTGCGCGGAAACTTCGGTAATGCCCAAAAGTAAGTTGCGGGAAAACCCCTCAGCGACAAATGTCCCAAGATTTTCTGAATACAGCCCTTAGAAGAGATCGATGGAAAAGAGTAATTTGGTGGCGGCGCGTGGACTCGAACCACGGACCTACGGATTATGAGACCGTCGCTCTAGCCACCTGAGCTACGCCGCCATATTGTGCAATCAACAACTTACGTGATGGTTGCTAAAAGAGCCGTGGCATATTCGTTGCACATCCGCCTACCGCTTACCGTGACACATGGAGGGAAGCATGGGGCGATACCAATGAGGGCACGTCTTTCAGCAACGCGGTGCAAGTCACGTCCGCTATACGTCAATCAGATTGTAGACGGCAAACCTCAAAGAGTGCAACGTAGTGAGCGGATCTACTCAAAGTGCGAGTTTCGGATGCGAGAGCCTTTTTGCTATGCTCACCAAAGCGAAAATCGTCGGGACGAGCAGGCATTTGAGATATCTGAATTTCAGAACAGCACCAACGAGCGCCAGACTCGTTGCAATCAAGGTCCTTGGCGGCCAGAGAGAGGCCGTGTTCGTCCCGCGGGCTTCGTTCGTCTCAGGCGCGCGAGGCATCCAATGACCTCTTCTGTCCGCTACGGAATCCTGGCCGTCGCCGCCATCCCGTTCATTTATTATTTGATTGCGCTGTTTAGTATATGGCAATTTTTTCGCCGCTCCGTCCCTGCAATGCCAACGGATGATGGCTACACTCCGCCGGTGAGTAATTTGAAACCTGTCCGCGGGCTTGACCCTGACGCCTACGAAAACTTCGCCAGCTTCTGTAAGCAGGACTACCCACAATATGAAGTGCTTTTTTGTGTGGGGGACGAGGATGACCCCGCTGTTCCAGTACTGGAGAAGCTCATACGCGACTTTCCGGAGCGTCGCATTCGGATTTTGTTTGGCTCGGGTGGAACAGGATCGAACGACAAAGTGATCAAGTTGGCGCGACTGGTGAGCGAATCGCAGCACGAAGTTGTAGTGATCAGCGACAGTGATGTCCGGGTGCTGCCTGATTATTTGAGAAAAGTAGTTGCGCCTTTGGCCAACCCTAAAGTCGGAGCAGTGACCTGCTTTTACGTGGCGGATAAAGATAAGAATTTCACCGAGAGCCTGCAGTCGATCGGTATGTTCTCCGACTTTTATGTCGGCATCCTGGTGGCGCGTCAGCTCGATGGAGTGAAGTTTGCTCTGGGTCCAACTATCGCCACTACTCGCGAGCGGCTCGGCGGATTCGGTGGTTACGAGGCGATCAAGAACCGTCCCGCGGATGATCTGCTGGTGGGCCGGCTGATCGCCGAGCAGGGCTATGAAGTTGAGCTTCTTCCCTACACTATTTTGACGGTGGCGGATTATGGCTCCATGCGGGATCTTTTTCACAAGAGGCTGCGCTGGATCGTGGTCATGCGCCACCTGCGGCCATGGGGACACTTTGGGCTGATTTTTACTTTGGGATTGCCTTGGTGCTTGGCAGCGATTGCGATCCGGCCCACGATCGGAGTTGCGCTAGGATATCTCGGCGCGTACGTTGCGATGCGATTTGCGATGACATGCATGGTTGGAATCTGGGGCCTAAGGCATGATGCCCTTTGGATGAAGTTAGCCTTGATCCCGGTGTGGGATGCGTTAGCTTTTTGGATCTGGCTGACCAGTTTTTCGCGCAACAGCATTCGTTGGCGCAACGTCGAATATTACATTCGCGAGGGCCAACTCGTGCCCGTGGCACCTCGCCATCCGGCGCCCACCGTTTAGCACCTAAGGCAACTCTTCAGCTTCCCACTTTTTTATTTAATCCGCCGCGAAGCCGTTTCCCGGAACGACCATTTCCATTCTTTCTTTCCGCAGATCCTCCGACGATCTCAAGCACTGGTTCGTCATCGGTTTGCGCCTGACGCTGGTTAGTGGGCTGTCGCCAGTTGATTCTCGGCAGCATCACAGATGTATCGACGCGATCGCGATATTTCAATGCTACATTCATCAGCGAATCCAACAGAGAGTCGGAAAGTAAATGCGGGTCCAGACCGAGCTCAATCAGTTTGGAGTGTTTCGCATTGTAATAATGTTCTTCCTTCTCGACTCGCGGGTCGGATAGATGTTCGACCGCGACCGCCAGACCTAACTTTTCTCCCGCACTCTGGACCATTCTCGCCAAAGCCAGAACTGAAAACTGTTCGGTGAACTGGTTGAACACCCGGCATTCGCCTTGAGCCGCCGGATTCGAACATGCAATCTCGACGCAGCGTACTGTGTCCCGGATATCTAAGAAACCGCGAGTTTGGCCGCCTTCGCCGTATACGGTGAGCGGGTGTCCAATGGCTGCTTGAACGCAGAACCGATTGAGAACGGTGCCAAAGACCTCATCGTAGTCGAAGCGATTAATTAGGGCTTCATCCATGCCTACTTCGTCAGTCAAGGTGCCGTATACGACGCCCTGATTGAGGTCCGTAGCGCGCAATCCCCATGTCTTGCACGCGAACATAATATTGTGACTATCATGCACCTTCGAAAGGTGGTAGAACGATCCCGGCTGCTTGGGATACGGCAGCAAGTCCTTTCTGCCATTGTGCTCGATGGTGATGTAACCCTCTTCAATATCAATATTGGGCGTTCCGTATTCTCCCATGGTCCCGAGCTTGATCAGGTGACAATCGGGCTGAAACTCCCGCAGCGCGAACAACAGATTGAGCGTTCCTACGACATTGTTTACCTGAGTGAAGACAGCGTGTTTGCGGTCAATCATGGAATAAGGAGCGGCGCGCTGTTCGGCGAAATGGACGACTGCTTCCGGTTCGAAATCCTTAATCACTGAGGAGAGAAAATCGTACTCCGTTACATCGCCCACGAAGAGCTTGATGGTGCTTCCAGTCAGTCTTTGCCAAACCCGCAGGCGATCTGAAAGCGGAAGGATGGGCGTTAGGGTTTGCACGCCAAGTTCGTGGTCCCACTGCCGTCGTGCAAAGTTGTCGACAATCGCAACGGAATGTCCCTTCATTGACAAGTATAAAGCGGTTGCCCAACCGCAGTAGCCATCCCCGCCCAACACTGCAATTCTCATACCTTCTCCTTACCTTCCCAAAAAATAACTA
Organism: Candidatus Deferrimicrobiaceae bacterium; assembly: GCA_035654555.1. Lineage (GTDB taxonomy): Bacteria > Acidobacteriota > Terriglobia > Terriglobales > Acidobacteriaceae > Sulfotelmatobacter. Next base: position 21,817 of record DASRWO010000099.1, on the reverse strand, counting down.
CAAAGCTGAGCCTTCTTTGGCGAACGATGCACCCGCTTTTATTCTCGTACCGAGCGCCTTGGTAGTCTCTCCTTGAGAACTGACAATTGGATGGTTGGTGAGAACGACCTTGCCCCCACTTGCCGCCACCAAATTGAGATTCTCAGCACCGACCAGCAATTCCAATTGAGGAACCACATTTTTCATTGCGACGATGTAGGAACGCTCCTGCTTAAGCCAGCGATTCTTAAATTGCCCATCGTCGACAAATACATCGGGTGCGCCGGGAGCGTAAGCGCCATACTCCATATTGAAAAATCGGCCGTTCCGCAGCAGAGCGGTACGGTTGGTGTAGAAAAAGATGGAAGAAAACGTGTAATAGTGGTGATCGATGACCAGAGTCCCTTCGGGCGATTTCAGAATTGCCTCAGCGAGCGGCCTCGAAGACATAAAGGGATCGAAGATGGCCATGGCGAGGCGAGCCGCATGAAAAAACAAAATCATCATCAAAGCGGCTGCCAGAAATGCTCGCTGGCCAGCGAACTTCCAGGTTGCCAAAGCACCCATGCAGAAAGCTGCAGCTGCCACTAACAGAGGCCGACGAAGATAAGCGAAAGATGCCAGAGTGAGATCCTGCATGTGCCCCAAGGAGAGCTTGTAAGCGCCGGGATGGTGGCTGAGTGCCTGCGAAATATCTCCTGGTGCGGGCATATGGCGGGTAAGAAAAAATAGAGTTAATGTCACCAATCCGGCGCACGCCGCAATTATGGAAAGCGCACGCGTGCCGCGGCGTATCCAGACACCACCCATCGCCATTGCTGAACCCAGAAGGAGTGCAAGCGCCGGATAGCAGGGCATCGAATAGTATTCCTGGGTGGTGGAGAAAGTGAAAAAGACCAGCACAAAACCCGCCATACAGAGCGCCAGCAGCCGCGTGCGTCCCGCGCGATCGACGGGCTTGAAGGACAGTTTTGCAATCGCCGGGAAATACACGCTCCAGGGAAATAACCAGACCAAGTGAAGCAGCCAGAAGTAAAGACGCGGAACCGTGTTGTAATCTCGCGGATAGCGCAAATTCAGAAAGCGAAGCAATTGCTCATTGATGAAGAAAAACCACAAAAAACCATGATATTGCCCGGGCCCGCTATGAAGTGTAAAGGCAAAGTAAGGTGGATTACGCAAGGTCGCGAGAATGTGCCAGGGGGCAGCGATGAGCAGAATAATCAGCAATCCGCTGAACGGCCGTAACCGGTGCCAAGTGGCGGCGGAAAAAAGCTGGTGAATAATAGAAAGGTAAATCATTCCAGCCGCCAACGGAAACAGAACTCCGATCAGGCTTTTTAGCAAGAGACCCAGCCCAAGGCTGGCGGCCAACATGAACGCCCAAAACCGGGGATGGGGCTCGGCTTCGTCCAAAGCGCGAAGAAACGCCCACATCGCGAGGGCGACTGTAAAAGTCAGCATCACGTCAGGGATCAAAACCCGCGTGAACAGAAACAATCCAATGCAAGTCGCAAGGCATAGACCGGCATAGAATCCGGCTCGCTTGCCAAACGCCCAGGTACCGAACGCAGCCGTCAGCCAGCACAGTCCAATGGCCGACAACGCAATTGGAATGCGCGCCGCCCAGTCGTGCACACCGAAAATCACGTAGCTCGCAGCCATGGTCCAGTACACAAAAGGCGCCTTCTCCAGATACACCACGCCGTCCAGTCGCGCCGTGACCCAGTCGCCCGCGGTCAGCATATTTCGGGAGATCTGCGCCTGTACCGCATCCACATCATCCATTAGCGATGGAGGCGAGATAATGCAGCCCAAGTAGACTGCTGACGCAACGAGTAGAACGCCTAAGTATAGGTACCGGTTTTTTCCGTTATCCAGACGTTCGTCTCCGGGGATGCGGCTACTTGAATTCCCCACTTTTTCATCCACAAAAACAGCACCATCAGGCCCCATAGGTGATATCCGACATTGATTTGTCTCTCCAGGTGTTGGCGGATGTAAGTCTCGATCACGTCCCGCTGGAATAAACTCGCATACTCCGAAGCACTGTCCAGCAGAACTTCCATCATCAGCGAACGTAGCGGGCCGCGAAGCCAATCGTGCGCCGGAATATCAAATCCGACCTTCCTTCGCCGAAGAACTGAAGGTGGCAGCTTGTCTCGCATCAATTCCTTCAGAAGAATCTTCTGCCTCGAGCCACGAATCTTCAATGAGGCGGGCAGCGAGGCAGCGAATTCAACAATACGATGATCGAGGAATGGAGGTCTCACTTCCAACGAATGGGCCATGCTCATGCGATCGGATTTGTTCAGAATGTCGTCGGGAAGAAAATACTTCTGATCGAACCACAAAAATGGAGCCAACTCGTCAGGGTTCGAAGATCGGTAGCGCAGTTCGGCTAGAACATTATTGAGAGCGGGCGGAAGTTCTGTGCAGAGCAGGGCCGCTTTCTGCGCTTCGCTGAAAGTACCATTCCAGTAGACATGGGCGCGGTCGGGAGCCATCTGGCAGCCTTCGAGAAATCGCTTGAGCTGGTATTCGAAGCTGATCTTCTCGTCTGAAACCGGCCAGGCGTGCAGCGCACGGAGCGCGAACTGGATAGCGTTTCGCGGCAATCGACGGGCTGCAGCGGCCAAGCGGTTCGCTCGATGCGTGAGATAGCCGCCAAAGAGCTCGTCTGCCCCCTCGCCACTCAGACTGACCGTCGTCGTGGTCTTGCTCAGTTTGGAAAGGAACCAGACGGGTAGCGCTCCTGCATCCGCCGAAGGTTCATCGGAGTAATAGGCGAATTGCTCGATTACTTCGCGGAGATTGACCTCCGGATTCAGGTCCAACTCCTCGTGCTCGGTGTGGTATCGCTGCGCGACCTCACGAATATATGCGGTTTCGTCGAAACTGCGGCCCTGAAATGAAATCGAGAAAGTCTTGAGTGGTGCACCGGATTCGGCGGCATAATGTAAAATTGTCGAGGAATCGATTCCTCCGCTGAGCCACACACCCAGCGGAACATCGGACACCAAGTGCTCGCGGACGGATTGCCGCAGAAGATCGTCCAATTCCTCGCTGGCAGATTCCAGAGTCCAATCATGACGGACTCCGATCGGCAACCGCCAGTAGCAATCAGAGAAGACTCTACCGTCACGCCATTCCAGCCAGCGCCCCGGAGGTAGTTTCTCGACGCCCTCCACCAGCGTCCAAGGACATGGAACATAATTCAATGAGAGATAGCAATCGAGGCCGTCTAAATTGAGTCGTCGCTCAATCTCAGGATGGATCAAAATCGCCTTTAATTCAGAGCCGAAGAACAACTCTTCGTCACGGCGGGCGAAGTAAAGAGGTTTGATCCCCATACGATCGCGCGCCAGGACGAGGCGTTTCGTCGATTTCGTCCAGAGCGCAATTGCGAACATGCCCCGTAAGCGCGCAAAACAAGCGGTATCCCACTCGAGAAAAGCTCGCAAAATAGTTTCGCTGTCGCAGTGTGAGTGAAAGTTATGGCCGAGTTTTTGCAGTTCGCGGCGTAGTTCCAGGTGATTGTAGATTTCGCCGTTGAACACGACGGCGACATCGCCATTGTCAGAGAGGACAGGCTGGTCGCCGGAGCCGAGATCAATAATCTTGAGCCGCGTGGCGCCCATTGAGCAGAGGCTGGACTGGAATGTACCTTGCTGGTCTGGCCCACGATGAATCAGCGTGGTGGTGGCGCGCTGAATCCGACCGGAATCAGGTGTCCAATTTTTATGCGTGAATCCGACTATCCCACACAAGCGCGTGATCCTCGATTGCCTTCCCAGAATCAGCTTGCGATTCCCGCAAATTGCCCGTGCAGGTTGGCACTTCCAGTTCTAGGGCACGGCGAGACTTGCTAGCCATAAACGCGAATGAACCCAAGTTGCTTAAGATGTGACGCCCGGATCGCCGGTTGCAAATCATTTTACTACGGCTTGCCGGTGCATCTGATGGTGCTCGGGAAGCGGGAGGTATTCCCATCCGTTCACCGCCGTCCCACAATCACTAGAGTGACGCCAGCGCATACCAAAAAAACTCCGGCCCATCTTCGCGCGCTGACCTGCTCGCCGAGAAAAAATTTTCCCCCTAGAGCGCCCACACCGTAGCTCAGGGCCGTCACTGGAACTACTAAGCTAACATTTTCGGTAGATAGCACTGCAAGCAAGGAGAAGAATGCAGTCGCCATCAACGTCACCCCCGCCCAGATCCACGGAACTCGCAGAACGCGGGGAACCAGCCGCAGCAAAGCGGCAGGACGAAAGTCTTTTACCTCGCCCACTGTTTTCATGGCTCGCGCCACGCATAATTCGCCACCTGTGCCGGCGCCAATAATCAGGAGATAGAGGATGAGAGCGAGCATCTACCTTCGATCCGTGGTGCGAGGAGGCGTGTATCCCACTACCAGTACACCAAGGCAAATAAGCATCACTCCCATCCAACGCGTCGGAGTGACCACTTCGCGCAGGATAAAGTGGGCCAGTAGGGCAACCATACCGTATGCCGCCGCGGATGCTGGTTGGACGTAACTGTAATCCGCCCAAGAGAGCACGAGCATGTAAGCCACAAAAAACGTAAGCAAAGATCCGATGCCGAGCCAAATCGTGCCTGAAGTGAGCACGCGGGGAATCAGGTCAAGCGTTCCAGCAGTTGTTCCAGCGCTCGACGCACTCATCTGCTTCATCCCCTTACCGAGAAGCACATTGCCGAGGGGTCCAAAGATCACCATCAAGCAAATCAAAAGATATGTCTTGAAGTGCGGACTGGCAGCGGGCTTCATATGCGACAGAGACCTTCGATCTACTATTTTAGGCATGAGCACTCCGCGAGAGAACTCGATACATCGACCCCAAGAATGCCTTGTCTCTGCCAAAAATAAGCCGTGAAAGTGTCAACAAGTTATGTTACTCGATTTCCAGCTTCACTCGTATCGGAGACTCTCAACAGGATCAAGCTTTGCGGCGCGCGCGGCGGGCACAGTTCCGAACAGAACGCCGATTGCGACGGAAACAAAAATAGCCACAATTACAGAAAGTCCCGAGATTGGAATGCGGTACTGAGTGAGAAAACGCACCGAATATGGTAGCGCCAATCCGCTTAAAACCCCGCCAATTCCCCCAATCAGGGAAATAAGGAGTGCCTCGGAGAGAAACTGGAGCTGAATCTCCGCATTTGTGGCACCAATTGCCTTACGAATTCCAATTTCGTGAATTCGCGAGGTAACCGTTGCCAACATGATGTTCATGATGCCGATGCCGGCTACCAGCAGCGTCACTATCGCAATCAGAAGTGACACCAGGGTTAGGGCCTTCGCCGAGCGATCGGCAAGGCTGACCAACTCGGTAAGATTTTGGACGACGTAACTGGATTCTGGCCGATGGCGGGATTGGAGCACTTGGCGAATCTGTTCCGTCGCCGGAACCACCATGGAAGTGTCAACCGCCGAGAAGTAGAGCTGCCGGACATCCGGCTTGTCGGTGAGATACCGGCTTACGCTGTAGGGGATCAGCATGGCGTTGGGGGTGACTTCGGACTGGCCGAAAGTATCGACGCGCTCCCGAAACGTCCCGATGATTGTAAAGGGCAACCCAGTGACGGTGATGACTTTTCCTATAGCCTCTTTCTGCGATCCATAGAGTTCCTGGGCAAGTTTTTGCTGCAACACGCAGACTTTGTTATGCGCCTGATTATCTTCCTCGTCGAACAATCGTCCCGAGACCACCACCAGATTGCGCACTTAATTGTATGCTGGAAGAACTCCAAGAATGCGAAGGTCGCGCTCCTTGCCCGCTCCAATCGAAATGCGAGCATCCAGCGGAACAACAGGAGAAGCAGCTGCGATACCGAGTACACGTTGCAGAACCGCGTGCATGTCATCGATAGTCAGGGGATCGGGTTCAATGTTGGTTTGCCCCCCGTAGTATTCAGCTTCGATCATGTTGACCCCGATCGATTGGATCTGGCGTAAAACGTATTGCTTCCCTGTCATGCCAATCGTGACTACCAGAATGAGGGAGGCAGTCCCAATGACCATTCCCAAGGCGGTAAGAGCGAACTGCACCTTGTTGCCACAAAAAGTGCCGTAGGCAAAACTAAGAACTTCCCCATAAACCAATTTGGGCTTACGGCTCGTGATCGGCGCAGTAGTCGCCATACTCGGATTAGATGCCCCTCACGCAAAGAGGCCTCTGACAATAAGCAATGACTATTGTGCACCGTAGTATCTTCATGAGGATAGTCGTGCAAGCAACCGGTGAAGCCGCCCGCGGACCCGGAGAAGACTCTCCCGAATAAGATGGACGTGATTTCATCGGAATATCGCTTGCCTACTGAAACGTCTAGTGTTTCTAGTGAAGCAGACAAACTACACTTATTCCGAGCGCGTCGGGCCATTCGCCAAATCGATACTTGCCAGTGGCGCAACAAAGCCGGAAACTGCTCCTAATGAACACTCTTGCCGTCATTCCGGCTCGCCTGGCCTCGACCCGTCTGCCACGAAAAATGCTGCGCGAGCTTTCCGGCAAGCCATTGATCGGTTGGGTATACGAGGCAGTGCGGTCGTCGCCGTTTCTCTCCGACGTGATTGTCGCAACCGATTCAGAAGTCATTCTGGAGACCTGCCACAGATACGGCTGGAAAGCGGAGATGACATCTGTCTCGCATAAGAGCGGCACTGAGCGCGTGCAGGAAATATCCAATTCAATGGCGGCGGATGTTTATTTCAACGTGCAAGGCGACGAACCTCTGGTGCGCTCGGAACAAATTGCCACGCTGTTGGATGCGATGAAAGAACAATCGGTCGAAGTGGGGACGGTGAAGACCGCTTGCCCGCCGGAGGATATTCACAATCCAAATGCGGTGAAGGTCGTGACAGCTAGCAATGGACGCGCGCTCTATTTCTCGCGCGCCACCATTCCATTCGATCGCGACAGTTGTGAGCCACAATATTTCAAGCACCTCGGCCTTTACGCATACCGAAAGCCCGCACTCGATTGGTTTGTGACTCAACCGGAATCTCCGCTGGAAAAAAGCGAGCGGCTGGAGCAGTTGCGCTTCCTGGAAAACGGAATCTCCATCTTTGTAGGTGAGACGCCTTACGATTCAGTAGGAGTGGATACGGAAGAGGATCTGCAGCGTGTGGCAGAAATTCTGCGCCGGCGTTGACTTCGTCTTTATCCCTCGGAAGTTGCACTCTGGGCGCGCGCCCACTCTTCCGCCGCCGTCACGCGCCGGGAGATCGCAGGATGGGAGTGGAATAACAATTCGATCCACTTCGAAGGGTTACGTTCCGCCAGGTTCTGCTGTGCCAGTTTGTTCATCGACGAAATGAAGGGAGCCACGCTGGCAATCGATTCGAAAGCGTAGCGGTCGGCCTGCCGTTCGTTGAAGCGCGAGTAGGCATTCAAGGCCGGCATCAGCAGTAAAGACAGCAGGGTCGCCGTGATCGCCAGCAAAGGCAGGTTCGCAAAGTCGGAGAGTTCCTCGAACATGTGATGATCGACCGCATAGTGGAGCACGAAATTCGCGATCCAGAAACCCAAGAAAGTAATTCCGGCTTGTACGAAAATACTTTTCAAAATATGGCGGTGAACATGATGCCCGAGTTCGTGCGCCAGGACTGCTTCGATCTCCTCGGGAGCGTAGTTGTCCAGCAGCGTGTCAGCCAGGATGATGCGCCGCGTGCTGCCCAGCCCGGTAAGAGCCGCATTCGCCTTCTTGCTCTTCTCTGAAAGCTTCCAGCGATAAACGCCGCGCACACGCGTACCCGCCCGCTCGCCCATTAGCACGAGCCGCCGCCGCAGATCTTCATCATCCAAAGGCTCGAACTTGTAGAAAATGGGAAACAGCACTACCGGCGCAAGCTGGGCCAACAAGATAAACAACCCCATGAATAGCGCCCACGTAATCAGCCACCAATGTTGTGGCGACTGGCGAATCATAAAATAGAGCAACTCCACCACGATAGTAGCCATCACCAGTCCAACCAGAAAGCCTTTCGCTTCATCCCACAGCCATGATTGAAACTTTTGCGTGGAAAGTTGGAAGCGCCGCTCCAGCCGGAACCCGTAGAAGTCGAGGCCGAAGCCCAACGCCTTGCTGATTAAGAGTAAGAAGAATAAATACAAAAATACTGCGAGCGTGTAATTCTGGAACCCGCGCCTCAACGCGAGATCGCGCAACCAGCCCGACCATCCTGTGATTAGGAGGACAACGAGGAAAGCGGCGCCGATGACAAAATCAGCGATCCGCAGCCAGCGATGGATCCTGTTGTAACGGCGCGCCTCAGGCGAGTCGGCTGGATCGGAAGACGGATTTCCGGCGAAGGTCATGGCTAGTTAAAAGTATCGCATTCCCGGCGCAAGAAATGTCGAGGCTACCGAGCGAATGAGGCTGTTAGCCGTTTCTAACAAAACTCTCCGCGGCTGTCAGGATCTCGGTTACCAGCTCCGGCGAGGCCGCCTCCGCGTAAGCGCGCAGCAGCGGCTCTGTCCCCGAAGCACGAAGAAGAATCCACGCCTCCGCTCCATTACCGTTTGTCGGCGCGTCGAGAAAAAACTTGACGCCGTCGAGATTCTCTTTCTTCATCACTCGATAGCGCCCCAGAGCCTGCGTGCCATCGTCGCGCGCCCGCCGAATCGCGCTCTGTTTAATTTCATCGGGTATGTGTAGATCGCGCCGGCCGTAATAGTGCGGACCAAACTCCCGTTGCAAGTCGGCGACCAACTGGCCCAAAGGCTTTCCTTCCTCTGCCATCGCGTTAGCCAGCAGCAGGCTGTTCAGGACTCCATCGCGTTCCGGCAGAAAGCGCGAGTAGCCGATGCCGCCAGATTCTTCGCCACCGATCAGGATCTCATGCTCCATCATCAGATCGGCTGTGTACTTAAATCCGATCTGGGTTTCGTAAATTTTGCGACCGTGTTTGGCGGCAATGCGATCGAGCATGCGCGTGGTATTGAAGGCGCGCACTACGTCTCCGGACCATTTCTTACGCTCAAGCAGCCAGCGCAACAATACACAGAAACTTTTGTGCGAATCGACAAAGCTGCCATCCTCGGCGACCGCACCGATGCGGTCAGCGTCGCCGTCAGTGGCGAGTCCAGCGTCACACTTCTCGCGGACCACGGTGTGTTGTAAGAGAGCGATGTGTGGTTCGATGGGCTCGGGATTGATGCCGGGGAAGAGCGGATTCACTTCTTGCCGGATGGCAACGTGCTGAACTCCATGTTCGCCAAATATTCCTGCAAGAATGCCGCGGCCGGATCCGTACATGGAATCAATCGCGATCTTGAATTTGGCTCTGGCGATGAGATCCAGGTCAGCGAACCGGCAAATGGCTGCGACATAAGGAGCCTTGAGATCGACTTCCTCGATAGCCGCTTTCCCTCCCTGCGGCATTGCTTCAGCTCGCAATTCGTCTTCGACCTTCTTCATGATGGCCGGTGTCGCAGAGCCGCCAAAACTTCCTTTGAATTTCACCCCGTTCCAGTTCCACGGATTGTGGCTGGAAGTAATCATCACCCCGCCAGCCGCGCCGCCTTGTTTCACGGCGTAGGACACCGCCGGGGTCGGCGTGTAATCGTTGGCCAGCTTCACCGGAATACCTGCTGCGGCAATCACTTCGGAGGCCACTTGCGCCGCCGTTTGCGATACGAAACGCGTGTCATAGCCGACGACAACTCCACCAGCAGCATTCTCATATTTCAGAACATAGGAGGCGATTGCTCCGGCAACTCGCCGTACGTTGTCGAAGGTAAAGTCATCTGCGATTATGCCGCGCCAGCCATCGGTCCCGAATTTGATTTCTTGCGCCATAAACCCAACGACTTATGTCAATCTGTGCAGCTTCTTACCATCCAAATACTTCACCACTTTACCCACATCCTGTGCGTTCTGCCGCGTGGTGATCAGCAATGCGTCCGGAGTGTCGACGACAACTAAATCATTCACGCCGACAGTCGCCACAAACTTGCCTGGCGCATGCACGTAATTGCCGCTGGCATTCAGCACGAATATTCCCGCGGCATGAATCACATTGCTCTCGACTGGATTGCTCTTGGCTGTGTGATGTTCGTGCAGCGCGGTCCAGGAACCCAGATCATTCCAGCCAAAATCTGCGGGCAGACAGAAAATGTTATTTTGCGCCTCGCCCTTAGCCGACCGCGGCTCCAGAACGGCATAATCGATGCTGATGTTTTCACACTTGGGATATATTTTGCGAAACGTCGCAGCAAATCTGCGCGTGCCGAAACTGCCGGCAATTTCTTCTAACAGCGAAGCAGTTTTCGGAAGATACTCGCGTAGAGCATTTGCCAGCGTGCGAGCGCTCCACAGAAACATTCCACTATTCCAGAAATAATTACCTGCGGCCACAAACGCGGCGGCCTTCTCTGCGTCTGGCTTCTCGGTGAAGCGGCGAACCCGCAGAGCGTCGCGGCTGAACGCGCCGCCGGCCTCGATGTAGCCGTATCCTGTCTCCGCCCGATTTGGCCGGATACCAAGAACGACAATATGTTCGCCGACTGCCGCAATTTCCGCTCCACGCTCGATGGTCGAGCGATATTTATTTTCGTCGGCGATCACATGGTCCGAGGGAAACATTCCAATCACGGCATCGGGATGCTGGCGCAGCAAAATAAATGCTGCCAAGCCGATCGCAGGAGCGGTGTTGCGCCCTATCGGTTCGGCAATCACCTGAGCTTTCGGCACCTTCGGAAGCTGCTTTAGGATGGCGGGACGAAGATCATCGTTGGTGATGATCCAGAAGCGACTGGGAGAAGCCAGCGGCAACAAGCGCTCTACCGTTTGCTGGATCATGGTTTGCTTACCATCCAGCGCGAGCAACTGCTTAGCGTGCTTCTTCCGGCTCAGCGGCCAGAAACGTGTGCCGCGCCCACCGGCAAGAATTACAGGATAAAAGTTTGAGTTCTTAGCCACGTTCTTACGATGTCGATCTCTACATTCGCGTTTCGGGCTCGGACAGTGCCGCTCCCGGAACACGAGCCCTGAGGAATTCCAGGTTCCACTGCGGACGCACGGTAAAATTCTCGATGGAAGCCGGCACGACGACGGCGTCACCTTTGGTGACAGTAATCGGTTCTGAGTTGGCCGCCTCCACCACGCCGCATCCTTCTACTACCACCAGAATCTGCGCCGCACTCTTACCTGAATCGTCGCGTCCGGAGAGCTGCTGCGTGCTCTTTATTTCAAACATATCGACAACGAAATAAGGTGCGGCCACCAGAGAGCCCTGCCGGTTGTTACTATGGCTTATTTGTTGTGGGGCCGGCCTCAATACTTTTCCCGAAGCCGCTTTTGGCTTCACGGCGGCCAATCCCTCTTTCAAATGCAACTGGCGTGGCCGCCCGTAATCATACAGACGGTAAGTAGTGTCGGACTGCTGTTGCGTTTCGATAATCACCGAACCCGGGCCTAAGGTATGAACGGTTCCGCCGGAAACATAAATCATGTCGCCGGTGTACACGTCGAGCCAGTTCAACAAGTCCTCCGCGTGCTTCTCGTGGATAGCATGCTCCAGTTCGGTAACAGTCACACCGGTTTTCAATCCCAAAGCGATCTGAGCGCCCGGCTTGGCGTGCGCAACATACCAGCACTCGGTCTTACCCCAGGGCTGGTTCACGCGGCGAGCCTGCTCGTCGTCGGGGTGAACCTGCACCGATAGCTTCTCATGCGGAAATAAAAACTTCAGCAGTAATGGGAAGCGCCCCGCATCGCGGGCGGAATCGCCCACAAGCTGGCGTTGATACTTCGTGCTTAGTTGTGCCAGCGTCTGTCCTGCCAGCGGACCGTTTGCAACCTGGCAATCGTCGCCAGTGAGCCACGCCTCGCCAATCTTCCCAGCGAACTGGCGATTTGGATAAATCGGGGACAGATCATGCGTGCCCCAGGGGCGCGGATCGAATGCCGGAAGCATCAGCAATGGATATAGATCGCCCATGAAAAATCTGTCCGAATAAAAAAGGCCGTTCGAGAGCGGACGGCCTTAGCCGAATTATCGACCTCCATAATTACAACGCCGCAAAAAACTTCCGCATGCGTTCGACTCCTCGATCCAACTCCGCCTTCGAGGTCGCGTAGGAAACGCGGATGTGGTCGCTGGTCCCAAATCCTTCTCCCGGAACTGTAGCCACGTGTGCTTCGCGAAGCAATCTTCCCGCCACGTCGGCCGCCGATCTTATCCCGCCGCGCCCGAAGAACGCCGAGATGTTCGGGTAGGCGTAAAACGCTCCCTCTGGCAGAGTGCAGGTGACGCCGGGTATCGAACGCAAGCCCTTCACTACGTGATCGCGCAGCTGGATATATTCCTGCCGCATTTGCGCAACGCACTCTTGCGGCCCCTTTAGCGCGGTGACTGCAGCTTTTTGCACGATCGACGTAGGATTCGACGTGGACTGGCTTTGCAGCTTCGACATCGCGCTTATCACCGCGACCGGACCTAGAGCGTAACCCAACCGCCAGCCTGTCATGGCGTAGGTTTTCGAGAGCGAACCCAGCACCACGATGCGCTCTTTATATTCACGCAACGATCCCACGGAAAAAATTTTGCCCGTGTAATTCAGATAGACGTAACACTCGTCGGAGAGCACCCAGATGCCGCGCTCATGCGCCAGGCGCAGGACTGCCGTCAGATCTTCCGCACTCATCACCGCACCCGACGGATTCGAAGGCGAATTTAGAATGATGACCTTGGTCCGCGGCGTGATCAGGCGCGCGACCATCTCTGCTGTAACCCGGAAGCCTTGCGCCTCGTCCGTTTCCAGTAACACATTCTCACCGCCCGCGTAGCGAACAATATCCTTGAACGAAACCCAGTAGGGCACGGGCAAAATCACTTCGTCGCGGTGATCAACCAGCACCTGGATCGCATTGAATAGAGCGTTCTTGCCCCCGGTCGAAGCGATCGCTTCTTCACGGCGATAATCTGAATCGAAATCGACCGCGTGGCGGTGAACGATGGCATCGCGCAACTCGGGTGTGCCCGGGACGGCCGTGTATTTCGTAAAGTTACCTTGAATCGCGGCGATGGCGGCGTCCTTGATGTGCTGCGGCGTGGGAAAATGCGGCTCGCCGGCACCGAAGTCAACCACGTCGATGCCCTGCGCGCGCAGTTTGTCGGCTTCGGCTACCACTGCCATGGTGGCTGATGGTTCAATGCGGTTGATTCGGTCGGTGAGCCGCAGCGCCTCCGTGGTTGCCGTCGTCATGATGATTTTCGTTTCCTCTCTTTTCTGGCTGGCGCCCGCGGCGTGAGTTCTTGCGGTTCGTCATGGAACCTGTATGCGGGTTCAAGTTTTTCGCGCAGCCTCTGCTCTACTACCTCTGGCACCAGTCCCTTGACGGGGCCGCCCACCTGCGCCACTTCGCGCACCAGTCGCGAGCTGACGTAGGAATATTTGTCAGCGGGCATCATGAAAACGGTCTCCAGCGTCGGCTCAAGTTTGCGGTTCATGAGAGCCATTTGCAGTTCGTATTCGTAATCGCTCACCGCTCGAATTCCGCGCAACACGCAGGTCGCGTCGATGGACTTCGCGTACTCCACCATCAGCCCGTGGAAGGTTTCAATTCGAACGTTCTTCAAGTGCGCAGTCAGTGTTTTCAGCATATCCAACCGCTCGGCCAGGCTGAACATTGGACTTTTTTCCGAATTTCTGAGAATGCCCACCACCAGTTCCTCAAAAATCTTCGCCCCTCGCTCGATCAGATCGAGGTGTCCGTTGGTGGGCGGATCGAACGAACCGGGATAAAGAGCGCTGACTTTGATCAATGGTCCTCGCAGGAGGCTGCCTGTTGCCGGGCAATACTGGATTCTATTCGGGCAGGAGCAGGGATGGCAATTCCGGATGAGTGCCGAGCCACCTCCTAATGGTCCTTGCACGAAATTGGCAACGATCTCGCGTATGATTGTTACCCGAATTGCTAACCCTCTCAAGAGTAGCGGATTGGTCTAGCGTCGTTGGCATAATCATCGGTGTCGCTGGCCTCATTTATAGCTTCCGCGCTTTCAGAGCTGCCAAGAGGGCCAAAGAGAGTGCCGACGACGCTAGGCGGGATGTGCGAACGCTGGTTGCGGCGGACAGATTCCACCATCTTGGTTCCAAGGCTAAGGAGCTAGTCAGCCACGTAGAGCTTGACAATTTCACCATGGCCATTTTCCTCGCAAGGGACTTGATGTTTGAAATCAACAATGCAATCGCTCGGTGGGAGTTTTTGGACCTTGAAACGAAGGCCAGGTTTCGCGAGGCGAGCCAGCTTGCGCGGCAGATCGGCGAGTTTGTGCGGAGCAAAGGCCAGCTTGATTTGAAAGATAAGGCAAAAGTCCTGAAGAAGTGCGACCTGATCCTGTCGGTTCTTGCCGGGGAATCGGGTAAAATACAGTCTGAACTGGAAGTCAGGAGCGAACCATGAAGTCCGATCCGTCGGAGTACAAGGACGTCATTAGAAAGCTACTGGAGAAGACTCGTCAGCGAAAGGTGGAGTGGGAGCAGGTCTTTTCGAGCAGCTTCCGATGTACACTTCCGCCCACAATCCCGTCTGGCGACTCGGATTCTTTTCACTTCACCATCTCGTATTCAGCCGGCTCCAATTTTGAATCCGAAGCCTTCACCCTGCGAATGTTAGATCAGGGCGAAAACGTCATTTTCGAGGCGGAAGCAAACGACTTACCAACTTCCTCGGAAGAAGAAGAAGTCTCGCAGATGCTTAAAGAAATATATGAGAGGGCGCGTCGACAAGCCTTAAAGATAGAACGGAAGATTGAGTTGGCTTCAACTCTCCTCGACCGTGTCTGATTCCAACGAAATACCTTAGCGTCTGGCCGCGACGATCGGTGCTTTTACAGCTTCCGTCGCCGTGGGCATGGTTGTTACCCGCGCACCCTGTGCCGCGCCATTTACTGGCTGCGCCGGTGCCGGAGCCGCAATCAGTCCCAGTGCCTTTCGCACTTCCGTATCGAGCTTGGCCATTGTGTCTTTATTATCTTTCAGGAACTGGCGCGCGTTTTCGCGGCCCTGGCCAATGCGCTCGCCTTTGTAGCTGAACCAGGAACCGGATTTTTCGAGGATGTTGTTGTTCACCGCGATATCGAGCAGGTCACCTTCGCGCGAGATGCCCTCCCCGTAAAGAATGTCGAATTCAGCCTCGCGAAACGGCGCAGCCACTTTATTCTTTACCACTTTTACGCGGGTGCGCGAGCCGGTGACTACGTCGCCGTCTTTAATGGCCGCGATGCGGCGAATATCCACGCGGACCGACGAGTAAAACTTCAGGGCTCGGCCGCCGGTGGTCGTTTCCGGATTGCCGAACATGACGCCGATTTTTTCACGAATCTGGTTGATGAAGATGAGGCAGGTGCGTGACTTGGAAACTGTTCCCGTCAGCTTGCGCAAGGCCTGCGACATGAGCCGCGCCTGCAGGCCCATGTGGCTGTCCCCCATTTCGCCGTCGAGTTCGGCCTTGGGCACCAGTGCGGCTACGGAATCGACCACTAGCACGTCGATGGCGTTCGAGCGCACCAGCGCCTCCGTAATTTCGAGCGCCTGCTCGCCGTAATCCGGCTGCGAGACCAGCAGGTTGTCGACGTCAACGCCGAGCTTCTTGGCGTAGCCCGGATCGAGGGCATGCTCGGCGTCTACAAACGCGGCCATGCCGCCAGTCTTCTGCGCCTCGGCAATTACCTGCAGGGTGATGGTCGTCTTGCCGGAAGATTCCGGCCCAAACACTTCCACCACACGCCCGCGCGGAAAACCACCCACTCCGAGCGCGGCATCGAATGAGATCGCTCCCGTCGAGATCACAGAGATAGGTACGATCGCTTCCTTCGACCCCAGCCGCATGATCGAACCTTTGCCAAACTGCTTTTCAATCTGTGAAACCGCCAGCTCAATTGCCTTGCCCCGTTCATCCGCCATGGAAGTGTGGCTCCTTTAAAATCGGAAAAACTAATCTGGCCGGATTATACATACAGATCGAAGCGAATAAAAGGCGAATCTAAATAATAAACAGTGGAAATCATCCCGAAATGGGCGGCAAGTAATGGGCTCCGATAGTCTTAACCCGCGAAATCTAAACAGAAAAAGGGACGAGATGCGCCGCAATCCATTCGCGCAGCAAGGCGAAGCGAAACTTACCGTCAGCGATCGCCTTCATCATGAACTGAAAAGCCGCCCCGCTGCTAATGTCCAGATCGAACCCGTTCACCATAAGAAACGTGTGAGCCGCGGCAAAACCCACCCGTTTGTTACCGTCTATAAAGGCGTGATTATTCACCAAAGATTCCAGCAGCGCCGCGGCCTCTTCGCTCAGGCCATTGTAGTAGCCCGTCTGAGGACGGAAAACCGCAGCCTCCAAAGAACCTTGATTGAGCATGCCGTGCTCGCCCCCGTATTCCTCGATCTGGTGATGATGAATTGCGACGACTTCAGCCACGGTCAAATACACGCGCTCGGCCATTTATTTGGCTAGTTTCTTGTATAACTCACGATATTTTTCGTTAGACCGGCGATAGGCGGCCATTACCTCAGGCCTTACCAGGCGCTGCGAAGGGACCACGTTATGCAGGTAATGCTCCAGCGCCCGCTCCAGCACAAAGCGCTGCGACTGCCCGTTCTCTTTGGCCACGGAGACGAGCTCCGCATAAAGCTTGGCATCAATTTCCGGAGCGATCTTGACCGAACGGGGCATGGGCGACTCTCGCTCAGATTCTAGGCGTGCTGACTGGCAGGATCAAGATAAATCTAGAGATTTCTAGCAACCATTGTGAATCGCTCTCACCTCTGCAGCAAATCCACCGGCGCCGTCCCGTCGTGCACACGAAAATATTTCGCCAGCGCCGGATACTTCCGCGCCACAGCTTCATACATCGCGTAAGCCACGTTGCGGTAAGAAACATGCCCCGCCGGCGTGGTGCGCAACTCAGAGATGTAAACCGCCTCAGCGAAGTCCATCTTGAACAGCGCGCGCTTGCGATAGGCCAGGGGAATCGCGTACTGCGAATTCTCTTCCGCCTCGGGCGAGCTGCGCGCGGCCAGTTTTTCTACGGCGGTTTGCACGCGCCGCATCGTGGCGTCGAATTGCCCGCGCATGCCGGCATCTTCCACGTCGAGCAGCATCTCGTAACCGTGCTGGGTGGTGAACCCCTGCATCACCTGGATGCAGCGCCGATGGCGATGCATGTCACGGAAGCCGCCGATATCCATGAGAATGTCGAAACGGAACTGCTGCCCGGCGCGGAAGCCGCGCAGCATTTCATCGTGCTTGCCGCGATGGCGCAGGCCAAGGTCGATGATCTCGCGGCGAAATCGCTCGCCTGAAACCTGCAGCGCCTGCCGCACCTGACGGTAAGAATGGTGGCAGTGCTCGTACAGCAAAGTAGTCGCGATCTCAACTTCGAGCGGCTCTTCATCGAGCAAGTCTACAATTGCTTTCGAGGGCGCGACCGACTCGCTCTTCATCAGCTCGCGCGCTGCCTGCCGCAACTCCCGGCGCGTTTCCATCTCATATGGATTCGGGTCGGCGTACTTCACCAGCGTGGGCGCGACGCGAACCTCGCGCAGCAATTCCTGCTCGGCCCGCGCTCCCAGTTCCGGATTCGCGGCCCGAATTTCCTCCACCAATTTCTTCAGGGATTCGGCGTTCACGTTGTAAGCCGCGGAAGAAGCCGCCTTTTTCAGGGACTCGCCGAGAACTCGCACTTCCTTGTGCGTGTGCGAAAGCAGATGCGCCACCTGCATTTCCAACGTGCGCGCATTGACAATCTCGCCCAGCGATGTGTTGGTCGCCAGCGGCAAAAGATAACGCGTAATGTCGAATGCTCGCGCCTTCAGCGTGCGCTCGTACGCCTCCTGTTTCATCTCGGCAGGCTTGGGAGTGATGCTGATCAAATGCTGCGTCATGTGCGCCGACAGCACTTCGTACTCGGCGAAAAGAAAATCCAGCGTCTCGCAGTAGAGTTTGCGGGCTTCGTCGTCGGCTCCGAAATCAGGGATGTAATAACCGCTCTTTTTGAAGTCTTGATAACGGGTGGAACGTTCCTGCCCATCCCATCGTTGCTCGTCCGCCAATTCAATTGCAGCCAAAATCGACAGCCTCTCGACCGCCAACGCAATATACGCAAGATCAGCAATCGAACGATGACCGTACTGGAAATAAAACGTGTTGAGAAACTTCTCTGCCTTCTGCGAACTGATTTCGCGGAGCGATTCCTTCATCGATAGCGACGAGCGCGAGTATTTCGCCATGGCGTAGGCCTGGATTTCAGGTTCGACGCCATACACGGCGAAGACCTCGGTCGAAGGCTCCGCTTGCGGTTTTTCTATCCGAGTTGGCTCTTCGCTTGTTGACGCCCGTTGTGTCGAGCGATGCCCCGGCGGATTTGTCTTCGTGGATGAATTTTGGTTGGAAGGCTCGGGCATCGCGATCACGTCATTCGTGGCAGATTGAGGCATGGGAGTGTTCGAATGGTAATCGGCGAACGGGCATTGCGCAATGCGTTAGACGTGTAATCCCGACCCTCGTTGTGGATAACTCGGTCGGTTGCTAACCGGTTGCTGCCGCACCCGAGTCTAGCGACGGGTATAATCTCACGTTCCAAAGTAAAACGATCTCCAAATCGAGCCCCGAAGAAAAATTCAGGAGAATTCATGTCCCTTTCAGGACGAGTGGCGTTCCTCACTGGCGCATCGCAAGGCATTGGGCGAGCCTGTGCTCTGAAGCTCGCCACGGAAGGTACTGCAGTTGCCGTTGCCGCTCGCAGTCAGGAGAAGCTTGACCAACTGGTCAACGAAATTGTGGCGAGTGGTGGAAAAGCCTCCGCGTTCGTTGTCGACGTCACCGACGAAGAACAAGTAAAAGCTTCCATCAAAGGTGTCATCGCGCAGTTCGGCAAGATCGACATTTTGGTCAACAATGCAGGAATCACTCGCGACCAACTAATCATGCGCATGAAGCGCGCCGATTGGGACGCCGTTCTGCAGACCAATCTCACGTCCGCCTATCTCTGCACCCAACAAGTGACCAGCACCATGCTGAAACAGCGCTGGGGGCGCATTATCAATGTCGCCAGCGTCTTTGGCCAGATGGGGCAAGCGGGGCAGGCGAACTATTCCGCTTCGAAGGCCGGCCTGATCGGACTTACCATGGCCATCGCCCGCGAGCTGGGATCGCGCAATATTACTTGCAACGCCGTCGCTCCCGGCTTCATCGAAACCGCCATGACCGAAGTGCTCGGCGATGAATTCAAGCAGAATGCCGCTAAACAGATTCCGTTGGGCCGCGTGGGAACTGTCGAGGACGTGGCCGGCGCCGTGGCATTCCTCGCTTCCGACGAAGCTTCCTACATTACCGGCCACGTGCTGAACGTAAACGGCGGCATGCTGATGGGATAGGAAAATCCTTACCACGAGGGCACAGAGGCTCACAGAGAAATGAAATTGAGGAAACATCGGTGGACCCCGCAGGAAGCGCTCTTACGTTTACTCAAGTCGAATCCCCCGCGCAGGTCGCGCAAGCCCGCGAACTATTTCTGGAGTACGCGCAGTCGCTCGGTTTCAGTTTGTGTTTTCAGAATTTCGATAAAGAACTGGAAGAACTCCCCGGCCACTACGCTCCTCCGCAGGGTCGGCTGTTGCTGGCGGAGTATGAAGGCCAACTCGCGGGTTGCGTGGCGATGCGCGCTCTCGAACCTGGCGCTTGCGAGATGAAGCGGCTGTACTTGCGCCCGCAATTTCGTGGCAAGGGTCTGGGAGGCGCATTGGCGGAACGCATCATCCTTGAGGCACGCCAGGCGGGCTATCAGAAGATGCGGCTTGACACCGTTGAGCCGGTGATGAAAGATGCGGTTGAAATGTATCGCAAGCTTGGGTTCAAGGAAATTGCACCCTACCGGTCGAATCCGATCGCGGGGGCGATGTATATGGAATTAGAAATGTGATCGCGTGGGGGGGAACGCCTGAAGCCATGAAGAAAATCTACTTGCTGCTGTTTGTCGCCGTCGTTGTCTCCGCTTCTTTCGCTGCCGATGGCAAATCTGTTTCCTATAAGAGCGGTGATGAAACCGTGCAAGGTCTCCTTTACACGCCAGCGGGAAAGGGTCCATTTCCCGCGCTCATTGTGATTCACGAGTATTGGGGCTTGAATGACTGGGTCAAAGGTCAGGCTTCGAAGTTGGCCGACCAGGGCTACGAATCGCTGGCGATCGATCTCTATCGCGGCAAGGTCGCAACCACTCCTGACGTGGCCCACGAACTGATGCGCGGCGTTCCCGACGACCGCGCCAATCGCGATCTGAAAGCGGCATTCGATTACTTGCAGTCGCAACCCAACGTGAAGAAGGATCGCATCGGCGCAATCGGTTGGTGCATGGGCGGAGGATATGCGCTGGACGTTGCGCTCGATGAACCGACCCTCGCAGCCGACGTAATCAACTACGGACACCTGGTCACCGATCCTGACAGCGTCAAGAAAATTAACGCGCCGATCCTGGGATTGTTCGGGGCACAGGATCAAGGCATCACCCCCGACGACGTTCATAAATTCGAAGCCGCGATGAAGCAGCAGGGAAAGAAAGTTGAGATCAAAATTTACGACGATGCCGGTCACGCCTTCGAAAATCCCAACAACAAACCAGGTTACCGCCCTGAGGATGCTGCTGACGCGTGGAAGCGGACTGTCAGCTTTCTCGCAGATAATTTGAAGAAGTAGCACGGCGCGGGATAATTACAACTCATTTACCTGAAATATTTTCTTATACGCCGTTTAAGTATTAAGGATGACCGATGCGGTCAAGTATTGAAATAAAAGGGTTTTGATGCGGTACGAATTTCCACTTGCCAGAAGATTCCGATCTGGTTACTATGTCGCATCCTGCAATGCTTCCTACCATCAACATCGGCGAGACCATTCGAAACTACCGGCTGCAGAAGGGGATGTCTCAGGGCGACATCGAGAAGCGCACCGGACTGCTGCGTTGCTACTTGTCGCGGGTAGAAAATGGGCACACCATCCCTTCGCTTGATACTCTCTCGAAAATTGCCGGTGCCATGGAGATCGCGCTCTCGCAATTCTTTTCCGAATCCGGCCACAGCAACGGTTCAAAGGGTTTGCCACAACTCTCCGATGATGAAGTCCGCTTTCTGAGCCAGGTTCGGCGCTACGCCACGAACTTGAATGAAAGCGACCGCAAGCTGGTCCTGGCGATGGTGAAGAAGATGGCGTCGAATTCGAAGTAAGCTTGTAGCCCTTAGCCTTTAGCTCTTAAACATTCAGCTTGCTCCCGGCTCCGAAACTGCTTTTGCTTGCCCTTGATGTGAATCCCCAAATCAACCCAAAATAAGTCAACCTTGAGCTATAAGCCAAAGGCTAAAAGCTAATAGGTGCCCTTACTTTCGTACCATGACCTCGGTGACCCCCGGGCACCTCGCCGCCGGCGCTTCTTCTCACTACACTGTGACTTGGAGACGCTCCCTTGACCACAGATGAAGAATTAAACGTGCTCGAGACCCAACTGCGCCGGCTGAAGATCGAGTATGAGGTTTTTTTCAGCAATCCGACCAAGCGCCCGCCCACCGATATCGAATGGAAGGTGCTCTCCCTGCTGCGCAAATTCTCCGACGGCGGACGCATGAATTTTTCCCAGCGCTATCGTTACAACGAAATGGCCCAGCGCTACGCCGTCTACAGCGATCTGTGGCGCAAGAAATCACGCATCCGCGAAGAAGGCTACCGCAGGCCGCAGGATGCGCTTCTCTCTGTACAAGGGGTTCGCCCGGAAGAAGAACACAAACCCCAGCACAATCCGGTCTATGGCTTGAGCCAC
>DASRWO010000098.1:0-2970 GCA_035654555.1 Candidatus Deferrimicrobiaceae bacterium | reverse complement strand
TTTTTTCGGTGTGGTCGTGATCACCACCACACTGATCAGAATGAGCAGCGTCCCGGCGATCGTCCGCATGCTTAGCGATTCTCCTCCCACTGCGTAACCCAGTAGAACCGCGATAACAGGATTGACGTACGCATAGGTCCCCACCTTGGTGGGTGATTCGTGATGAATCAACCACACGTAGGCAGTGAAGGCGACGATAGAGCCAGCCACGATCAAATACAGCAGTGCGATCCATGCGCCCAATGAAACTGCGCGCAGATCGAAACTATTGAATTCACCGAGCCCCGCTGAGGTCAAGAACAATAGAATTCCCCCCACGAGCATCTGAGCTCCAGAGCTCATCACTTTAGATTCCGGCAAAGAAAACTTGCGGGTGAGAATTGTAGCCGCCGACCAGCTGATTGCGGCTACGATCAGAGCAAACGCCCCTGCCGTATCAATTGTCTTTTCGCCGGCGGTCGACACGGGGCCGACGAGAACCAGCACTCCGCCCATCCCGACCATCAACGCCAGCGCCAGACGAGTCGTGAGCTTTCGTGTTCCAAGAAAACAAATCTCCGCAACCGCCATGAAAACCGGAATCGTCGCCATCATGACAGCCGTAACTCCCGAGGCGACGCGCTTCTCTGCCCAAAAGATCAAACCGTAATCGAAGACGAAAATTAGCAATGCCAAGAATGACACTGCGCGCCATTGGCGGCGAGTCGGCGAAGGCGTACCTTTGACTCGCATCCATGCGTAAAGGACGATTCCGGCAATGAAGAAGCGCATTCCAGCGAGCAGGAACGGCGGCACTTCGCGGACGCCTACGCGAATCGCAAGAAACGTTGAGCCCCAAACCAGGTAGATGATGGCGAAGGCCAACAGAATCTTCCATCGACTTGGTCGGAGCGCCGCGTCCATGTTGGTTCCTGCCAGTTGCGTAACAATCGGCACCTGATTCTAGATTGGATCGATGTATGGCATCAGTGGGAGCGAGTTCCAGGTATGGAAAATTCAGATCGAACGAATCGCTTAGGTTTATGAAAGCTAAGCTGTCCGATGGTGAAGAACTATTTCTTCAGCAAGCTGGTATGGCTGGCAGCGCATTGCCAACGGCCTTCGGTGAACACCCAGGTGTCAGTAAAGCGTCCGAAGTGTTCGTAAGGCTTGCCCAGGTAGGTTCCTTTGGTGTGGTAGATGCCAACGACCACGGCCGAGTCGGCGTACAGGCTGACTTTCAGATCCTGAATTGTCAGGGTGATCGGTTTGAATTGTGGATCTTTGATATCGGCGAGGAATTTTGACTTATCGCTGATCTCGCCATCCCATTCCGTGTTGACGAAAGCCGAACCGAGCATACCGTCGAGTGCCCGGGCGTCGCGATTCACCTGGGCTTCGTTCCACAGGTGTTCCATCACCAGCAGCTTGGTCTGCTGGGAATCGTCTTTTGATTTTTGTGCGGCCGCGTGCCCTATCGAAAAGAGAGCTAACAGCAGACTGCAGCAGGTAGAACGCAACATGGTCTTGCTCGTTCACCGCATCCCCACGTGAGGCGAACGCTGCGAAAAGATAGCAGTGCAGGCCCTACGATGCCACCACAATGTCTCTTAACAGATTACGAACGTCATAAAGACGCGTGTAGAGAAGGCCCGACTTTGCCCGGCGGTAGGGCCGAGAGGCGTCCGGCCCCCATGATTCATCCGGCTAGGCCGACGCTTAGAAAGCCCAGCGAAGTAGCGCAGCGCCGACCGTAAATCCTGCCCCGACCGATGCCATCAACACGAGACTTCCCTTCTTGAGCTTGCCTTCTTCGACCGCGGTATTCATGGCCAGCGGAATCGTGCCCGCCGTCGTGTTGCCGTAGCGATCGATGTTGACGATTACGCTTTCCGGGCGGAGGCCAAGGCGCTCGGCCGTGGCCTGAATGATTCGCAGATTAGCCTGGTGCGGGATGAAGGCGTCGATATCCGAACCTTTCAGGCCGTTTCGTTCGAGCAACTTCAGGCAGGCTTCGGTCTGTTTGCGCACAGCAAACTTGAAAACCTGCTGGCCGTCCTGATGGACATAATGCATCTTTTCTTCCACGGTTTCGCGCGACGCCGGATTCAGACTGCCCCCGCCCGGCATATAGAGGTAGCAACCGCCGGACCCATCCACTTCGTGAATAAAATCGATCAGTCCAACTGAGTCGTCTTCGGCAGCCTCGAGAATCACAGCCCCCGCGCCATCGCCAAAAATTACGCAGGTGGCGCGATCCGTGTAGTCGATGATCGAGGACATGACGTCGGCGCCGATGACGAGAATTCGTTTGTGCGTGCCTGAGGCGATGAATTGCGCACCCGTCTGCACGGCATAAATAAATGCGGAGCAGGCGGCGGAAAGATCGAATCCCCAAACCCCCTCGGCTCCTAGTTTGTGCTGGACGAGGCAGGCGGTTGAGGGAAAGAACATGTCGGGCGTGACTGTGCCGACGATAATCGCGTCTATGTCGTTCGGGGTCAGTCCGCGCTGAGCCAGAGCTTTCTTGGCGGCCTCGACCGCGAGGTCGCTGGTGGCCATTCCTTTGTCGACAATGTGCCGCTCGCGAATGCCGACGCGGGCGAGAATCCATTCATTGTTGGTATCGACCATTTTTTCCAGGTCGGCGTTGGTGAGAAGACGGGGTGGAACGTAGGTGCCAAGGGCGCTGATCTTCGCTCTGACGCGAGTCGGTGTAGTCAATGAGGGCTCCTGAGGATGAGACTCAGTATTTTGCAGGATTGAGCGGAGAATGTCTAACTCAAGGAGACAGTAAAGCGCATTCCGAGCGATGCCGGGTATCGCGGACGCCCCGAAAGTGAATGACCGTCAGACAGGGCCAGCTAGAAAGCTTTTACGGCACGTCGGAAAAGAGCCGGGGCAATGAGTGCTATGGCGATTTATCGCCAAGAACCACCAAGCATCCTCTGGACACACATGGACAGGAAGTCTGCATCGTGATTCGCTGGA
>DASRWO010000097.1:0-18568 GCA_035654555.1 Candidatus Deferrimicrobiaceae bacterium | reverse complement strand
ACGATCGCCGGTCATCGTGCTGGTGAAGGTTGTCACCGTTACCACTCCCGTCTTGGCGCCGGTCGGGACGGTTGCCGTCATGTAGGTATCCGAAACATTGTCGAACTTTGCCGCGACGCCATCGAACGTGACGGCGGTTGTTCCCGTGAAACCTTGGCCGAGAATCTCGACGGTCGCTCCGACCTTGGCGGTCCAGGTGACCAGCTTGACGAATGGCTTCAGGCCGGTTTTGAAGCTATAAAAAACCGAGCCGCCTAACGAATTGCCAGCGCTATTACCGTAGAAAATTCCGTCGGTGTGCAAGACCATCGGCGTGGTGGGATAGATTCCGTCGTAGCAGGAGACGGAGCAAAAATTGTAGAGAACTTTTTCTTTGCCGGCGAGCGTAATTTCGAAGACGACTCCGGCGTTCTTCGTACCACCGTTGCCGGTTACTCCGTAGAGATTGCCGTCAGTCCCAACCGTCAGGCCGGCGATGGGAAGTTGTCCGTCATAAGTGGGCGAGACGTAGCTGAAGCTGTGGAGCAGGGTATAGGTTCCGGTGGGCGTGATCTTGAAAACGGTTCCGGCGTTGAATGCGCCGCCCGTGTAGGTTGTTCCGTAGAAATTTCCATCTGGACCTTCAACCAGCACTCCGAGTGGGCGGGATCCGTCGTAGACAGTAGAACTGACATATCCGGAAAAGTTATGCAGAACGGTGATCGCGCCTCCGGCTGTCGATTTGTAGACGACTCCGCACTTACAGGCGGCGTTTCCTCCCCCTTGCGCAGTTCCGTAAAAATTGCCATCGGTGCCTTGCGTGGGCAGGTTGGGGGCTGACCCGTCGGTCAAGTCGAACGGATGAGGAGTGATTGCGCCCGCCGTGGTGAGCTTAAAAAATGATCCATACTGGCCTTCATACTGTGCTTCGGAAACACCGTACATGTTGCCGTCCTGCCCTTGCAGAGGGGCGTAGGTCGGAGCGCTATCGTCTTTGCCGTTGGTGAAGCTATAGACCTTGGTCAACACTCCCGCGGGGGTTACTTTGAAGACGGTTCCAGCTTCATCTTTGCCGCCATTAAGGGTGGTTCCCCAGAGATTTCCATCGAATCCCAGTGTGACGCCGCCCGTGGGATCGCCACCGGTCAGGGTACAGCCCGCTCCTTCCGAACAAAACGTGTAAACGGTGGAATAGACACCGCCGGTCGTTACCTTGTAGACAGTGCCATAGGTGGTCGAGCCATTCGTCTGGATCGTGCTATACAGATTTCCGTCCTGACCTTGCGACAGCAGGCTCGGCCAGGTAATCCCGCTGGTATTGTTGTCGGTGCCGGGGTAGGTGTAGAGCACTTTATATGTCTGAGCATTCGCGCCCAAGACGAGCAGCAGTGCCGCCCCAATCAGAGAAAGTACGGTTCCGCAGTGTTTCATAATCAGCTCTCCTCACAACAGGATTCGGGTGTATGGTTGCAACGCGAAGCAAATTGCGTGATTGTCCTGCCACACAATTTGCGTGCTCGACAGACGCGTTCGTGGCACAATGGCTACGCTCACCAGCGTCCATTGGCAAGCAGTTTGTACTATCCTCCCCCGACTGTCCTGACGGAATTCTTAAGAATTCTAAAGATTGGTAAGTCTATGAATTACAAAGCAACGGCGAGAGAAGTTGCGGAGACTCCCGGCCGCTTGTGGCGCTTTTCCGACTACGAGTTTGACGAACTCGCGCGGGAGTTGCGGGTGAAAGGCAAACCGGTAGAGCTGGAATCGAAGCCTCTCGACCTGCTGCTTCAGCTTCTTCTCCATGCCGGCGAGGTGGTGACCAAGGAAGAGCTGCTGGATTCCGTCTGGCCCAACGTGATGGTAGTGGATGGCTCGTTGGCGACGGCGATTTCGAAGCTGCGCAAGGCCATGGGGGATGAGAACCATCCGGCAATCGTTACCGTGCCGCGGGTGGGGTACCGTCTGGCGGTTCCGGTCTATTGCAAGGCGCTTGCGGCGGCGGAGGGGGTAGAACTCGGGTTCAAAGCCGGAGACGCGGTTCCAGGCCGAGACCAGTGGCGGCTTTCTCGGCCGATGGACGTTTCCGGGTCCAGCGAGGTTTGGCTGGCCGAGAATCCCAAAACCCACGAACAGCGCGTCTTTAAGTTCGCGGCGGACGGAGCCCGATTGAAGGGCCTGAAGCGGGAAATTACCGTCTCGCGTTTCCTGCGGGAGTCATTGGGAGATCGGCCGGAGTTTGTCCGAATCCTGGAATGGAATTTCGAGACGCCACCATACTTTCTCGAAAGCGAATACGCCGGTGCGAACCTGGCGGAGTGGGCCGAGGCACAGGGTGGTCTTTCCAAGATTCCTTACCAAACTCGCCTTCAACTGTTGGTCGATGTCGCCAAAGCAGTCGCCGCGGCGCATGACATTGGAGTTCTGCACAAAGACTTGAAACCGGCAAACGTGCTGGTCGTTCCAGCGAAAGTCGTTCCCGGGAAAAACGAAGACTGGCAGATCAAACTGGCTGACTTTGGCAGCGCCTCGCTGTTCGACCCGTCGAGACTTTATGCCTTGGGAATTACGAATCTCGGGTTCACGCAAGCCTCGGTTGATTCCGAGGCGATGACTGGAACCTTGATGTATTTGGCGCCCGAAGTTCTGGCTGGTCAATCACCCAGCGCCAGTGCCGATGTTTACGCGCTTGGAGTCATGCTCTACCAGTTGACCGCCGCAGATTTCCGCAAGCCGCTGGCGCCGGGGTGGGAAGCGCAGATTCAGGATCCGTTGCTGCGCGAGGATATTGCCGACGCGGCCTGCGGAGATCCGGCCAAGCGCATCAGCAGCGCGGCCGATCTTGTCGAACGGCTGGTTACGCTGGATCAGCGCCGCGTCAGGCGCGACGAATTGGAAGCGGCAAAACTGCGAGCCCAGGTTGCCGAGCGCAAGCTGGCGGAGACCCGCGCGCGCAGGCCTTGGGTAGTGTTTGCGATAGTAGCGTTGGCGGCCGGACTGGGATTCAGTTTCGCCCTTTTCCGCAGAGCCGTTCACGAACGCGACAATGCCAACCGTCAAACCGCCATTGCAAGTTCTATCGATCGATTTCTATCCGATGATTTGTTGGGACGCGGCAATCCATTCATGAGCGGAAAATCCTCCGAGTCACTGATGGATGCCGTCAAGCAGGCGTCGCCCGGCATCGACCGGAAGTTTACTGATGAACCGCTGGTGGCCGCGCGGCTGCACCAAACGATCGCCCGAGCGCTCGACAATCGCACGGACTATCCCGATGCTCGACAGGAATACGATCGGTCCGCTTCGCTCTTCAAGAAGGCCGATGGTGATCTGTCACAAGACGCAATCGTTGTACAACTGCAACGGACCACGCTCGAGGCGCGCAGTTACGAGAAGGATTCGCTGCCGCTGGCCAAATCCATCCTGGAGCAACAAAAGACGCTGATGGCAAAGCTTGCGCATCCGCGGCCTGACCTGGCTGTTTGGCTTTCCTCGGCGCAAGGAATGGTCGCACTCATCGATAACAATGCCAAGTCAGCGGCGGAGAATTTTCAAGCAGCGGTCGACGGAGCCAGTCTTCTGCCGGAATTCGATGAGAGCGCTCGATTGACGTTCAAGCAAAGACTTGGGTTTTCCTACATTCGCCTGGGTGAGGGGGCCAAGGCGGAGCAAACATTTCGCGACCTGATCGCAGCTTTCACCCGCGTTGCGGGGCCGGACAGTCCCAATGTTTTGCGGGTGCGCCTGAATCTGGCTCAGGCGTACATGATTCAGAACAAGCACGCTGAAGCGGTGGCGGAAGCAACGGCGATTTATCCGGAGTTTGTGTCGCGACTAGGACCGAACCACGAACTCACCATGCAAGTGCTGGCGACTCGCGCCCAATCGGAAGGCAGCCTGGAACGCTGGGACGATGCGATTCGCGATGATCTCGCGATTCACGATCTCGCGGTTCAAAAGCAAGGGCCGCTTTCCTTCTTCGCAGTTGCCACACTTTCGGATGCAGCCCTGGCGCAATGCCGCGCCGGACGTTATCGCGATGGCGAATCCAACGCGCGGAAGGCGTATGCATCCTCGGGGAAGGCGTTTGGACCACGCGCCGGACTCACGGGCGCCACTGCGGATACTTTGGCAGGGTGCCTGATCGGCTTGGACAAACTAGAAGAAGCGACTGTTTTATTGCAGCAAATCGATGTGCCAGCCGTGGCGCAACTCACTGGCGATCCCGATTGGGGCGCTGGCGTGACTCTGGAACGGGCGAAGATCGCGTACCGAAGTCGCAATTACGAAGCAGCTCGAAGTTACGTTCAGAGTGTAGCTCCGGTATTTTCTCGCCAGGACGCGGAGCCTTATCAGAAGCATGCCTTTGAATCACTGCGGGCCGCTCTAGACAAGCCCTCGGCTATGAAATGAAATACCGGGTACCCCTCAGATTGATTTCGAGTCGGCGATCAGGTTTGCCCAGACCATTCCTCTCAATGTTGTTTGCTCTGCATCACGACGCCAGCGCTGTGTAATATTAAAAGTCAGTGGAGCTACTCGAAAATATTCCGCTGGCGCCGTTCACTACCATCCGAGTCGGAGGTCCGGCGCGGTATTTCGTCGACGCCAAAGATGTTGGAGAAGTGCAGGAGGCGGTCACATTTTCGCGCGCACATGATCTCCCTTTGTTCGTCCTCGGCGGCGGCAGCAATTTGGTGGTGGCAGATTCGGGTTGGCCCGGGCTTGTGCTGAAGATTTCTGTCGAGGGCATTGAGCAGATCGCCGGACGTGATGAGAATGGCAATGTTATTTTCGCCGCCGGGGCGGGCGAATCCTGGGACAAATTTGTTTCGCGTTCGGTGATGGCGCGTTGCGCCGGGGTCGAATGCCTGAGCGGCATCCCGGGCACGGTAGGTGGCACTCCGGTACAGAATGTGGGCGCCTACGGGCAGGAAGTCTCCGAGACAATTGCATCGGTGCAGGTGCTCGACTTGAAAGATGGCCAGGTGCGCGAATTGTGCCGCGAAGCCTGCAGCTTTGGCTACCGCTCCAGTATTTTCAATACCACTGAAAGTGGGCGCTTCATTGTTCTGCGCGTGAGTTACGCGCTCAAGCCGAACGGTAAGCCGCGCGTGGCCTATGCCGACCTGCAGCGACACTTTGCGGGACGAGAAACTTCGCCCGATCTGGCCGAGACGCGCGAAGCGGTGCGCCACATTCGCGCTTTGAAAGGAATGCTGATTGTGGCCGGAGATGCGGATTGCCAGAGTGCGGGCTCATTCTTCAAGAATCCGGTGCTCTCTGAAAGTCAGCATGAAGATCTGCGGCGTCGCGCAGCAGCACGCGGGTTAACGGTACCCAGCTATCCGGCGCTCGTAAGTCATAAGAAAGTTTCCGCGGCTTGGCTGGTGGAGCGTTCCGGATTCACGAAGGGTTATGGCTACGGCCGGGCGGCCATTTCGAGCAAACACGCATTGGCAATTGTGAATCGCGGCGCGGCGACAGCGGCTGAGATCATCGCTCTAAAAGAGCAGATTCAACATCGAGTAGAAGAGATTTGGGGCGTCCGTCTCGAACCCGAACCGGTGATGGTGGGTTTCTAGGCTGCCGATTCCGTACCCGCCGGAATCAAAAAGAAGACGGCGCCGCCCCGGCTCGCGACCCGGCTTTGGGAACTATGACCCCGCTTTTGGGTGCGGGTGCAGCGATCCGGCCCCGACGGCGCCTCGAACTAGTCATCGGCAAGTCTTGCCGCCTGCTTAAATATCTCGACAAACATCTCCCGCGTCAGCTTGCCGGTCTGCGTGTTCTGGTTCGAGGGATGGTAGGAGGCGAGTAACACTTTACCGTCAGGTAACCGGTAACTGGCACCGTGTTTGAACAGATAAGTCTTGAAGAGATAGGGTTGCAGGTTGAGCAGCGGGCCTCGACGCTTCAAGTAATTCAAATAAGCGTCGAAGCCGATCTTGCCCAGCGCCACCACTGCCTTCACGTTTTCTAATCCGGCAATCTCGCGATCGAGAAATTGCGAACACTCGGCGAGTTCCTGCGTTGTTGGTTTATTGGCTGGAGGCGCACAGCGAACCGCGGCGGTGATGTACAGATCTCTTAGTTCCAGGCCATCGTTACGATCGGTGGCGTTGGGTTGATTGGCAAATCCGGTCTCGTACAACACGGGGAACATGAACTTTCCCGAGGCATCGCCGGTGAAGGGGCGGCCGGTGCGGTTGGACCCGTGCGCGCCGGGGGCTAAACCCATAATAAGGACGCGGGCATTGGGATCGCCAAAACCCGGGACAGGTTTGCCCCAGTACTCGCAATCACGGTAAGCCCGGCGCTTTTCGCGAGCGACCTGCTCGCGGTACTCAACCAGCCGCGGACAGCGCGTGCAAGCGACGACCTCCTGATGGAGAACGGCGAGCCAATGCGGCTTAGGGGGCGGGCTATTTTTCCGTATCAGGGCGTGCTTTCCTCGACTCTTGAGTCTATCGAAATTCGACAAAGCCAGAAAATGCCTGTTTCCCTAAAGGTCCGGTGTATGACATATTTATGTGCGCTAGAGTACAGTATCAGCGGTATGGCGTTTGGTCTCCAGGGCAAATAGTCTGTGATTACCTTCCTCATAGCCGTCTGCCCGGTCTGCACGAAAGTGGCCCGGTGGCAGCCCTGCCGAGGGCAGACGGAGCAGTAGCACATGACCCACACAATTCTCATTGTCGATGACAGCTCTACGGTTCGGTCTTCGCTACGAAGATGGATCGGGACCCATCCCGATTTCCATGTATGCGGCGAGGCTGAGAACGGCGAGGTGGCGATCGCGAAGGTAATAGAAATGCATCCGGACATCGTGATTCTGGACCTGCAGATGCCCGTCATGGACGGCCTCGATGCCGCACGCCATATCAGTCAACTCGCTCCGAACACAGCCATGGTGATGTTCACTATGCATCCTTCCGGAGAACTATTAAAGGTAGCTCGGGCTCTGGGCGTCAGAGATGTGGTTTCGAAGACGGATCACCTATCCGACTCGCTGCTGGTTGCGCTGAGACAGATTTATCCCTAGCCGAGAGCACGCCTGTCGGCCGGATCGGGAAAACTGCAGTCCAAATCTATCGTTGAGTTCGTTCGCCGGTTTGACGGTGCTCTCCTTCTATCTTTACACTCAAGTGAACGCCGCATGAGTTCGGTCCGAAGTGCTGGTCCTGGATGCAGCGGTTGGTGAAAGGCAAAACGTGAGCCCCACAGAGACTACTGACTCCGCAAAAACGGACACGAACACGCCCAACAATAAGAACGATATTAAACGGGAAATTTCGGTTGAGATTCCCGCCGCCGAAGTTACCCGCGAAACGGAGTCGCAGATCCAGCGCTACCAGAAGAGTGCGCGCCTACCCGGCTTTCGCGCCGGACATGTGCCGCCTTCGATCATCCGCCAGCGCTTTGGCGATGGCCTGAAAAACGACGTGATCGAGGCTTTGGCTCCCCGCCATTTCCGCAAGGAGGCAGAGAAGCAGGGGCTCATCCCGGTTTCACAGCCTCGCATTACCGACCTGCATTTCCACGAGGGCGAGCCTTTGCGTTTCAAGGCCAGTTTCGAAGTGCTCCCGGAAATTCAGGTCGAGGGCTACAAAGAACTTCGCGCCGATAAGCCAGACATCGCGGTCACCGACGAGGAAATCGAACAGGCGCTCTCCAATGTGTTGGAACAGCGAGCGACTTACACCGATGTGGAAGGACGCCCGCTCGCCCAGGGCGACTTTGCCCAGGCCTCCATGGACGGACGTCCTAAGGACGGCAACGACGTTAAAGAAGCCAGCGCCAATCCCGTCCACATGGACGACGTGCTGATCGAAATCGGCGGGAAGAATACGGTGGCGGAGTTTACGCAGAACCTGACCGGGGCTTCTTCCGGCGACGAGCGGACATTCGATGTCAGCTATCCGGAGGACATTGCCGACAAGCGTTTGGCAGGGAAGACCTTTGTTTATACGGTGAAGGTGAATAGCATCAAGCAGAAGGCCCTTCCCGAGCTGAACGACGAGTTCGCCAAAGAGTTAGGCGAGTTCACCAGTCTCGACCAGGTGCGGAAGCAGATCCGCGAGAATATGGAAGCCGAAAAGCGTCATGCGGCCGAGCACGCGGCCAAAGACAAGCTGGTGGCCGAACTGGTGAAACGCAATGATTTTGAAGTTCCGGAATCTTTGATCGATCGCCAGATCGATTTGCGCCTGGAGCGCGGCCTGCGAGCGCTGGCGGCGCAAGGTATGAAGATGGAAGACTTGAAGAAAATGGACCTTCCTCGTCTCCGGGCCGGCCAGCGGGAGCAGGCCCTCAACGATGTGAAGTCTTCCTTGCTGCTCGAACGCATTGCGGATTTGGAAAAGATCAACGTCGGCGACGAGGAAGTAAGCCGGGAAATTGACGCGTTGGCGAAACAATCAAAACAAACCTCAGAAGCGGTGCGAGCGCGTTTGACAGAGGATGGGGGCCTCGATAGAATCCGAATGAGAATCCGCAGCGAGAAGACCCTCGATTTTCTTTATCACCAGTCCGCGTAGTGTTTTAGTAAAGCGCGGACCACTTTCGACCCTCCCCGAGCCAGGCAGAAGGTTGTTTCGGGGCGGAGTGTGGCAGGTCCGGTGACAGGTCCGGTTGAAAATGAAGCCAAATGATCCGCAAATGATGCTAGTACCGATGGTGATTGAGCAGACCGGGCGGGGCGAACGCGCCTACGATATCTATTCCCGACTGCTGAGGGATAACATTATTTTCATCGGCACGCCGATTGACGACAACATCGCCAATTTGGTGATTGCTCAAATGTTGTTTCTGGCTCAGGAAGATCCTGAGAAAGACATTCAGCTTTACGTGAACTCGCCCGGCGGTTCGATCACGGCGGGCATGGCGATCTATGACACCATGCAGTACGTGAAGAATGATGTCATGACGCTGTGCGTTGGACAGGCGGCCTCGATGGCGGCGCTGCTGCTGGCGGCAGGTGAGCCCAAGAAAAGACTGGCGCTGCCGAATTCGCGCATTTTAATTCACCAACCATCCATGGGAGGATTGTCGGGTCAAGCCACCGACATCGACATCCACGCTCGTGAAATCCTGCGTATGCGCGAGATTACAAACCAGTTACTCTCGAAGCACACCGGCCAGAAGCTGGACAAGGTGGAGAAAGACGTGGAGCGCGACTTCATTATGAATGCGCAGCAGGCTAAGGAATACGGAATCATAGACGATATCATCTATAAGACTGTAAAAGCGGTATGATCGGCCTTCGCGCTTAACCCTGTATTACGGGATTTAGCGCGGAAGCCTGTCGGGGTCGAAAGAGGCGGACCCAGCACCATACCGAAACTAGAAGGAGTAGAGCCGAGTGAAAACTAAGTCAGGCTCCGACGAGATTTTGCGTTGCTCGTTCTGCCATAAGTCGCAGGATGCCGTGGCAAAACTGATCTCGTCTCCCAGCGACTATCCGCGGGCCTATATCTGTGACGAGTGTGTAGCGGTGTGCAACTCGATCCTGGAAGATGATCGCACCGCGACTCCGCAAACCACTACACCCAATCAACTGCCCAAACCGCAGGAGGTCAAGACTTTCCTGGATGAGTACGTGATTGGGCAGGAGCAAACGAAGAAAAAGCTGGCGGTTGCGGTTTATAACCACTACAAGCGCATCTTCATGAACCGCCAGAAAACGGCGGGCGACGGCATTGAGTTGAGCAAGTCGAACATTCTGCTTATCGGCCCCACTGGCACCGGTAAAACGCTCCTGGCGCAGACGCTGGCGCGCATGCTGGACGTTCCTTTCGCCATTGTGGATGCCACCACTCTTACGGAAGCTGGATATGTAGGCGAAGATGTGGAGAACATTATTCTTAAGCTGCTACAAGCGGCTGAAGGTGATGTGAGCCGCGCCCAGACTGGCATTATCTACATCGACGAAATCGATAAGATCGGCCGCAAGGACGAGAATCCCTCGATCACCCGCGATGTTTCCGGTGAAGGCGTGCAGCAGGCCCTGCTGAAGATTCTGGAAGGGACCGTCGCCAACGTTCCGCCGCAAGGCGGACGCAAGCATCCTCATCAGGAATTCACCCCGGTGGATACGACAAACATCCTCTTTATTTGTGGAGGAGCTTTTGTTGGGCTGGAAAAGATTATTGGTCGGCGAGTTGGGAAAAAGTCCTTGGGCTTTCGCGCCGGCGATGAGGCTGAAAAAGAAGAGGCAGTGGTCGCACGGAGCAAGCGCAACTTCGAACTGCTCAGCGAGATGCAACCGGAAGACTTGATCAAGTTTGGCCTGATCCCCGAGTTCGTTGGGCGACTGCCGGTCATGGGCATGCTGGAAGACTTGGACGAAGTTGCTCTGATCGAGATCTTGACCCGGCCTAAAAACGCCATCGTCAAGCAATACCAGAGGTTGTTCGAGTTCGAGAATGTGCGCTTGAAATTCAGCGACGAGGCTCTGCGCGCCGTCGCCCGCCAAGCCATGGCTCGCAAAGTGGGGGCTCGCGGGTTGCGCATGATTCTCGAAGAACTGATGCTCGACTTGATGTTCCATTTGCCTAGCCAGAAGAAACTAAAAGAGTTCGAAGTCACGAGGGAGATGGTTGAAAAGCGGAATGCGTCTCTTTCGATGATGGAAAAAGCCGGATAGTCAAAAAGCCACAGAAGAGTAGTACACTGAACACACGAACGGTAGGTAGGGGCCTCGCGCCGCGATCGTCATTCAGCACTAACCCGGGGAGATTGAGTGACCACATCCAAAGAAAAATTCGAAACCAAGAAGTTGCCCATGATGCCCATTCGCGACGTGGTCATCTTCCCCTATATGATGACGCCGTTCGTGGTGGGGCGCGAGTCCAGCGTGCGCGCCTTGGAAGAGGCGCTCGCCGCGGATAAGAAAATTTTTCTGGCGACGCAGCACGATGCTTCGATTGACGAGCCTAAGTCGAATGAGATTTATCAGGTCGGAACCATCGTCAACATCGTCCAAAGCCTGAAGCTGCCGGACGGCAATATTAAGGTTCTGGTCGAAGGCATCGAGCGGGGAAGACTTTTGCAGGCCACCGACTCTGATGGATACATGCAGGCTTCTGTTCGCGTGGCTCGCTATCCCGTTGAGATGAATGCGCAAATCGAAGCAGGCATGCAACGCGTCACTACTTTGTTCGAGCAATACGTGAAGCTTTGCCAGGCACTGAATTACGAAACCATGATTTCGGCCGTGCGTATGGAAGATCCGGCCAAGCTTACCGACATCATCGCCGCCAACCTGCAACTCTCTATCGAAGAAAAACAGGAACTGCTGGAGATCTTCGATCCTTCGGAGCGCTTGAACCGCATTGCCGATGTACTCGACGTCGAGATCGAAAAGCTCAATGTGGATCGCACTATTCAATCGCGCGTAAAGCGGCAGATGGAAAAGGCGCAGAAAGAGTATTACCTCAACGAAAAGATCAAGGCCATCCAGAAGGAACTGGGCCGTGGCGAAAAAAGCGAGTTCGATGAACTGAAGAAAAAAGTCGAAGCCGCCGGTATGCCGAAAGAAGTCAAAGACAAGGCCCTGCAGGAGCTGAAAAAGTTGGAAGCGATGCCGCCCATGTCGGCGGAATCCACGGTTTCGCGCAACTACCTCGATTGGCTGCTCGCAGTGCCCTGGAAGAAGCGTTCTAAGGAAATCCGTAACATTTCGCGCGCGGAAAAAGTTCTCAACGAAGATCACTACGGCCTGGAGAAAATCAAGGAGCGCATCCTCGAATTTCTCGCCGTTCGCCAGTTGGTGAAAAATCCTAAAGGTTCGATTCTATGTTTCGTTGGACCTCCCGGCGTGGGCAAGACTTCGTTGGGAATGTCGATTGCCAAGGCCACGGGACGTAAATTTGTTCGCATGTCGCTCGGCGGGGTGCGCGATGAGGCCGAAATACGCGGCCACCGACGCACCTACATCGGTGCCCTGCCTGGACAGATCATCCAAATGATGAAGAAGGCTGGCACGAAAAATCCAGTCTTCATGCTGGATGAAGTTGACAAGATGTCGATGGACTTCCGCGGCGATCCCTCCGCGGCTCTTCTCGAAGTGCTCGATCCCGAACAGAATTTCATGTTTGTCGACCACTACCTTGATGTCGAATACGACCTCTCGCAGGTATTCTTCGTCGCCACGGCCAACGTGATGCACACTATTCCTCCCGCTCTGCAGGACCGCATGGAAGTGCTGCGACTGCATGGCTACACCGAGCAGGAAAAAGTCGAGATCGCGAAACAATTCCTGGTGAAGAAGCAGATGCTGCAGGCCGGATTGTCGGAGAAGAACGTGAAGTTCTCCGACGATGCTATAACCACGCTCATTCGCGCTTACACCCGCGAAGCTGGGGTTCGTAATCTGGAGCGCGAAATCGGCAATGTCTGTCGCAAAGTAGCGCGCAGAGTGGTCAAGGAAGGCGAAAACTATACCATTGCTGTAACCGGCGAAAATGTTACCGACTTCCTCGGCGTCATCAAATTCCGCGACACGCTGGCGCATGAAAAGAGTGAAGTGGGATTGGTCACTGGCTTGGCCTGGACTGAAGTCGGCGGCTCGATTCTCAGCACCGAAGCTACCGTGGTCGACGGTAAGGGTAAGTTGACTTTAACCGGTAAGCTGGGCGACGTAATGCAGGAATCGGCGCAGGCGGCTCTATCGTATGTTCGCTCCCGCGCGCATCGTCTCGGCTTGACTCGCGACTTCTACCGCACTCTCGATCTGCACGTCCATGTGCCGGAAGGGGCGATCCCGAAAGACGGGCCGTCGGCTGGAATTACGATTGCGACAGCGATTGCCAGCGCGCTCAGCAAGATTCCGGTGCGCCGCGATCTTGCCATGACCGGAGAAATTACGCTGCGCGGCAAAGTTCTCCCCATCGGCGGGCTCAAGGAAAAACTGCTGGCGGCACATCGTGCCGGGCTCTTCGAAGTCATCCTGCCACGTGACAACGAAAAGGACCTCGCCGAAGTCCCTGAAAATCTGCGTAATGCGATGAAAATGCATTTCGTCGACACGATGGATCAGGTGTTGCAAATCGCGCTTGAATCCCCGCTCCCATCTCTGAGCGAGGATGAAACCGCGCGGCCGATCGCACCTTTGACAGCGAATCCTGGGGATAGTCCAACCGCGCATCAGTAGCGTGCCGCCGTTGGAATCGTTTCTCCTCCAGAACGGTCGGCACAAATCTCTCGTGATGCTCTAATCTCCCTAAACAAGTGGGCAAGTTTCCGTCATTGGGTGCTGATGTGGATGTACAATCATTCGCATCTTCGCACGGTATTAAGATCTCGAATATGTCCACCTCGAACCAAAGTCAGATTGCTTTCGAAAATGGCGAGGAGTTGCCAATAGCGCAAACCCGCACAGCGGGACTCCTACCCTCGCAGGAAATCAGTAGCTTAATCGCGCGCGGACATATTAGCGCCAGTCCCGCCGTAAACCCGGAACACATTCAACCGGCCAGCCTTGACCTGCGCTTGGGCGACATTGCGCATCGCGTGCGTGCCAGTTTTCTGCCGGGTCCTAATAGCACGGTCGAGTCCAAAATTAAAGAACTGCGAATGACGAGAGTCGATCTTACGGGTGCGCCGGTTTTCGAAAGGGATTGTGTTTACATCATCCCTCTTTTGGAAGAACTCAACTTGCCGGAAAACATTTCCGGCAAGGCAAATCCCAAGAGCACAACCGGACGCCTTGATATCTTCACGCGTTTGATTACCGATTACGGAACCGAATTCGACCACGTACCACCCGGGTACAAAGGCAAACTCTACGCCGAAGTCGTTTCCCGAACTTTCACGGTTGCCATTCGGGCAGGGATGAGGCTGAGTCAACTTCGGTTTGTGCAAGGTAGTCCTCGCTCCGGCGATCGTGCCCTTAAAGATCTCGACCAGGAACAGCATTTGGTCTACATGGATGAAGACAACCCTACTAAAGCACGGCTGCAACGGGGCCTGAGAATTACCGTCAACCTGGAAGCTGCAGAAGCGGGCGAGATTATTGCCTACAAGGCGAAGCGGTATGCTCCAGCGATTGCGCTCGACCAGATTGATTTCTATCCCACGGAAGAGTTTTGGGAAGTTCGTCATCAGAGTGCCAATAAGAGTTTGATCCTTGAGCCCGGCGACTTCTATATTCTTGCCTCGCGGGAAAGAGTGCGAGTTCCTCCAGAGTTCGCTGCGGAGATGGTTCCTTTCGATCCGGCCGATGGTGAATTTCGCATTCATTATGCCGGCTTCTTCGATCCTGGATTCGGATATGGTTCCAGCGATATTAAGGGAACCCGCGCCGTGCTTGAGGTTCGGGCTCACGAGGTCCCGTTCCTGATGGAACACGGGCAACTGGTTGGGCGCCTGAACTATATGCCTCTGTTAAGCAGGCCGGATAAGATATATGGAACGAACATAGGATCTTCGTATCAGCATCAGGCGCTCACCCTGAGCAAGCAGTTCCGCAAAACAGCCCGCTAGCCGAAATCTGCCTCGTTGAGCGCTTGCCAATTCTCACCGCCCCATTGCACACTGAAGCATGAGGGTGATGGCTCGATTCATGGCGGCGGCTACGGATGCCGCGCACTTCCCTGCTCCCAGCCTTCCGGAAGTTGCATTTCTAGGCAGGTCGAACGTGGGCAAATCGAGCGTGATCAATACCCTGGTGGAAACCAAACTGGCCCGCACCAGTTCAACACCGGGGCGCACGCGCAGTATCAATTTTTTTGAGGTGCGGTGGCCGGGAAAGCCCAGACCAGAAGTGATTTTCGCCGACTTGCCGGGCTATGGGTACGCTAAGCTGTCGCGCGAGATATCACAGGAGTGGCCCAAGTTCATTGAGCCCTACCTGAACGATCGTCCTACGCTGGCTTTGTGTCTCGCTTTGGTGGATGTGAATGTTCCTCCGCAGGAGAGCGACCGCCAACTATTAGATTTCCTGAATGCCTCGGGCCGTGAGTTTCTTCTGATCGCAACCAAGAGCGACCGGCTCTCTAACAACCAGTTGGGCAATGCTCTGCAGGGGCTCGCCAAGGCGTATCCAACTGCAACCGTGATTCCCTTCTCCGCAAAAACGCGGGCGGGGCGGGACGAAGTATGGAAGAAAATCCGGCAATCGGCCGAAGAATTTCCTATCGCCGCGTTCCAGTTTTGAATTTTTCCCGTTGCGGAAACGCCTATATCCCTTCGCGTGCAGCCCATTCTCGCGGTTAGGTCTTCCCGGCAAAAGTTCCGATAGAGTCTAGCAGGGACGCGCGTCCTGAACTGGGAGCCGCTCACGATCAGCGGAAAAGCGGTGAAGGCGAGTCCGCAATTATGTCGGACGAAGAAAACGCTGGCGCGGCATACCTCGCCGCTTTGAAAAAATCCACGCCGCAGGCCGCTGCAGCGGCGCCGGCTCGCGCACTCATTCCGCCTTCCTCAATCCAGAATAATGGTGTCGTCGCGCCGGGAAATACGATTTCCCCTGTCGACGAGAGGCGAAAAAGCCCCCGATACCGCTGCCAGGGAAGCGCCCGCTTGCGCGAAATCGTCACCAGCGTATCGACCTGGGCAACTTTCACAGATATCAGCTTGCACGGATGCTACGTAGAAGCTATGGCAACTTTCCGCATGGGCGCAAAGCTCGGGTTGACCATGGAAGTAAACGGTTTTCGGGTCGAATGCAATGGCGAAGTAAGAGTGGTGTATCCCAATCTTGGCATGGGAATCTGTTTCACCACTATGTCGGATTCGGATCGCGAGCGTTTGCGCGAACTGTTACGGTCCTTATCTCGACCTTCCGTAATTTTGGGTGCACGCCCCGAAGTGAACGCCGCGCTGATCCCCGAAGCTGACGGACCCTCGACGCCTCCGAACTCGGCAACGGCTGTTACGAATCCCGGCGCCGCTCTGCGGGCGGTAATGAACTTCTTTGACGAACGCCACATTTTGAGTCGGGAAGAGTTTTTTCGCATTCTGCGAAAGAGCCAGAGTTCAGGCAGATAAGCAAGCCTCAGTTTTTCACGCGCTGGAAGGGCCGCACGTTGTGGCATTACTTTGGTTTCTCTGTACATGCTGATTTGCTCGCGCTCCCAATCAGGCCGATTGGTTATGATGAAATCCTATGGCAATTTATCTGATCACGGGGATTGGCGGCTTCATTGGATCGTCTTTGGCGCGCGAACTGTTGCGGCGCGGAGAGCAAGTTAGTGGAGTAGACAATTTTTCAACCGGCAGACGGGAAAACCTTGCCGACATGAAGACTCAGATCGATTTTCGAGAGGCCGACATTCTCGATCTTGACGCCTTAAAGCTCGCCTGCACTGGCGTGGATTATGTTCTACATCAGGCTGCGATTCCGTCAGTACCAAAGTCGGTTCTGGATCCGCTCGGAAGCAACCTGGCAAACGTCGATGGCACGGTGAATGTGCTGGTCGCTGCGCGCGACGCAAGGGTGAAGCGAGTGGTTTACGCCGCATCCTCCTCCGCTTACGGCGATACTCCTACACTACCGAAACACGAACGCATGACGCCCGATCCGATTTCTCCGTATGCCGTGGCCAAGCTGGCCAGTGAGCATTACATGGCTTCGTTCTACCGCTGCTACGGATTGGAGACGGTGTCGCTCCGATATTTCAATATTTTTGGTCCGCGGCAGGATCCATCATCACCTTACTCGGGCGTGCTGGCGAAGTTCATCACGCAGATGCTCAGCGGCAAGCAGCCCACTATGTTTGGCGATGGTGAGCAGAGCCGCGATTTCACCTACATCGATAACGCGGTCGAAGCCAACCTGCTTGCCTGCAAGGCGCCTGCGGGGCAGGTGGCCGGAAAAGTATTCAATGTGGCCACGGGCCGCCGTGTGACTCTGAATGAGACGTTCAAACTACTTCAGGAACTCACGTCGTTCTCCGGTTCCGCTCTTTATGCCGAGGAACGCGGCGGCGACATCAAGCATTCCCTGGCTGATATCTCACTCGCTGAAAAGCATCTTGGCTACAAACCTAAAGTGGATTTCGAAGAAGGTTTGCGACGAACCGTCGACTGGTATCGGAACCAGAACAAAGCTGTCGGCGCGTAAGTCGGGGTACGCATTCCCTAATTCGCGATTCGGGAGTCCGCTCACACATTACGTTAGTGATCTACGTCCCGATTACCGGTGTGGGTAGAGTGGAGACATGACACTCTCGTCGATGGTAGTTTCGCGCGATTGGCAGGAAGTTAGTGTTCTGGAATGTATACTTGGCGGCTTGCACATGGATGTCGCCGTCGAAAGCGAACCGCAACGAGCTTTGGCGCGGCTCACAAAGTCAAAAATCGACGCGCTGATTGTTGATTGCGACCTGAATGGCAGCGGACAATTTTTTCGCGAACTGCGGCGCGAAGCTCCGCGCACCAACACCGTGCCACTGGTCATCATGGGCAAATCACAAGGTCGGCCCGACATGCAGACGACCGGAGCGATGTTTGCATTCGATAAACCAATCTCCGTGGAACAGGCGGTACGCACGCTTTCCGCTGCGCGCAACATGATCCTTGACGGCCGCTTGCGCTACCACCGAACCGGGCTGGAATTGCCGGTCACACTCACCGGACGCAATCAGAAACGAGTGGAGGCTGAACTCATCAACCTGAGCCAGGGCGGTTTGCAGGTTCGAGTCGACGATCGATTTAATGTGAACGATCTGGTCCGTGCGTCTTTCGCTCTTCCTGGAGCAAACTGCGGAGTGAAGGCCGACGTGGAAGTAGCCTGGAGCGATGACCGGGGAAATATTGGGATTCGCTTCGTGAAGATTGCCGCGCAAACACAGCAGAACTTGCGGCTTTGGCTGGCGCAAAAATA
The DNA here is from genome assembly GCA_035654555.1 of Candidatus Deferrimicrobiaceae bacterium. Taxonomy (GTDB): domain Bacteria; phylum Acidobacteriota; class Terriglobia; order Terriglobales; family Acidobacteriaceae; genus Sulfotelmatobacter. The sequence goes on along the minus strand of DASRWO010000097.1, from coordinate 762 downwards.
TTTTGCCAGCTAGGCAGAACAGTTCTCAGTATCTAGCTCAAGTTGCAGGACTCACGTTTCAGTCTCTTGATCGACAGGTTGCGGCTTAGCGGAAGCGGCGCGCCTCATCCGGTTCCTCTTCCTGCTTGAAAACGGATGCCGAGCTGGCCAGTCGGGCGCCAAGGCTGGCTCCTCCAAACACCGCAAACAAGCCCCAGTACGCGGCACATACCAATATCACACCGGACGAAATAGCCCCCGCTGCAAGTGGCCATGGCGGCAGTTCATGAGTGATCGAGAGAAAAATCAAGGCGAACAACAGCAACCCCGCGATCATCACCAAACTATCCACTAGCCAGGCCAAGGTCTGCGCGGACATCGGACGGGATAGCCAATTCAGTTGGACGTCAGACTGGTCGGGCTCGTGGTCCAGATTCTGCTCGCAATGCCAGCCAGAAAACATTCCCTCATTTCTCGCAGCATACTGGGGTTCGACCCGGATGGCCGGGCGACACGCAGCGGACACAGTAAGGCCGTCGTTTTGCTCAACCGCATTTTCTTTTTCGGCCAGCGAAGGCGAGAGGGCTCCGAAGATCGATCGGCCACGATCGGCCTCGGGTTCGATCCCGTCGAGAAGATTGGAGAATATCCACTGGTCGATCTGGCGCGCAGTCTGCAAAGGTAAATCAACGAAGCGGATTCCGCATTGGCCAGAAGCTCCAGCCCAGCTGACTTGTCCGTAGGTTTCCACGCGCAGGCGCGGAAACCTCAACTCGAAGCGCA
>DASRWO010000096.1:0-17642 GCA_035654555.1 Candidatus Deferrimicrobiaceae bacterium | reverse complement strand
CGATCCCTTCGATGTGGTCATCGCGAATGCAGGCGTAATGGCGACACCGTTTGGCCACACGGCGGACGGATTTGAGACACAGTTCGGCACCAATCACCTGGGTCACTTTGCCCTGGTCAACCGGATATCGTCACTGATTCGCTCAGGTGGGCGGCTGATCAACTTATCGTCCGCAGGTCACCGCTATTGCAACGTCGACTTGCAAGACCCAAATTTCCAGCGTACGCCCTACGATCCCATGGCGGCATACGGCCGCTCGAAGACCGCAAACATTCTGTTCGCAGTTGCTTTTGACAAACGGCATCGCGGACGTGGCGTACGTGCTGCGGCCGTGCATCCCGGAGGTATTCAGACCGAACTGGGTCGTTACCAAGCTCCCGGCCGTATAGAAAAGATGATCGAGCAGATAAATCAGCAGCGTGCAGCACAGGGGAAAGGTCCATATCAGTTCAAGACCATCCCTCAAGGCGCTGCGACTTCAGTGTGGGCTGCCGTAGTTGCTTCGGCTGACGAGATCGGCGGCCGATACTGCGAGGACTGCCACGTTGCTAGTGTCGTGCCCGACAACCTGCCTGTCGGCGTCAACGAAGGCGTACGCGGATACGCGCTTGATCCAGATAATGCTGAGGCGCTCTGGAAAAAAAGTGAGGAACTCGTCGGCGAGTCTTTCTAACAGGCCTACGAGAAACGAAAGGGCTGGAGAGTTTCATCTAGAAAAATGCGAAGGAGCAAACATATGAAAGTTTTTGTTACAGGAGCAACGGGATTCATCGGCTCTGCCGTCGTGAAGGAACTTATTAGTGCCGGACATCAGGTGCTTGGTCTCACTCGCTCGGATGCAGGCGCCAAATCGCTGGCCGCCGCTGGCGCTCAGGTGCATCGAGGCGATCTCGATGACTTAGAAAGCTTGCGTAGCGCAGCAGCCCAGTCGGACGGCGTCATCCACACCGCCTTCAGGCACGACTGGTCGAAGTTCGCCGAGAGCTGCGCAATGGACAAGCGCGCAATTGAGGCGCTCGGCTCTGCGCTAGAGGGCTCTCACCGCCCTCTGCTCGTCAGCGCCGGAGCCGCGGCGTTGGTGCAGGGCCGCCCCGCAACCGAGGAGGATCCGCCTGTCCCTCCCTCCGACTCGCTTCCCCGCTCTTCGGAACCCACAGGCTTATCGTTTGTGGAGCGCGGCGTGAACGCGTCGGTCGTGCGCCTTCCGCAGGTCCACGACACGGTCAAGCAGGGCCTGGTCAGTTATCTGATCAATGTGGCGCGTGAGAAACGTGTCTCTGCATATGTGGGTGAAGGACGCAACCGTTGGTCAGCGGCGCATGTCCTTGATGTTGCCCGTCTATACAGGCTTGCTCTGGAGAAGCGTGAGGCAGGCGCCCGATATAACGCGGTCGCCGAAGAAGGTGTATCTCTTCGGGACATCGCTGAAGTGATTGGGCTGGGCCTGAAGGTGCCGGTGGTTTCCATGTCGCCGGACGAGGCGGCAGCCCACTTCGGATTTCTCGCGATGTTCGCGGGGAGGGACCTTATTGTTTCCAGCAAGCTGACCCAGGAACGGCTGGGATGGCGCCCGACCGGGCCGGGGCTGATTGCCGATCTCGAAAAAATGCGCTATTTCGAAACCGAAAAGACAGCGGCAAAGTAAAGGAGATTACTATGCAGGACAAACCCGTTGCCCTGGTTACTGGGGCTAATCAAGGAATCGGTCTTCAGATCGCAAAGGAACTCGCGGCACACGGCTTCACTGTGCTGGTCGGGTCGCGCCACGTCGAGCGCGGCGAGGCTGCGGCCAAGCAGGTTGGGCCGGACGCGCGCGCGCTCCAACTCGACGTGACGGATCAGGCTTCGATCGCCGCCGCGGAGGAGCGCATCCGCAAGGAGCTCGGCCGTCTCGACGTACTCGTCAACAACGCGGCTATCTCGAATACGCGACTGCGGCCGGGCGAGGCCATAGAGGAGTACGCTAAGTCGACCCGCCCGAGCGTCGTGTCCCTCGATGAAATGCGCGCGGTGTTCGAGACCAACGTGTTCGGCGTAGTCGCCGTTACCCAGGCGATGCTGCCGCTCCTGCGCGAGGCGCCTGCAGCCCGCATCGTCAACGTGTCGAGCGGCGCCGGCTCGCTCACGCGGAACTCGGATCCGACGAACCCGCACCGCCCGATCTTCGGCCCCGTCTATCCTGCGTCCAAGACGGCTCTCAACGCTATGACGCTCGCCATGGCGATCGAACTGGAGCCGACCGGGATCAAGGTCAACGCCGCCTGCCCAGGCTTCACCAAGACGAACCTTAACAACTATGCGGGCACGCAGACTGTCGAGGAGGGCGCCCGCGAGCCAGTGCGCCTCGCGCTGCTCGGAGCAGATGGCCCGACGGGCACGTTCTCGAACGCCAACGGGCCGATCCCGTGGTGATAACACTTTCAATCCGAGTCCAGAGTTCAGACGCCCAACACGACTTTCCCAAACTGTTCCCCCGACTCGATGTACCTATGAGCTTCCGCAATTTCTTCAAATGGGAAGATCTTTGCGATCTTCGGTTGGAACACACGGGCGGCGTTGCGCAGCGATCGATCAGCGTTTTTCCTCGATTCGGTTGGCCGGTAAGCTGCCACCGAACATAGGGTTACCGCTCTTCGATTGCTCCTTTGTGGCTTCGTCTTGAATCACGTCCCAATGCTCGACGAGGATGCCGTTTTCGATTCGCAGAATATCCGCTGCGATCCAGTTGACTGGCTGCCCAAACCCTGAGAACCGGCCGTGGACGATCACGTAATCCCCCTCCGCGACGATTGTTCCTGGTTCGTACTTCAATGTGGGCGGGATACTTTTGATGAGGTTGAACAAGCCTTCACGCCCGGGCTCGATGTGAGCGCTGTGTTGAATGTAGCGAGGTGACCAAAAGCGCTCGGCCGCCGCGTAGTCACGCCTGTTGAACAAAGTGTCAAAGGCCTCGAGGACCAGCGCCTTATTTTTTGACTCGGTGGTATTACTCATCATTAACTCCAATCCGCAATCTGCTGAAGAAACGCAAACTCGCGCTAGGATGATATTCGTTGCTTAGAGCTTCGACCCGCCATCGACCGGAATGCTTGCTCCCGTAATCCAGCGTGCTCCGTCTGAGGCCAGGAAAGCGATGACATCGGCGACATCCTCTGGCTTGCCGATTCGTTTGAGTGCCTGCATTCCGAGCGCGGCCTTTCGGCCTACCTCTGTCTTCGTGAAGTTCGACATGTCCGTATCGATCACACCGGGTGCGACGGCATTGACGCGAATACCGCGCGGGCCGAGAATGGCGGCCCAATTCTTGACGAGAGTCTCGATTGCTCCCTTCGTGGCGGCGTAAGCAAGAATCGAAGGCCTATCTAGATCCGGTTGACCGACAACGAAGTGCGCCCCGAGCGAAGAAGTCAGAATGATGTTCGAGCCCTCGCCAAGAAGAGGCAGCAGCTGTTGAACGAGAAAAAACGGACCTCGCACGTTCGTTGCGAAGAGATTGTCAAAATCGTCGACTGTGTGGTCTTTGATTGTCGCCGCTTTTGTAATTCCAGCATTCAACACCAGCACATCCAGGCGTTCGCCAATCATGGAGCGCACCTGATTCGCCAGGAGGGCTGGGCCTTCTGGAGTTCCCAAGTCCGATTGAATGACATCCGCCTTTCCTGCTTTCGAGCGAATGTCGGCGACTAGAGATTCCGCGGCCTCGGCGGAATGGCCGTAGTGAACCAGGACGCGCGCACCGGCATCCGCCAGAGCTACTGCGGTAGCGCGTCCAATACCACGCGACGCGCCCGTTACAAGTGCGGTTTTGCCTTGAAGTGAAAAAAACATCGCTTTTGTCTCCTGGGTTCTGAACAGAAGTTTTCTTGTCACTCGCTGTTCCGAACCTATTGCCGGAGCCCTTAGTCGGCTGCGGCAGTGGTAGAGTTCGAAACAATTCCGTCGCTTGCATTTAGAAAACGATTCGTTTCGAAGACGAAGTCCTCGTGATTCTGGTACCAGGATCCGTGGTTGGAATCCGGATACAAGATGAGCTTGGCGTTCGGCATGTTCTGCACGAGATGGAGCGAGTTCACGGTATAAACGATGACATCGTGGTTGCCACTCACGACGAGGGTCGGCTGCTTCATCTCTTTCAGGTAAGCAAAACGCTCTCCGGGGTGTGCCCCCCACTCGCCGATGGCTGCAATCTGTGCGGGCGCAACCTTGTCGCTGATTGGGGCGTCACGATTTTCGGTGCGCGAGAGATAGCGCTTGAGGAACGCGCGGCCCGCCGCCTGGCTCTCCTCCGAATCGGTGAAAAAGACCTTGAGCCACAAGTTCTCAGGAGGATCGTAGGTGGCGCTGAAGGTGGCCTTTGATTCTGGCGTGCTGTAACCCTGCCCGCCTGCATCGTGATTACGCGGGGCCGTGCCTACCAGAATGAGCCGGCGAATCAGTTCGGGACGGTCGAGTGTAATCTGCTGCGCGACCATGCCACCAATCGAGAATCCGAGCAAGTCGATCTTCTTCAAGCCCAGGCCGTCGATGAAGGCCTCCGCATTCTTTGCCATACCTGCAAACGTGTTCGGCACTTCACCGGTGGAACTAGCTACGCCGGCATTGTTGAAGAGGATCACTTCGCGCTCTTTGGCGAGACCGTCAAGGACCGCCGGGTCCCAGTTGTCCAGGTTGCCGGTGAAGTGCTGATTGAATACAAGCGGAAGGCCACCCCGCTTGCCCCAACGCCGATATGCGAAACGAATACCGTTTGCCTCAACAAACTGGGTCGGGACATTATTAGCTGTATAAGTGCTCATTTTGCGATTCTCCTTTCGGACTGATTGATGACCTCGGTGGAGTCTTTTAGCCCATCCACAAAAATGAGATTTCGGCTGAGCGCTTTATCGTGTACCTCCAGCGCGTAGGCGTATTCGGGAGACCGGTACCACTCTCGCGCCCGTTCGAGGCTTGGGAACTCAACGATGACGATCATGTTGGGATTCCAAGATCCTTCCAGCACCTGCACTTCTCCCAGACGGGCAAGATATCTGCCTCCGTACTGATGAATTGCATTCGCAGCGCGCGTGCGATAGGTCTCGAAGGCCTCTCTATCGCGGAGTGTAATGTCTGAAATCAGATATGCAGGCATCGCTCGCCCTTCCTCACGCGTTGGTCCCCCCATCAACCGTCAGACTCGCACCGGTTATGTATGAGGCTTCTGGGCTGGCAACGAAAGCCACCAATTCGGCGACGTCCTCGACGTGACCGTAGCGGTTTAATGCGGTGTTGGCCTTCTGTGGCACTGCCCACTCGCCCGCAGCAGGATTAAGATCCGTGTCAATCGGGCCCGGCTGGATGTTATTCACGGTGATGCCACGGCTTCCTACCTCGCGGGCCAGTCCTTGGGTAAACATCTTGATGGCGCCTTTTGTCGCGGCGTAGGCGGTGAGTCCAGGAGTCATGTTCCGCTCCCCGACACACGAGCCGATCGAGATGATCCGGCCGTCGTTCTTGAGGTGCTTCAGAGCTGCCTGTGTGCCGACGAACGTTCCACGGATATTAATGTCGATCAGGCGGTCGAGTTCCTCGAGCGTGGTTTCTTCGAATAACTTCGGAATAGCCGTGCCGGCGTTATTCACCAGCACATCGAGTCGACCAAACGCCGCGACGGTCTTTTCGACCGCGGCCTTTACGGCCTCCGCATCAGTCGCGTCAGCCTGAATCGCGATCGCCTTTCGGCCGGCACGTTCAATCTCTTTGACCACTGACGCGGCCGAGTCTTTGCCTTGAGTGTATGTAATGGCAACGTTCGCTCCGTCGGCAGCCAGGCGCTTTGCGATTGCGGCGCCGATGCCACGCGAACCGCCCGTGACCAGGGCGATCTTTCCTTCAAGTTTCTTTGACATTGTTCTTTCTCCTGTTTCCTAGTTTCGTTCTTTCGCGATCCAATCTTTTATGTAAGCGGAACAATTCGTGAGCGCGATACCTCGCAACTCGCAACTCCCGAGGTAGCGAACAACCTCGACATCCACCAAGTTGAGCTCCTCCAAATCCAGCAAGACCTTGGGAGTACTATCTCCGATCTGCTGCTCCAACTCAGCCAAATGTTCCGACCTCATTCGACCTATCAGTCGAATCGTGGTGATGCGCCCATCCGAATACCTTTCGATCTTCAAGGTCATGTTGACGCTTCTGACCGACTCGTTTGAATAGATCGCAATCCCAGCGCCAATCGCCATTTGCTTGAATCGCCGGTGTTTAGGAGTTTGGATGGAGCCGACATTTCGGCGTTCGCTGAAGATTTGGCGTAAGGGCGAGGAGGTTATCGGCCAGCAGCGATTGCTTGAGGGGGTTCTTCAGGTCGGAAAGCTCAGACGGCCCTAGTCATTGGCAAGGGAAGTTGGAAAGGGCAGAAGGGAAGCTACAAGACTTTGAAACGATATCGATCAATTCCTAATTTTCTGATCTTGGATTCGAGAGTCTGCCGGGGAACACCGAGTTTCACCGCCGCACCCCTCGGTCCGCCGATCAATCCTTTAGCCTCGCGCAAGGCCTCTTCGATGACTGCTTTCTCTCGCTTGGCAAGATCAGCATTTAATGGAACGCTCAGCATCTTGGACTTGGAAGGCACCGGCGCAAGCCAGGTAGCATCTATAGAAAAAATGTCGGCCTCGCTGAGGATCACGGCTCGTTCAACCACGTTTTGCAATTCGCGGATGTTGCCAGGCCACTGATAGTTCTGGAACAGATCCAGAGTTTCCTTACTAATGGAGCGGATCTTTTTGCCAGCTTTCTGCGCGTACCGCTCAACTAGATATTCCACCAGCAAGGGAATGTCACCGGCTCGATCACGAAGCGGCGGCACCTGGATGGGAAAAACGTTGAGACGATAAAACAGGTCCTCGCGGAACGCGCCCTCGGAAACAGCCGCGCTCAGATCCCTATTGGTGGCCGCAAGCACTCGCACATCGACGGGGATCGACTGATTTCCTCCGACCCGCTCGAATTCCCGCTCCTGGAGAACTCGCAGCAACGCGACCTGAGCTTCGTGAGGTAATTCTCCAATCTCATCCAGGAAGATTGTTCCATGGTCGGCCGATTCAAAGCGGCCCACCCGCCGCTGAGTGGCTCCTGTGAAAGCACCTTTTTCATGTCCAAAGAGTTCGGAGGCGATCAGCGAAGTTGGAATCGCGGCACAGTTCACGCGAATAAAGGCATGATTTGAGCGTTTGGATCGATTGTGGATCGCGCGGGCAATCAACTCTTTGCCAGTCCCAGTTTCTCCCTGGATCAGAACAGTGGAGTCAGCAGGAGCCACTTTTGAGACTTGCAGCAATACCTTGCGCAACGTCTCAGACGATCCAACGATTTCCTCAAACATCGAAGAGCGCTCGATCTCTTCCCTCAGATAGACTTGCTCGCAGGCCAATCGGTCCCGCGCAGCTGAAACAGCACCATGCTCAAGGGCGTTGGCCACAGCCACTGCCAGTTGGCCAGCTAAAGCCTTCAAGAAATCGGCTTGCTGTGTCTTGAATTTGGCTCCAGCATACTTTGTAAGTTGCAAGACAGCGATGGGGTCACCTTTGTGAACTAAGGGCAGCAAATAACCGCTCGGCACTCCTTCTTTCAACAGCAGCTGATAGAAACGCTTGCCCTCAGGCGTGTCGTAGATTTCGGGGTCTGGGTTCTCACCTTGAGAGCCGTCCAGGTACACGAGCTCTTTTGTTCGAAATGCCTTTCCCGAAGCAGATCCATACAGTGGAACGACAAGGCCCTCCGTAATTATCCCCTTGCCTTCCCCATAATTGACCATTCGCAGGCTAAGTTGGCCGTTCGTGGAATCGGGAAGCGCGAGACCAATGAGGTCGCAACCGGTTACTTCTCGCAGTCGGGCGGCCAGCGATGCAAACAAACTCGACAGATCCAGGTTGGCAACGAGTGCCTCCTGGACATCGAGAAGTAATCGCAAGCGGTCACGTTCTGTTTTTAATAATGACTCCGCTTGCTTATGACCCTCTATATCGGTTCCGCCTGCGTACCAGCGTACAACGCGTCCCTGCTCGTCTCGAAACGGGTTATAGCGAATCAGAAACCAACGATACTGTCCATCCCGGCGCAATGCACGTTGTTCGATTTGGAATGGAAGACCACGAGAAAGAGCCGCTTTTCGCTCGTCGCGTAATCGTGCTAAGTCGTCCGGGTGGAAAATTCGTTCCCGAAAGTTCGGAGCAAACACATCGTCAAGAGTGAGGCCTGTGTAGTCGAGTGTGGCTTGGTTCGCGTAGAGGGGGACCCCTGTCGAATCTTGGACCACAATGGTTAAGGGAATCGCGTCCGCCATTTGGCGAAGCTCGCCTTCATCTTTCCGCAACCTTTCTTCAGTTTGCTTGAGGTCTTCAATGTCGGTAGCTGTTCCATACCACCTGACGATCTTGCCTTCCGCATCACGTAGAGGCTCGGTACGAAAGAGAAACCAGCGAAACACACCATCATGGCGGCGAAGACGCGCCTGTACCTCACCCGGTTCACCGGTGGCTAGCAATTCCAGCCATTTATCCATTGCCCGGGGTAAGTCTTCAGGATGATAGGCAGCTTGCCATCCGTAACCGGTCGACTCTTCGGAGGAGAGACCTGTGTAGTCCTCCCATTGCTTATTCGAGAACTCGTTCCTACCGTCAGGCAGATTGCAGTAGGCTTGCGCCGGAATGGTGTCAATGATTTTGCGAAGCCAGGCCTCCGAGGTTCTCGCTGCCTTCAGCGTCCTCTCCAGCTCCTCCGGGCTCCGGCACTGCTCCGGCGCATCAAGCTCCGTTACATCGACAATGTCACTTTCTCGGAGCGTACTTCCGCGGAGTTCTGGAGAATCGTCAGTCCCGGATGATACTGCTTCGTCCACTTCGTTCGGCGATTCAGAGGGCGTCATATCAGCGAATGTTTTGATGTATCAGTTCGGCCTCGCTTCGCCCCACAGGCGACTTAGGGTTTCAGAAGGGACTTTCCGAAGCCAATTGGAATGGCGAAATTGGATCCGCCAAACTCGCGCACCATGGCAAAGTTGATTCCTATGACTCTGCCCTCGTTATTGAAGAGCGGACCGCCAGAGCCGCCGTGAGTAGTCTGAGCATCATAAACAATTTTGTCGGGCAGTACATCGCCGATGTGCCCCTGAGTGGTGGTAGGGCGGATCAAGTTGCGGCGGGCGAGCTCTTCCATCACCTGCTTCGGATCACCCTTGGTTACCGTTGCGATGGACTGAATCGTCTCCGCGCCGGCGCGAGCCAGGATCGCATCAAGGGCCGTAGGATATCCAAGGAGCACGACGGGACCTCCACTAACGGCGGAATGGGAGCCGTCGGCAAGGGCGATTTGTTTGATTCGCAGCTCTGAAACATTTCCTTTCAAGACGGCAACGTCGGCGGCAGAAGAGATCTTTTCGGTATTGATGGCAACGCCGCGTGGAACACCGGGGAAGTATGCTGTCATCTCTGCGATAACGGGCTCGAGACCTTGGTCAAGCAGCTCCTTCAAATCATCGTTCTGCCACCAGGGCTCGGCCACGTGATGATTGGTCAGGATTTGTCCGCCGGCGGAGGCGAGAAATCCGGTGCCAAAAGCATCCATGTGTACTTCCGGACCCAGGCCGGTCAGGCTGAGCAGTGGGTTGTTGTGTTCATCGGTGGTGGGCTCGCCGGTGGCCGTTAGGTCGGCATAGTGCAATTTCAATCCGGTGTCGTGGTCGCGGAAGGCGATCACCACGTGGATAAGGCAGACGCTCGGCTCATAGGACTGGATAATCGTCTGCGCCACCTTGCCCTCGGTCTCGAGCTTCTGCAGGCGGCCTTCTACCGCGGCTAATTGATTTTGTAAAACGGAAGCATTTTCTGTTTTGCTGTTGGCAATTTGTGATTTAAGCTCTTCGCTCTTCTTCTGCAATTGAGCTTTTTGAAGATCGCTCGCCGGGGATGGGATACCGGCGCCGTCTTCAACGGCCCGACGGGACCGTTCCATCAACGCTTGTTGCGTCAGCATGCCAGTCTGCAGTCGAGTGATTGCAGCATAGACTCGGGTGTTCTGTTGCTGGGTGCGCCGGTAAAGAAAGAAAAAGATCAGACCAGCAACAATCAGTGCGGCAACCGTCGCCAGGGCTCCAACCCGCAGCGTCCGCCGCTCCTCGTTGACCGCTGTCACCACCTGCTGGGTAGCGGTTCGATTCTCTTCGGCAAGGCGCAGCCGCTCCCGAAAGTCGTCCGCGGCGGATTTGTTCCGCAGTTGCGAACGCAGCCGCGACAACAATTCGTGCGGGTCAAAAGGCAGGGAAAGCACATCGTCGGCGCCGAGATCGAGCCCCCGGGTGCGTTCGGCCGATCCTCCCGGAGACAGCATCACAACGCGAATGTTTCGCGTGTGTTCGGCACTCTTGATTTCGGAAAGAAGGTCACAGCAATCGAGTTGGGGCGGGTTGGCACCCAGGATGACTGTATCGGGAATGAAGGCGAGGACCGACTTCATCCCTTCCTGACAGTCGGTGGAAACTTCGTATCCCGCCTCGCTGAGCGTGGCAACGAGGCGTTCCCTGATAGCCTCATCAGACTCCACCACCAACAATTTCTCTGCCTTGTGATTCATGACAATCGCTTCTTAGGATGGTCCCAGACCGTCACAGGATTCACTTCGAATTCGGTACCGGGGGATCCCATAATTCCTGCTGCGATGCTTACAGAGGAGCTCACAGACCTAGCACGAAACATGGGCGAGGCGCTTCGCTGCGAAGGGCAAGAGCTTTGGCTCGATCGTCTTTGGCAGAAGTCTTCCACTCTCGGCCCGCCTAGGCAAAGCTTTCCTTCGTGTAACTTTGTGCCCTTAGTGGAAAGAGCTCTCAAATTGAGCCACCACGGTTGGATCTCGCAGTTCGCTCATTTCTGCGATTTGGCTTCGGGATCTGCCGGCCAGTTATCAAATAAATTAGTAGCGTTTACCGATCCCAGTCCCGTAGCCAGATCATAACCTACGGTTGCAGGATAAGCGGGGCGGCCGGTGGATTCCGAAGTGGAAAGCTCTCCGATTATTCCCTTGCCGTCACCAAAGCAATCATGTGAGACGCCTTTACCGTTTCGGCCGCATGGAATGTCAGCGTCGCCTCGGGTTACGTCATTGAAAATGCAGGAGCCAGCCGGGAGGTCGCCGGTGGTCTGACTGGCGTCGCAGGAAGTGGAGCCCTTCTGCTTAAATTGCTGAGCCGCCAGAGCGTAGTAAACGAAATTGGCATTGCCCTGTTTGCCGTGTTTCTGATCGATCAAAGCCTGAATTCCCGCCATAGCGGGCGAGGAAAACGAAGTTCCCCCTCCGCCGAGAAACAGCGCGTCGTTCCTGGCGCTGCAATTTGTGCCGCCCTGATTCGCATCGGACATGCACTCCACATAGAAGCTTCCCCAGACGCCATTGGCAGCGAACATAGAAAGATCAGGCTGGTCACGCAGGCCATCGTCAGGAATGCCCGGAACTCCGGCTTGAAACGTGGGCTTAGGATTGCCTTTACAAGTTCCGCTGACCACGCCGGGGATCGACGGTTTGCCAGTGAAGCAGGTGCTGGGTCCGCCGCTGCCGGCGATGGCGCCAATAAAATCCTGCCCCAAGGGCGTATTGCAGAAACCCGAGGGGCCGTAAGACTTGGTATTGGCGCCGATCAGCGGATCGCTGTATATGAGCTGGCTGGTGCAGCCGTCGTTCCACGGAATCTCCGGTATGTAGGAGCGCGCCGACGCGAGCGTCTTGGGATTATTCGCGGCGTTCCAGTACTTGCTGATTGAAATTCCATTGACGTCGGAGTTGTATTGAGCCATGAAGTCCGTGCCGCCCACGTCAACTGCATAGGACGAAGCCGTATTGTCGCCGCTGTTGATACCTAAAATCGAATAGGGTGTCGACTCCACAGGAGCGCACTCATCGGCGCCAGTATCTCCCTGCGCAATAAAAAAGGTTGTGCCCAGAGCGGTGGCGATTTGCGCTTCCCGATTTTCCAGAGCAACTTCGGCCTGGCCGGTGATGGTTTCGCAGAGTCCGTAACTGTCCGAAATGATGTCCGGCGGAGCGAGATCGAGCAAGTTGAGGATGGCAAGATCGAGCCCGGAAACGGTCTTTGAGCTGGCGCAGGCCGAGAGCTCGATATTGGCATTTGGAGCGGTGGCGCTGGACCACTCTACGTCGAGCGCGGCTTCTATTTCGTCCCCGTTTTGGCCGGGATTTGTGCAATTGGGATAGATCTGGGAGAAGTGCCCTTGTTTGAATTGGCCTAAGTTAAAGGTGTTGCGGAATGTCGACCAATCTCCTGGATGGGCGAGATTGGAATCCTCTACCAGAGCGATCGTGATTCCCTTGCCGGTGAATCCACGGTTCCAGAGTGGTAGCACATTGTAGATGGTCGCGAAATCGAATGGACTGACGGTGTGGAAAGTGGTTCCCGCAAACTCGACGTTGAAGCGCGGATTCCAGAGGTTCTTGGCGTGGTCATAAGCCACAGGGCCGAGCATTAGCGAATGCGGTCGGGGAAAGAAATCGTGGAGCGAAGCCACTCCTTGGATGACAGGCGCCAGGGCAGCGGGAATCTGCGGATCGCGTATGTTGGCCAAATGCTTTTCGCCGCTCGGCAAAACCAGATTGTGAATTTCGGTGTGGAAGGCCTCACGTATTTGTCCAGCTGTGCCGGCAAAATCGATAACCAGGCCATTCTGGTAGACCCGGTTGATGGTGAAGTTGTGCGATTCGAGCCAGGCGCGAATCGTCGCCATATCTTGCGACGCCAAACCGAACCCAGCGCCGACCTGCCGCGAACTCAGCCAATGGTGATAGGCGGGTGAGTCCGGATTATGCATTTCATCGATCAGTTTCGCAAAGCGTGCCTCGGACTCCGGCGAACCCTTCAGCGCCAACAGCAGATGATCGAAGCGCAAACTGTCATTCACCGGACCGCGATCGTTGGCCGCTCGAAGTGCGGCCGGCGGAGTGTTTCCCGAGAGTGTAACCAGTTGGGATTCATTGATTGGGGCGGTGATCAAAGGTCGAGGCCCGTCGGCGAAAGCGATGCTTGAGAACAGCGCGAAACAGGCAAAGAAAACGGCGCACGAGAAACTACGCATGGCGAGAACCCCGCAGATGGGAGAATGACTGCCACCAGCCCTGCAGGGGAGCCAAAGGCCTGGCGCAATGCCGCAATACTAGCCGGGTTGGCGGATCGTAGTCAACGAGGAATACTGCATGAACATATCCCTTGAAACCCTGCAAAGGCCCGGCTGAGGGTTACTGTTGAGTTGAGTGCCTTCTGCGTCACGTCACGTTCTCCGTAACGTCACTGGGACGCAATCTCGGCTAGCGGAAGCCAGACTTGAAAGCGCGTGTTGCCGGGATTGGAAGTTACCTGAATATTTCCCCGGTGCTTTTTCACGATGCGCTGAACGGTGTCGAGGCCGAGACCAGTACCTTCTCCAACTCCTTTGGTGGTAAAAAAGGGCTCGAAAATGTGGGGCTGCACTTCCTCGGGAATTCCCGGACCGTTGTCGCCAATTTCAACGACTACGCATCCGTCTTCGCGGTAGGTGCGGACGCGAAGCTCGCCTTTTCCGTGCATCGCGTCGATGGCGTTATCGATGATGTTGGTCCAGACCTGGTTGAGTTCGCTGCCAAACGAATTCACGAGTAGGGGAACGCGTTGATAATCGCGCTGCACTACGACTCCCTTTTTCAGCTTGTGATTCAAGATGGTCAGGGTAGTCTCCAGGCTCTTCACAACATCGACGTTCTGCACCGGAGACTGGTCCATGTAGGTGTATTCCTTGATGGCGCCAACCAGGTCCGATATCCGCGAGGTGCTGCTCTCGATTTCGTGTAGCAGAGTCGCGACCTCGACCGAGGCAGCGATCCGGACCAGAGCGGCTCGAGCAGTCCCTGCTTCGAGGGTTGCGAACAACGATTCGACCACTTCTGGCTTGATATTCCGTCGCGCAAGGGCAGCTGCCAGCAGCCACAAGTCTTTCTGTCCGTGACTGCGCAACAAGGAATCGATCTGGTCTTCCAGATCGTTGACGGTCAGCGCATCGGGTGGAATTACATCCGTTTGCGTGAACGAAGCTTCCAGTTTTTCGATCTCTGATTTCTGGGCGGGCGTCAGATCACGGCGTCCGAGCTCGAGACTGGCATCCCGAATTTTCTTCAGGATGTCGCGCAATTGGCTGGCGGCGCGTTTCGCGGCAGAAGCGGGATTGTTGAGTTCATGCGCCAATCCCGCCGAGAGTTTTCCCAAAGAAGCCAGGCGGTCGCGCTGTTGTTCAAGGCGGGTGGTTTCGCGAATCCGGTCCGACATCAGGCCCACCAGACGCTTGGTGAGCTCCGGCATTTTCTGCACGAGCTCGGGAAACAGCGCGGAAGAAAATCGCAGGGCGTGGGCGTCGGTCACGGCTCGACCGCCCACGGTAAACTGCTTCATTCTCGAAAACGGCAGGACTCCCGTAACATCGCCCGGCTCCAGGTCGAAGACAAAGGTTTCTCCATTGAGTTCGCCACGTCCCTGAAGTTGACCTTCAAGAATCACAAACATTGCATCGGCGGGATCGCCCTGGCGGGAGTAGACATCACCGGCCTTGAGAACCAGTTCTTGCGATTGACTGATGAACCAAGTGAGCTGATCGTCGGGCAAATCAGCGAATACGGAGACGCGACGTAGCTCGGATGTGTCGACCATTTATACCTTGCTCAGATACTGATGGATGAACTGCACCGCAACCGATCCTTCGCCGACTCCGGAAGCCACGCGTTTTATCGAGCCGTGGCGCACATCGCCTACGGCGAAGATGCCGGGAACATTGGTCTCGAGCAGGAATGGATCGCGGTCGAGTGTCCATCCTTTCGTGCGTTGCCCGTCGCGGATCAAGTCAGGGCCGGTCAAGAGGAAACCCCGCTCGTCCCGCTCAACGGTACCGGCCAGCCAATCGGTGCGCGGCAATGCTCCAATGAAAATAAACATCGCGCTGGCAGGCACGCGCTCGATCTTGTTGGTGTCGGAACAATGCACGGAAATTTCTTCGAGATGAGTTTCGCCATGTGCTTCAGCCACGTCAGCATGAGTCCACAGCTGAATGTTCGCAGTTTCTTTTATCTGGTCAATCAGGTATTGCGACATGGTGCTGGAGAGCGATTCGCCGCGCACGAGAATAATGACACGATCCGCGTATCTGGCAAAGTTCATTGCCGCTTGACCGGCGGAGTTCGCGCCGCCGACAACATAAACGATTTCACCTTTGCAGGAAAGCGCCTCGGTAGCGCCACCGCCGTAGTAAATTCCCGCACCCTGCAACCGGTCGATGCCAGGAACCGCAAGGCGACGCCACTGCACGCCAGTCGCTATCATCAGCGCGTGACATGAAATCTCGTTTCCATCCGCCAGCTTGATGATCCGGTAAGAGCCTTCGGCTCGGGCGCCAACAGCTTCCTGCGACAGGATCTCGACCCCGAACCGCTGAGCCTGCACGACGGCACGCCGGGCAAGATCGGCGCCGCTGAGGCCGGTGGGAAATCCAAGATAGTTTTCGATGCGGGAACTCATCCCGGCCTGACCGCCGGGCGCTTCGCGCTCAATCATTACCGTGTGCAGACCTTCGGATGCTCCGTAGACGGCAGCGGCTAGACCAGCCGGCCCCCCGCCCACAATCGCCAGATCGTAGAAGCTGGTTTGGGCGCGCGTGCGCAGCCCCACTTTTTGCGCAACCTCGGCCGGTACGCCTTCGAGAAGCTTGGTCCCGTCGGGAAAAAGCACGACGGGAAGATTGGCAGCCTCCGGACCCAAGGCTTCCACGAGCAGCTTGGTTTCCGGATCATTGGCGGAAAGCTCGACGTCGATCCACTGGTAGGGAACGTGATTGCGCGCAAGGAAGTCGCGCAACTCGTACGATCGGGGCGACCAGCGCGTGCCCAGCAACCGGATTCCTTGAAAGGTTGGGCGGAAGGACGCTTGCCAGTCATCGAGCAAGTCGTCGAGCTGCGGATATAAGTGCTCGGTTGGAGGATCCCAGGGCTTCAGGAAAAAATAGTTGATGCTGGCCTGATTGATGGCGCTGATGGCGGCATTGGTGTCGGCATACGCCGTGAGTAATGCCCGCTTCGCGCCAGGAAAGATTCCCATTGCCTGCTGCAAAAATTCAACTCCGTCCATGTGCGGCATGCGCTGGTCGGCAAGCAGCAAAGCCACGCTGTCATTACGCACCTTCAACTGCTTCAACAGATCGAGCGCACCCTCGGGCGAGTCGCTGCCTATGATGCGGTATTCGGCGCCGTACTGCGAGCGGAGATCGCGTTCGATTGCTCGCAGAACATCGGAGTCATCGTCCACACTCAGCAAAATTGGTTTAGGCATTATCGACCCGGTTTCGCGCTTCCAGACAAAAAGATACTCCCAGACTGCATGGTCTGCCCGATGGTTTGATTAGATATCAAAATTGGGCTTTGGTTTCGCACAATTCGTTGGGATGTTGATGTTACATTTACGAACAACCCCGGAAGCTCGCGCGTCCACAAACCATCCACGTAAACCGGTCCTCTCTTGACGCGCTTCTGCCGGTAGCACCGTTTTCCTGGCAAGAGGGGAGCACGTGGGCGTGAATACTGAGTACAATGACTTCGGCGTTTAAAGGGTAAGCAGGCAAACACATTGAAAGAGGGATCCAATGGCTGAACAAAAATCCACTGCAAACGAAAACGAAATATCCCGTGACCGCCTCGCAGAGCTGTTGAACGAGGACCTTTCCCGCGAATATCAAGCCATCATCGCCTACGTGGTTTATTCACAGGTGCTCAGCGGCGCACAATACATGGACATCGCCGCGCAACTCGAAATCCACGCCAAGCAGGAGCTCGATCATGCCCTGATCCTGTCGCGACAGATCGATTATCTCGGCAAAATGCCCGTGGTTACTCCCAAGCCGGTGCGTACTTCGAAAGACGCGAAAGAGATGCTTCGCTTCGATCTGGATAATGAAAATGAAACCATACGCAATTATCGGGATCGCGTCGGGCAATGTGAAGCCCTTGGAGAATACGCGCTCGCGGAACAGATTCGCCAGATCCTGGTGCAGGAACAGGACCACCAAATCGATTTAGCTACGGCTCTGGGTGAGGAAGTTCCGGACCTTGGCGGTGGTCCGCAGAGACGCGCGCTGCGCGGGCGCCGCTAATTTCACTTGCGCCGTCCAGTGGGACCTGCGTACACGGGAATTGTCATCGTTAATTGGTGCAAGCCGAACGAGCGCATCCAGGAACGCAAGCAAGCAGCGGTATAAGGGAGACGCACCTAAAACATAGTGGCTGTGCGAAATGTTATCTCGCGCAGCCAACATGTAAGTCAATTCTATCTAGAGGTCGAGTTAGTCTCTCACCCCATCCATGAATGCCCGCAGCTTGCGCGAGCGCGAGGGATGACGCAGTTTACGCAACGCCTTGGCTTCGATCTGGCGGATACGTTCGCGAGTTACCGCGAACGACTGGCCGACTTCTTCCAGGGTGTGCTCGCTGCCATCTTCGAGGCCGAAGCGCATCTTGATAACTTTTTCCTCGCGCGGAGTCAGCGTGCGCAAGACCTGTCCAGTCTGGTCCTTGAGGTTCACGTTGATCACGGCTTCGGC
>DASRWO010000095.1:0-13959 GCA_035654555.1 Candidatus Deferrimicrobiaceae bacterium | reverse complement strand
CCACCTTCGATCCCACCAGCGGCGAGCGAGTGGTCAGCCATGTGACGCTAAAGCGCGTCCGCGAATACATCGCCTTGCGCTTCCCGGCGATGAGAAATGCGCCCTTGATCGAGACGCGCGTCTGCCAGTACGAACAGACTCTCGACAGCAACTTCATCATGGATCGCCATCCGCGAATGGAGAACGTCTGGATGCTGGGCGGAGGCTCCGGCCACGGCTTTAAGCACGGTCCTTCGGTAGGAGAACTGATGGCAGACTTGGTCTTGAAGGATGGTGAAGCGGAGCCAGTCTGGCGGCTCGCCAGGTTTCCAAGGAAGAAAAAGATTCTCCTTACTGAATCTGAATGACGCTTGCGCCCTCGCCCGCTTTGATTTCCCCCACCCGCGCCACGACCCTTCGCGCGAACTCGAATATCGACTTCGAGTGCGGCGAATTTTCGCCCTCAAGCACCACCGGCTTGCCGCCGTCACCGGACTTGCGCACCTCCGGATCGAGTTCAATGTTTCCCAGGAACGACACCCCGTACTGTTCCGCCATTTTCTCGGCGCCGCCCCGGGAAAAAATATCGATCTCATGATTGCAGTGTGGGCAAGTGAAAAAGCTCATATTTTCGACCACCCCGACCAGATCCACTTTCATCTGTTTGAACATTTCGATAGCTTTGCGCGCATCCTGCAGAGAAACGTCGGAGGGTGTTGAAACCACCACCGCGCCCGTCAGCGGAACATTTTGCACCAACGACAACGCGATATCGCCGGTTCCCGGGGGTAAATCGACAATCATGTAGTCGAGATGTCCCCATTCCACCATTCCCAGGAATTGCTTCACGATCTGATGCAGCATGGGACCGCGCCAGATAATGGGCTTGTCGCCGGGATTCAAAAATCCCACGGAGATTACCTTGACGCCGTAGGCTTGCATCGGCTCGATGCGATTCTCTCCGACCATCTTCGGCTGACCGCTCACCCCCAGCATCAGCGGGACATTTGGACCATAGACGTCGGCATCGAGCAAGCCAACTTTGTAACCCATCTTGGCAAGAGCGACTGCCAGGTTCACCGACAGCGTGGTCTTTCCTACGCCGCCCTTGCCTGAACCTACAGCAAGGATGACATCAACTCCGGGCAGCGGTTGCGGTCCCTGTGCAGGCTGACCGGGGTGAGGCGGCATATGTGCGTTCAAGGGATCACTCCAGGATGACTTCGGGATAGATCGAACATTCTATTGCTCGAACACTCGATTATACAGGGATGCAGCTGCGGAACGCTCAATAGCCTTCGCCTTCGAGCCGTACCTTTCCTCGAAACATTCGGAACAAGAAGATGAAATATCCGAGAGCCAGAATCAAAGCAATACTCCACCAGATGAGGCCGACAGTCAGGCCGTGTCGGCCGGCCGCCGTGTTATAGATGGTAAGGTTGTAAGTGGAGTCGGTACTCGCAGGCAAAACATTGGGATAAAGCGCAAATGCGGCGCCCACCAGCATCCCGACGACGTAAAGCGCCGAACCGACAAAAGCAACTTTGTCTTGTCCCCTGCGAATCGCGTAAATCATCGCTGCGAGACTGCCAAACACAATCAACGGAATTAGATATCCGACGGCGTAGTGTTTATAGTTGTCGAGAACCAGGGGTCGAACGTAGCAGGTTGCGATTACTCCCGCGATGGTTAGAACTAACTGCATAGGCCAAGCCCACAGTGCCACGTTGCGAACGCGCTGCTGGAGTTCGTCCTCTGTTTTCACCGCTATATACAACGCTCCATGTGTGGTAAGCGTGACCAGGGCGATCGCGCCGGTTAGCACGGTGTACCAGTCGAGAATGCCGGTGTTGCCGCTGGCTCGGAAGTTTGTCCACAGTGGTTCAAAGAAATATCCCTCCGCACCCAGTGGCACGCCGCGCACTACATTGCCGATGGCAGCGCCGAAAAAGATTGCCAGCAGCACGCTGGATCCACAGAAGACTAAATCGAAGAACCCCATCCAGACCGGATTTTCCATGTGCCCGCGCAACTCGATACCGATACCTCGCAGCATCAACAACCACAGCACTATCATTAGCGGCAGGTAGAAGCCGCTGAAGCTGGAGGCATAAAGCAACGGAAAAGCAAAGTACAGCGTTCCGCCCGCGGCCACCAACCATACTTCATTGCCATCCCAAACCGGACCGATAGCGCGCAGAATCATTCGCCGCTCATCACTGGTCCTGCCGGCACCCAGATAGATTGCGCCGGCGCCCAGATCGAATCCGTCGAGCACCGCATAAGCCGCTATCATCACGGCCACGATGATGAACCACAGTGTTTCCATTCTGATCCTTACAAACACCGCGTCGATTGCGGCTTTGCTAATGCGATCCAATGGCTCGGTTTGGCGCGGTGTTTAAGCGCGGAACCAGTTCCCCACCCGGTCCGTGCTCGATCTCCCGGTGCACCAAAAATAAAAACAAAATACCGAGCACCGTATACATCCCGAGAAAACCCAGCAGCGTAAACATTCCGTTGCCTGCCGACACCAACTTCGAATATCCGTCCGCCGTACGCATCAGGCCATAAACCAGCCAGGGCTGCCTGCCTAATTCTGCGGTCATCCAACCCGCTGTGTTGGCGATATATGGGAAGGGAAGCGCTAGCAACAAAATCCACAGTATCCAGCGCGTCGTAAACAATTTTCCGCGCCACAACAAGAACGCAGCCACCACCATGATCGCGATAAAGATCGTCCCCAGCCCCACCATGATGTGGTAGCTGTAATAAAGCAATGAGATGTTTTGCGGCCACAGATCCGGCGGGAAAGAATCGAGGCCTTTCACCTCCGCTGTCCACGCCCGGTAAGTCAAAAAGCTCAGCGCGTCAGGGACTTTAAGCGGATTATCGATCTTGCGCTCATTGACGTTCGGCTGACCCAAAATAACCAGTGGCGCCCCCGGCTGGCTGACGAAGAGCGCTTCCATCGCGGCAAGCGTAACCGGTTGGTGGAAGGCGATCATGCGTCCCTGACCGTCGCCGGTGGGAAACAATTGCAGTACGCTGAAAATCAATCCGGCGATCACGCCCACCCGCACAAAAATCCGCGCATGAGCTTCAAACCTTCCCCAAAGTAAATAAAACGCACCCACGGACGCCATCACGATTGCACCCGTAATTACAGCACCGCTCATGTTGTGCGCATATTGCCACCACGCCCAGGGATTCATCACGAGATCCCAGAAGCTCGAAAGCTGCAGCGACCCATCGGCGGCTTTTGCATAGCCCACGGGGTGCTGCATCCATGCATTCGTGGCAATGATGAAGTATCCGGAAAGCCATGATCCAACAAAGACCGCTACTGCTGACCACCAGTGTCCACGCGGGCCAAGCCGTTTTTCTCCATAAAGAAACAGTCCAAGAAATGCAGATTCCAGGAAGAAGGAGAACATGCCTTCCATAGCCAGCGTCTGCCCGATCACGCCTCCGGCATAGCGCGAAAAGTGCGACCAATTGGTGCCGAACTGAAATTCCATGGGGATCCCGGTCACCACCCCGATGAGGAAGTTGATGCCGAAAATCTTCGCCCAGAAGCGCGCCGCCTGATTGTAGATCTCCTCTTTGCGCCGAATCGCGAGCGTCTTAAGCACAACGATTAATAGGGCTAGCCCCATAGTCAGTTGCGGGAAAAGATAATGGAAAGTAATGGTGAACGCGAAATGAAGGCGATGAACGAGAAGGGCACTATCCATAGAATCCTGCCGTGCGGAAGAGGATACCCGTTACCTGAAAAGGATAATGTGACGACCGTCACATGCAGTCTAACGCTTTGCCTTGCGCCGTCGCTCCGTTTCCGCCCGCCGGATGTCACGCCGGCGCCCGGCATCGTCATAACGGCTCCGCTGTTCATCCGTCTCTGGAATCACCGGCGCAACTTTTAAACGATTCCCTTCACCATCTACAGCCACGAAGGTCAGGTGGGCGGAGGCGACATGCTGCGACCGGTCGGCGATGTAGTTCTCCACAAACACCTTTACTCCAACCTCCATCGAAGTCTGAAAAACCCGATTCACTGAGGATTTCAGGATTATCAAGTCGCCGACTTTCACCGGCACCAGGAAGTCGATGTGATCCACCGAAGCGGTCACCACATAACTACGCGCATGGCGGTGAGCCGCCATCGCGCCCGCCAGATCGATCCAGTGCATCAACCGCCCGCCCAGCAGCGCGCCCAGGGGGTTCGCATCATTCGGCAGAACAATCTCCGCCATCTCCGATTGCGAATCCCGCACCGGGCGCGGTGTCTGCGTTTCTTCGCTCATAATCTCCCATTACCTCTGTTTAATGGCATTCTCTCTTCGTCTACAGGTTCAATCGACCAAAGGTCGTATCAGATTGCAAGGGCTGGATTCACTTCCCGTTTTTTCTTCTTCTCCACATACGATGAGAGGTAGCATTCCGCCATACGCTGCACCCGGTCATCGGAATGCCTCAACTCCCAATGCGTGGACAGGGCGTCAAACGTCAACGTGCCGTGCTCCACCGGAAGATGATCTCGCTCACACACATAACGAACCTGAATCTGCCCGCCATCTAAATTCTTTCCCGCCGTAGAAACGGTTCGAGCCCCAAAGCGTATCGAATCCCACAACCGCTCCCGCGGCAAGCGCCCACAGTTTGCCGCATAGCCGAGATTGCAATATTCCCGCAGGTCGTCCTGTGATGGGACTGTATTCTCATGTCCGGGCGCAGTACAGCACCCGCTCCAACCGCCGCCGAGCGGAAGCCGGCTGGCGTGTGGCCATGAGCCATTCTCTAACTTCTCCATCGGCATAAAAAATGGACACGCCACCACAGCCTCCGTAACCGCCAAAGTTATTCAGGACCGCCCATTCTACTCTCAGCTGAACTCGAACCACGTGCCTATGAGCCACAGTCGTGTCTGACGTTTATACTAATCTCGTCTTAAGTAGGAACTGAGAACCGAGAATTACTTTATGGACCGCATCGCCGCCCTCAATGACATTCTCACCCAGAGTCCCAATGACACCTTTGCCCGCTACGGATTGGCAATGGAGTATTCGAAGCAGGGCGATCTGGATCGCGCGCTGGCGGAGTTCTCCATCCTGCTGAAATCCAGCCCCGATTACACTCCGGGATACTTCATGGCCGCGCAAACGTTAGTTCGCGCCGATAGAGTCAGCGATGCCAAGACAATGCTTACCGATGGCATCGCTTCCGCCCGCCGCACCGGAAACCTGCACGCTCAATCCGAAATGGAAGCCTTGCTGACGGACCTGGGATAGTACGCGGAAATTCAGTAAGAAAGCGGTCCCCTGTGCCCCCTGGGTTTAAGCCTTTGACTCCGCGCAGAAGTCACTTAGCCATCCGACTCATCGCCCGCTCCACCAGTCGGGGAAAATGCTGATATATCTTCACCGGGATGTGCATACTCCACGGCACAATCACCTCTTTCTTTTGTTTTAAATATCCCTGCAGAGTAGCCCGAGCCACGCGCTCCGCAGTAATGCCTCGCACGGATTTGGGACGCACCCGCCTCAACTCATTCCCCTGCACCGCATTCTCGCCAAACGCCGTCCGCACATAACCGGGACAAACTGTCAGCACGCGGATTCCATCTTTCTCCAACTCAACGCCGGCGCCTTTTCCGATCGCATTCATGGCAAACTTGGTCGCGCTGTATGCCGCGTGGAACGGCAATGGAATGTGCCCCGCCACGCTCGATATATTGATGATCGTCCCGCCACCTTGCTGCCGCATCACCGGAATCACGGCTTGCATTGCCGACACCGCGCCAAAAAAATTTGTTTCGAACATTTCCCGGCATGCTGCCATATCCATTTCAGCCACCGAATCCAGCAAGCCATGCCCGGCATTGTTCACCCAAACATCAATCCTCTGGAAATGATGCATCGTGAGTCCAATGGCGCGGTCAATCTCCTCGCGATGCCTCACATCGCAAGCCATCGCCAGCGTTCGCTCGCCATGACCCACCCGTCCCCGCGCCGCTTCCACCCGGCCAGCATCGCGCGAGAGCATAATTACGTTCGCTCCCTGGTCGGCAAAAATCTTGGCAATCGCTTCGCCGATCCCCATCGAAGCGCCGGTTACCACCATAACTTTCCCTGCAAGTTCCATGAAGAGCTTTTATGCTACGCAGTCTGCGAAGTCAACGGGACTGGTGTAGCCGGCGATTTCTTTCGTGAATCGGAGCGTGGCCTGATGCTTCGAAAAGTGCCCGCGGCCCTCGCTGATGTTTCTTTTGCCATAAGGTACAATCAAATGCAGCCGCCTTTCTGGAGATCTCGCTTGCCTGCGCTTATCCCCTTATTCCCACTCGACGTAGTTCTATTTCCCCACACTCCCTTGCCGCTGCACATTTTCGAACCACGTTACAAGGAAATGATCGCGGAATGCCTGGAAAAAAGCCGCGCGTTTGGCGTGATTCGTGCGCTCGAACAGGGTCTCGCCGAAGTGGGATGCACCGCCGAAATCGTGACCGTCGTGAAAGAGTATCCGGATGGGCGCCTCGACCTGGTCGCCGAAGGCCGCAACCGCTTCGAAATAGTGGCCGTTAATCAAGATCGTACGTTCCTGCAAGGCGAAGTGCTTATGATCGATGATGAACCGGGAGCGCCGCCGCAAGAAGATGCTGCGCGAGCAGCTCAGCTGCACTCGGAATTGCTGGCCATCGCGGGAGCCAAACAAGACCTCTCCGCCGCCGACCCCGCGTTGCTGTCTTTCCATCTAGCCGGCTCCTTGCCTCTCGATCTGGATTTCAAACAGAAATTACTTTCTCTACGCTCCGAAGCCGACCGTCTCTCCATACTCATCACCTATCTCGAAACCATCATTCCCAATCTCCATCGCGCCGCGCGCGCCCGTGAAAGAGCTGGAGGCAACGGCCACGTTCATTAATTCGTTCAGGTTACCCTTCGAACCTCAGTGTCCCCCGTGTTAAAGATTCTGCGAAGCTCTCGCGCCAGAAAGCTGAAGCCCGAACCGCGTATAATCCAGAAAAGTATTTCCCCGGGGGTTCCTCATGAGTCTTCCACGCACGCTCGGCGAATTGCGCCGCAGTCCATTTTCTGAAGAACGTCTGCGCACTCGCCGCGTGAAAGACGAACTCCGCGATAATCTCATCGCCCGCTTGCGACAGCACGACGACTCCACGATCTTCCCCGGCATCGTCGGATACGAAGACACGGTAGTGCCGCAAATCGTGAATGCGATTCTCTCGCGCCACAATTTCATTTTGCTCGGCCTCCGTGGACAGGCCAAAAGCCGCATCCTGCGCGCGCTGACGACGCTCCTCGATCCGCACATGCCATACCTTGCAGGCTGTGAAATCCGCGACAATCCTTACGCTGCTATTTGCCGACGCTGCCGCGAAGAAGTCGCGCGCCACGGCGATGAAACTCCAATTTCCTATCTCTCACCGGACGAGCGTTATGTTGAAAAATTAGCCACGCCCGATGTCACCATTGCCGACCTCATCGGCGATATCGATCCCATCAAAGCCGCTCGCGGCGGCCATGAACTTTCCAGCGAGTTCACCGTCCACTATGGCCTGCTGCCTCGCGCCAATCGCGGCATTTTCGCCATCAACGAACTCCCCGACCTTGCGGGAAAAATTCAGGTCGGCCTGTTCAACATCATGCAGGAAGGCGATGTGCAGATTAAGGGCTATCCCATCCGCCTGCCGCTCGATCTCGCCATCGTGTTCAGCGCAAATCCCGAAGATTACACCGCTCGCGGAAAAATTATCACGCCCCTCAAAGACCGCATTGGCTCGGAGATTCGAACGCATTATCCGGCGACCGTTGATGAAGGCATCGCCATCACCGCGCAGGAAGCTTGGACCAGCCGCAACGGCCACGCCTCGCACATGCCCGTCTACATTCAGGAAGTGATCGAGCGCATCGCCTTCGCTGCCCGCGAAGATAAGAAAATCGACAAGCGTTCGGGCGTCAGCCAGCGCCTGCCAATTTCTGCGATGGAGAATGTGATCTCGAACGCGGAGCGCCGCGCCTTGCGCAATGACGAAAAACTTGTGGTCCCGCGCGTCAGCGATGTGTACGCCGCATTGCCGGCCATCACCGGAAAACTCGAGCTGGAATACGAAGGCGAAATGAAAGGTGCGGACTTCGTCGGCCGTGAACTGATCCGCTCTGCCATCGCCAAAACCTACGACCAATATTTTACCGGCGCTAACGTGCAGCAGATCGTACAGTGGTTCGACTTAGGCGGCGAGATTCAGCTATCGGATTCCGTCCCTGCCGCTGAAGCGCTGGAGAACCTGAAAGAGATTCAAGGCTTAATCGATAAGCTGGGTCCGCTCGGCGTTACTCTAAAAGAAAGTCCGGAGCAACAAGTTTCCGCCGCCGAGTTCATCCTCGAAGGCCTGCACGCGCACAAACGCATCGGCCGCAATGAAGAACGCGTTTTCAAGGCGGGAGAAAAAAAGCCCGAGCCACGCTCCGAAAAGAGCTTCGAGAAAGAAGAACCACCGTACCGGCAGAGAAGGCAGTTCAACTAGCTTTGTTGCATTGCTGAAGGCTGATAGCTGAAAGCTGCTTCCATGAAGCGCATCCGTTACTCCAAATACGTGCCCGACCCCGCCGGCGAAATGAGCATGGAGGACTTGCTCGGGGCGCTCTCCGATTACCTGCTGCAAAGCGGTTTCCAGAGCGACATGTGGTACGAAATGCCGGAAGGTGAGCAAACTCTCGAAGATCTCAAACGCGCCATCGAACAGGCGCTCATGGATGGCGACACCTTCGACGAGGAGATGCGCGAGCGTCTGCAACAGATGGCAATGGATGGTGAACTCGACGAGTTGATCGAAAAGCTAATCGAGCGCATGCAGCAGGAAGATTACATCTCCATCGATCAGCCGCCCGATCCGTCCCGCCCATCGAGCGTCGGCGGCCAACTTGGCGAAAACCAGGCACAAACCAAATTTGAAATCACCGACAAAAGCCTCGACTTCCTCGGCTTCAAATCGCTGCGCAATCTTCTCGGCTCGCTCGGCAAATCCAGCTTCGGACGCCACGACACGCGCGACCTCGCGACCGGCATCGAAACCAGCGGGGCTTCGAGAACCTACGAGTTCGGCGACACGCTCAACCTCGACATTACCGCCACGCTCTCCAGCGCCATCCAGCGCGAGGGCCTCACCCTGCCACTCAACATTGAGTACTCCGATCTGCAGGTTCATCAATGCGAGTATCAATCTTCGTGCGCCACGGTCCTGATGCTCGATTGCTCGCACTCGATGATTCTCTACGGCGAAGACCGCTTCACCCCGGCGAAGAAAGTCGCCATGGCGCTCTCGCATCTAATTCGCACGCAATATCCCGGCGACTCGCTTTCGCTTGTGCTCTTCCACGACTCCGCCGAAGAAGTTCCGCTCTCGCAACTCGCCCGCGTCAAAGTCGGCCCTTATTACACCAACACGCGCGAAGGCCTGCGGCTGGCACAAAGAATCCTGCAACGGCAGCGCAAAGACATGAAGCAGATCGTGATGATCACCGACGGCAAACCCTCCGCCCTTACCCTCGAAGACGGACGCATCTACAAAAACGCTTTTGGCCTCGATCCGCTCGTCGTGAGCCAGACGCTCGAAGAAGTTTCCAAATGTAAGCGCGCCGGCGTGCTCATCAACACCTTCATGCTGGCATCTGATTATGGCCTGGTGCAATTCGTGCAAAAAGTCAGCGAGATGTGCCGCGGCAAAGCCTACTTCACCACCCCCTACACTCTGGGCCAATATCTGCTCATGGATTACATGTCGAGAAAAACAAAAACAATCCACTAAAGCGGTTAAGGCTGAGACCGCGCTGTCAACTCCCGTCCTTTGTCGCATCCCAGAACTGCTGATACTCTTTAATCTTCATGGCAAATTGCATTCGATGCGGCCGCCAGCTCCCGGGCTTCACCTTCGGTAAAAAGATCTGCCCGTGGTGCGTTCAGCATGAGAAGTACCAGCGCGGCGAAATCGCCGACGATGCGCCGCAGCCCGTGATGCAGACTCCCTGGGTCCGTCGCGGCGAGTCCACGATCACGCTTACGCAAGTATTGTTCGGCATCAACGTTGCCGTATTCCTCGGCATGGCATTGTCGGGCTCCACCATCATGGATTTCCCACCGCAGGAGTTGGTGCAGTGGGGTGCAAACGTGGGCGCCTTCACACTCAGAGGCGAATGGTGGCGGCTGCTCACTTGCGTTTTCGTGCACGGTGGCCTGATCCACATCGCCTTCAATATGTGGTGTCTGTGGGATTTGGGCGCGCTCAGCGAATCGCTCTACGGGCGCTGGACTTTCGCCGCCGTCTATCTCATCTCAGGTTTGGGAGCCAGCCTTGCCAGCGTCACCTGGAACCCTTACGTGATGAGTGTTGGCGCTTCGGGAGCCATCTTTGGTCTAGCCGGCGCGCTCATCGCCGCCTTCAAGTTAGGTGAATTTTCGGTGCCACGCAGCGCGCTCTCTGGACCTCTTCGCAGTTTGATGGTGTTTGTAGTTTTTAATTTGGCCTTCGGGGCCGCATCCGGCGTCACCGACAACGCCGCGCACATCGGCGGTCTCATCACTGGATTGATCCTGGGCGCGGTCGTCGCCCTTTTCGCTCCGCGGCAAGAGCAGGCCCCGCGCCGCGCTGCTATCTTCCTGGTTACGCTTCTCGCGCTCGTTGGCGGCGCCGCCGAACTGGCTCACCACTACGGTTTGCCGTTGCGCTTGGGCCGCGCACCTTTCGCACGAAGCAACAATGCCCCCGAGAATAATCCCGCCGCTCCTGGATTGATGAATTTCGATAAGAGGAAGCAGCGTGCCTAGCTTTTAGTCAGGTCTCCTACCGCCCGCCAAGCCTGATTGATCGCTTCGTCCGTATAGGCGTAAGCGCCCGCATCCGCATTGGCGATTGCGATTCGGCCGAGAGGTCTACGCGCAACCTCGCACGGAGTCACGCCGCCCTCAAGCCAAAACGAATCCCATAGCGAGTTGTATTCGTAGGCATATCCATGAGGCCAGCGGTTCACCGTAATGGCGGCAATATCTCGCGCTGGATCAAATCCTCCTCCGCCTAGCGTGCGAGCAAGCTGACCGCGGATTTCGCGCTCCATGGTTTCAAAGGTGGTGCTGTATAACTCAATGCGGCCCAGCGTATGCTGCTCGCGTGACGGCCTGCCGGGCTGGCAAGGAGTCTTCATCATGTGAACCACAATCGGCTGTTCCGGCTGCCGCGCGCACTCATACCCGCCAATGCTCACCGCCAGATCGAGAGCCATGCGCGTGTGATAACAGCCGGGAGCGTAGACCGCATTCGTCTTCAATTTTTGAAACGACGTCCAGTCGCGCAGTGCGACGTTCGTATAAAGAAGAGGAACCTTCTGCGCCGAAGCCAGGGCATCGCGCTGCGTCTGCGGTAGTTCTTCGCAGATGTAGGGGATCACGACATGCCAGCAGGCCAGGACGCAATTCTTTGCCCTAGCCGTGTACACTTTGCCGCCACGCGCGTAGGCGACCTCAACTTCTTTCGCGGACGCCGCGTCGCCGATATGCTTTACCCGCACCGCGGTGCTGTTCAATCGAATTCTTACCGGCGAAGCTGCCGAATCCAGCTTGGAATAATTCGCCTTCGCCAAAACCACGTCCGTCGCGGAATCCCCCGGTACAGCATCCGGAACCAACTGGCGGACGAGAAGCCGTGCGATGCTCGCATTACCATCGGGGAAGTGAAAAAAATATTTCTCCGCCTCTTCATTCGGAATCGCATCGCGGTTCATTCCCTTGCCGGGAGCGGGATCGAGCTTCATGCCGGCAAATCCCGGCATATCGAATCCCCATGCATCCTGCGCCGCAACCGCATCGATGCCCAACCCAAACAGAGGCTGGGGCACGGCTTGAAAAACTTTGACCACATCCTCGTGAACTTTGACAATGTCTCTTAAAAAATTGGCGTAGCTGATGCGTGCGAGCTTTGCTTTCTTTTCGGTGGAAGTCAGGCCAGGAAAGTAGTCGACCTGATCGCGCAGCAGTCGCTCGAAATCGGCCTTGGCTTGCGGTGCAATCGGCGCCTGCGCCAGCATTTGCTTCCAGGCGGAGTGCTCATTGGAGTTGATGTAATCTTTTTCGCCGCCGCTGAATGTTGAGGGGCTGATAACCAGGCGGTCTACTCCGAAGGTTTCTTTATCGAAGAAGATCTTCGATCCCAGCCCAAACGAATGGTATAGATTCGCATCGTGATACTTGGGATAGGAAGCCACGTCGATCCCCAACTCCTCGATCACGCCGCGCGCCACTTGGCTGTACGGTGCAGGACTTTCGATCGAATAAGTTCCGCCAAATCCCAGGCGGAAGGCATCGTTCACGCGAAACTCGTTCCGTTTGGCGTGTCCGCCAAAGTCGTCGTGGTTGTCGAGGATAAGAATGCGCGCATTCGCGCCCGCGGCCTTGCGATAAAAATGCGCCGCCGAAAGTCCGCTAATTCCTCCGCCCACAACAATGAGATCGAAAGTCTCGCCGGTATCCTGCGGAGCTCCGGCTGTATCCCAGAACGTTCCGTCGCGCAACGCATGCGCCGCTTCGAATGATCCAGGATGGCTGCCGCGCATCCCGGTAAGCGCCGGCGGGTAGTAGTTAGGAGATTTCTCCGGATCGAAATCGCCGCCGAAAAGCTGCCATGGCATCATTGCAGCTCCCGCAGTCACGGCCACGCCGTTGAGGAAATCTCGCCGCGTGATGCGGCGGCCCATTCCGAGGTCGCGGTCGGTTTGGTCGCTCATCTACTGGTCGGCCTTCTTTACGGCCAGTTCTGCACCCTGAAAGCCAATGCGGCTGTGCGTCCCGTCGCAAAAAGGTTTGTTCACGGAACCGCCACAACGACAGAGAGAGAATGCCGGTTTGCCGGTGAGGTCATACGGGGTGCCATTCGCATCGACGAGTTCAATCGAACCCTCCGGCGCCTCGACGCGAAAAGGACCATTGGGACGAACGGTGATCTTAACCTGAGCCATGCTCTCAATTCCTCCAACCTTGCGGGTTTCTAGTAAGGATAAAAGATAACACTAAGGGCGAGGGCGTGTCGCCAATTCAGGCTAAATCTTAGACACAGGGGCGCTATGGGCACAGGGAAAGCGTAAACTCCGCGGCGGTCTTAACTATATCGGCAGCTCTTCCACAGTGGGGATATGGTGTTGTTCGCGGCCTACTTTGCCATCATATTTGGTGGTCATCTTGAATAATTCCAGGCGGCCGTCGGAGGCCAAAAAGCGGCATTGATCGCGCAGAGATTGCATTTCGGCATCGGCCAGAGGTTGGAAGTTAACCGCGACTTTTAGGTTCTGATCCAGGACTTGCATGGTGTCGACGCCGCTGATTGTCGTTGCTACGGGCAGGCTCATGGCATAGCGGAGGCCTTGCTCAGGCGTGACTGCACCGTGGCGCACAAGTTCTCCGCTTCCGCCCAGGCTTTTCATGCCGAGCGCAGCGATCCCGCGCCGAGTTGCTTCGGGCAACACGTGGGTTTCGAAACTGCGGAAGGTCGCGTCGCAGCAGTTCAGCGGCATCTGGACGGTGTCGAAGGGGAAATCGTGAGACAACATCTTGAGATGGATCTCGGGATCCTTGTGCCCGGTGAAGCCGATGAAGCGGACTTTACCTTGTTGCTTGGCGGCTTGCAGCGCTTCAGCAGCGCCGTTAGGAGCGAAAATTAAATCGGGATCGTTGTCGTAAACCACTTCATGAATCTGCCAGAGATCCAGATGATCGGTTTGCAGGCGACGCAGCGATTCTTCCAGCATACGCATGGCAACTTTTTTGTCGCGTCCGTGAGTGCAGACTTTTGTCATGACGAATGCCTGATCGCGTTTGCCGCGCATAGCCTTGCCCAGGCGCTCTTCACTTAAACCATCGTGATATTCCCAGGCGTTGTCGAAAAACCGCACGCCATGGTCGAAAGCTTTGGCGACAATT
>DASRWO010000094.1:0-12365 GCA_035654555.1 Candidatus Deferrimicrobiaceae bacterium | reverse complement strand
GCGGCAAAGAAAGCCCGCATCTGTGCTTCATAGCCTTTTTCGGCAAACCAGCTGGAACTCTTTCGGATCATTCCGGTTCGCAGAACGGATTGTTTGAAGTCCTCCGCAGAAGCTCCGACTCCGCTGGCGAAAACCTCTGCTCGCTCGCCGGCGGAGGTTCGGCTTCCGACCGTTGAATAAGTCAAATTGGCGATTGAACCATCGGCAAAGCGAAACGCAGCAACAAGATTATTTTCTCCGATGGGATCTTTCTTGTCGGTGGGAAGCGAGTAGGCCGATACTTCGACCGGCTCGGAATCGAGGAGCCAGAACATCAAGTCTACGAAGTGACATGCTTCACCAAGGATGGCGCCACCGGCGGCGGGGTCGGCCATCCAATAGGAGCCGGAGATTCCCGGCGAATTGACCCGGCAATTTAAAACCGCCGGACCGCTTCGCTTGGCCATTTGTTTCTTCAGCGTCAGATAAGTCGGTGCGTAGCGGCGGTTGAATCCGACGGTAAGCTGCTTTCCTGTTTCCTCCACCGCTTGAGCTAATTCGCGGCATTCCTCTTGCGTGAGTGCCATCGGCTTTTCGACAAAAACGTGTTTGCCAGCCTGCAACGCCGCGAGAGCCTGCGCCGCATGCTGTTGATTGCGGCTTACGATCACGACCGCCTGTATTTCCGGATCTTTCAGAATTTCCGCATAGTCACTGGCACAATAATCCGCACCGAATCGCCGGGCATAACTCTTGCCCCGCGCTCCGCTTGAAGAATGGATAGCGCGCAGCCGCACTCCGGGAGTTTTCTTGAGATTCGGCAAGTGAGCCCAGCGAGCCAGATTGCCCGCTCCTACCAGAGCGACGCCGATCGCCGAGGTTCTGCCAGCATGCCCATTTACTTCGACGCGGCGTTTCGGTTGAAACTCTGCCAGGGGCGAAGCTAAATCCGCAGCGGGATACTTCACGAGCACTGCCAGGCTGTTCGTGGAAGCATCCATGATAGTTTCGTATGCCTTGGCCGCGTCTTGCAGCGCGAAGCGGTGAGTAATCAGCGGATCGATCTGTATACGGCCCTGCGACACGAGCCGCAAAAACTCTTCCATGTTGCGATTTTCTGTCCAGCGTACATAGGGCAGCGGATAGTCCTGCCCCTGGAGTTCATAAGCGGGATCGTAGCTTCCCGGCCCGTAGGCGCGCGCCATCAGCACCTGAATTTCTTTCAGGTAAGTTTCGTACCAGGGAAAATTGAGTTCCACCGCGCCCACATCCACGATGCGTCCGCGATCGCGACAGATGTCAACCGCGATCCGGCACGGCGCATCCGATTTAGCCGCGGCGGCAATGATTACGCAATCCACGCCTTGGCCGTTGGTGAGTGAGCGAACCTGCGCCGACAATTCTGAACTTCCCACCAACGCGGCATCGGAACCGAGTTGGCGTGCCAGCTCCACGCGATCCGGCTTGAGATCGGTGGCGATAATGAAACCGCCCTGCAGGCGCGCCAACTGGGCGATCAGCTGGCCGACGAGCCCGAGCCCGATGACGGCAACTTTATCGCCGAGAGAAATATTAGCGATGCGCACTCCGTTGATGGCGATGCTACCCAAGGTCGTGAAGCAAGCATGATCAAACAAGACATTTTCCGGCACCCGCGCCACCAGGTTCCGGCCTACGCGAACGGTTTCGCCATGGCCCGTCCCTTCACCGCCGTAGGCAACCCGGTCTCCAACTTCGATGCCGGTGACGGTGGGGTGTTTCTCCGCTACTAGACCCGCACCCGCATAACCAAGCACCGCATACTCGCTGAACTTAGCGTTTACCTCAGCGAAGGTCTTCATTGGACCTTGGGACTTCAGTACGCTCCAGATTTTTCCCAGCTGAGAAGGATTGTCGGCAACGGCTTTCAGAACTCCCTCATTGTGGATGCTTGCAGTTTCCGTCCCACTGCTGATCAAGGAATAAATCGGCCGGATCAGGACGTGATGCGGACTGACGACGGGATCAGGGACCTCGTCGACAATGATGTCCTTCAACCCTTTTCGGAGAATTTGCTTCATGAATGTTCAGGACAGTCTAGGCCGCAAGAATGTAACAATCAGCGCAAATCATAATTTGCCCTAAATATATCAGAGCTATCTGCTTGTCACAGGTTACGGTCGATAGCGCGGTTGCAATTTCTCGCCGGCAGAATTAGGGGGCGACATTCTTCGTCGCCTCGGAGACGGCATCAATGTCCGCTCCGACGTCTTTACCGTCTGATCCCGCCTTTCGATAACGACTGGACGGTGAAAGGTGATAGTCTCCGCCCATTCCATCGTGATAATCCACGAAGTGAACCGCTTTCCAGTCATTGGCAATAAACTGTTCACAAGTCGGTGCAGCGCCGCAGTGCGGAGTCTTAGGGTAAGGGTCGCCGGGCAACATTGGTTTGTCGTTGGTTTGCACAATCACATTGTTGGTAAAAATCCAGGAATTGTCGAAGCAGCGATCGAGCAGCGCAACCGTCCCGCCCGGTCCCAGGCACGTGGGACGTCCACCGCCCGGCGGGAAGGCATGGACGCCCATATTACCGGAGCCCACAAGGTTATTACGGAAGACAAGCTTTTCGACCTGCGCTTGCGGGCCGTCGAAAGTTACGAGAATGCCGACTCCGGTGGGGAATCCCGTGTTGTGCTCGATCGTCAAGTCATGTGGCCAGTTCTTTTCCTGGTTGGTACTAATTGACCAGAGCCAGCCATTCGCGCAGCAATCGCCTGGTGCCCAGGTTTTCGTGTTGACGTCTTCCAGAATAT
The DNA here is from genome assembly GCA_035654555.1 of Candidatus Deferrimicrobiaceae bacterium. Classification (GTDB taxonomy): domain Bacteria; phylum Acidobacteriota; class Terriglobia; order Terriglobales; family Acidobacteriaceae; genus Sulfotelmatobacter. The sequence continues at coordinate 9,591 of DASRWO010000094.1, read as the reverse complement.
TGTCGTGAATATCCACACGGGCGATTTCGCCGGACAGGAAACTGCAATGTCCAGTGCCATTTCCCGCCTCTCCACGGCAGGTGGTCGCGTCGGTTGCGGCGATCCCGATGCCATTTACGGTGTGACGAACAATGTTATAGCGAAAAGTGACGTCGCGCACCACGCAGGACGGACACTGGCCGTATTGGTTTTTCGGGTAAAGCAGGATGGCTGTACCCTTTTGCGATTGTGCCCAGCTGTTTTCGAAGATGTTTCCTTCAATCAGTTCGCGAATCGAGTTCTTGGTTTCGTAGAGATTCTTCACCGCAAACTGAGTTCCCAAGAAGCTGGGATGTTTATGCCACCAGGTGAGCGGCTTACACACGTAATTGTGGCGGAACTCGATGTCGGACAGAGTGGTATCGGCGCGACCGCCGCCCCAAAGCACATTTTCCCCGGCCGCCTCCAGGAAATTGTTCACGATTTTTACCGGGCCAATGCCGGTGACGGACCCGATGGCCGAAGAGTCCGCTCCGTTGGCCGAAGTCTTGGAATGAATGTCGGAAATGAAGGAATCGACGATGGCAATGTAGGAACTGGCTTCGAAGACGATTCCTTTAACGTCTTCGCCAGTGGGTGAACCATGGATCCAGCACCGGTCGAAAATGATGTGGTCGGCATTTTTCAACAAAACCAAATTCCAAAAGCCGCCCCCTGGGCCATTTGCTCCCGTGTCAGCGATTTCAAGGCCGACGAAGCGGTAATGATTGGCCCCAGGGTCGTTGCTCACAATCTTATTCTGGTGGGGGGACCCGGCGACGCGAGCCATTACGTTCTGAGTAGAACTGCATGGCGCTGCCGGTCTACCCGGAAGGGAGGGAATGCCGGCGTAGCAGGGAGTGATGCGCGTGCCTTCCGCGGGCAGGCTCGAGTCCGGACTGCCGGTTCGAATAATGATCCAATGGTTTTCGTCGCACGCCTTGGAAGGGAGTTCGAAGGAGCCCTCAAATGTAGCCGCCGGCTGCAGTTCAATAACGTCACCGCAAGCGGCGCGGCTTAAGGTTTGCTGTACGGAATCGCCCTCTTTAAGCCGCCACACTTTTCCGGGGGCTGGCGTGTCGGCGACTGAGCTTTTTACATAAACCCGCGGTAATTCAGCCGGACCGTCGAAGTTGCCGGCGCTCTGCGCGTTTGCCGGAGCAACCGCCAAACCGCCAAGGATCAGAGCTGCGAGGAATGGTAAGTTACTTATATGCCTAAACATAGGATACGGCGCGGCGCAATCGCGAGACCTCACGGAGCCGCCCATATAGTATATCTGAGGTACGACTGCAACCGGGACCAGCGCTACCGCGGCGCCCTGCTGATAACGCTAATTTCCACTCGGATCTTGTGAAGCCTTTGCCCGGCGAGTGCAAGAAATGACAATATTAGACTTTAGCTCATGAGACTTCAGCTCATCGGGCAAGCAGGCAAAAAGCGATCTCGGAGGCAAAGGAATGAATACAAGGGATAGTCGATTATCAGAGCGCGATCAGGCTGAAGTTGAACGCAGCGCCGAGGAAGCTCGGAAGATCGTTCTCAGGGGAGCTGATCGCGTTCAAATCGATCGTTACCGGAATCCACCTCACGATACGCCCTTTGCCCTCGAATACGCCTTTCATCTGCTGGGCGACGCCCGGGGCAAGACCGTGCTCGACTTTGGCTGTGGCACCGGCGAAAACATAATTCCCCTGGCTGAACGCGGAGCCCGGGTTATTGCGATGGATATTTCGCCTGATTTAATTGCCTTGGCCCGAAAGCGTTTAAACGATGCCAACCTGGAAGCGAGGCTGGAGGTTGGTTCAGCTTACGATACAGGCCTGCCTGAGGAATCGGTGGATATCATCTTCTGCATCGCCCTCATTCACCATCTTGACATCGCGCGGGTCGTGGAAGAAATGTCCAGAATTCTAGTCAAGGATGGCGTAGTCATCCTTCAGGAACCAATCCGCTTTTCCCGGACGTATGCCTTTCTGAGAGGACTGTTGCCTGCTCACGAGGACATTTCGGAGTTCGAACATCCTTTGACCCGCGAAGAGCTTCGCACTGTAACCGAGCGCTTCAAGGTTCTAGAACGACGCTGCTTCAGGCTTCCGTTTATGCCGCTGGTACGGCGGTTTCTGGCGCCGGTTGGGCCCGCGGCATCAAGACTCGACCGCTGGGTCCTCAAGAGCTTTTCCGGCGCAGAACGCTTTGCCACGGTTGTAACTTTGAAGCTACAGAAAACAGGGTGAGAGTTCGTAGATACCGGCGCCGTCAGGAAGCTGAGCGCTGAGCGGCGTCCAGTAGCGCGACGCCGCCACAGGTTTCCCGATTACAGCACGCCGGCCGTGGCGGTCTGTAAGCCGTCCATATCCGCGCCGGGGTCTTTGCCGTCCGTGCCCGCATTCTTATAGGGACTTCCTGGGGCCAGTTGATAGTTCCCGCCATTGCCGTTACTAAAATCCACGAAGCCCACTGCATCCCAGTTTGGCACGTCGAAGTTTCGCGCCGGAAGCGGACTTCCAGCCAATTTCGATGACTTCGATAAAGATGTGTTGGCAAACACATTGCCCGCAGCAGTCCAAGTGTCTCCCATGCAGCCGTTCAGTGTGCCAACCATTCCGGATCCGAGCGGCGCCGCGCATCCTGGTTTTTTGTTCCCGGGCAGGACCTGGTGGAAGCCACCGTTTCCAGTGGTCATTAAATTATTTTCGAACGAGAAATTGGCGAAGACCTGGGGCTTTGCAACAATGGTGACATTCGCGATACCGGAGCCAACGGGAAATCCGGTATTGTGGTCGATCGAAATATCGTGCGGCCAGTTCGTGGGCTGGTCGGTTGAGATGTTGAACAGAAAGCCATCACTGCAGCAGGTGCCAGGCGAGTAGGTCGATTCGTTTATATCGTCGAGAAGGTTGTCGTGAATGCTCAGGTTGTAGAGCCCACCTGAGAGATACCAGCAGTTTCCCGTACCGTCCCCCGCCTCACCTGGACATGTGGTGGCATAAACCGGCGAAATTCCAATTCCATCCACTGAGTGGCGAAGGATGTTGTAACGGAAAATGATGTCGTGAACGCTACATTCCGGACATTTTCCATATTGATTCTTCGGAGTGAAGAGAATGGCGGTGCCTTTCTGTGCCATGGCCCAGTTGTTCTCGAAGATATTACCTTCGACGAACTCGCGGATGCCGGTTTTACTTTCGAACAGATTCTTGGTAACAAAGAGCGTGCCGAAATATGTTGGGCTCAGCTTCCACCAGGTGAAGGGCTTGAACAAGTGGTTGCGACGCATCTCGACGTCGGACACATTGGTGGTAGATGGTCCGCCGCCCCAAAGAACATTTTCTCCCGCGGCTTCCAGGAAGTTGTCGACAATCTTGACAGGTCCAGGGCCAGTAAGAGACCCAATTGCTGCGGAATCTGCCCCGTAACCTGAAACCTTGGAATGGACGTCGGAGATATAAGAGTCGATTACGGCGATGTAGGAGCTTTCGGTAAATTCTACGCCTTTAACATCCTCACCGGTTGGAGATCCATGAATCCAGCAACGGTCAAAGATGATGTGGTCGTTGCTATTGAGGAAGATCAGATTGTAAAAACCATTGGCCGCCCCGTTGGCCCCAGTGTCGGCGATTTCCAGCCCCACCAGTCGGTAGTAATTGGCGCCATCGTCGGCGCCAATGATGCGGTCTTGCTTCGCTGCGCCAGCGATCCGCGGCATCACATTGGTAGTAGAGGTGCAATTCAAGGCCGGGCGGCCCGGCAGCGACCCAACCCCTGCGTTACAAGGCGTGGCACGAACGCCTTCCGCGGGCAGACCAGCACCCGCGGCGCTGCTTTGAATGGTGATGTAGTGGTTCGCATCGCAGCTCTTCGCGCGCAAAGTGAATCCGGGATAAGTTTTTCCGGACTGCAGTACGATCGTATCCCCGCAGCTCGCGTTATCAATGGCGGTTTGCAGGTTTGCGTTTGAGGACACGTTAATGACGACCCCAGGCGAAGGCGTTGACTGCTCAGACGTCTCGTAACAAGCTATGGGCGCGGCAGCAGGGCCATCGACGGTTCCGAAATTGGGAACGTCTCCGGTTTCACAGTAGCGATTATCCGGCCCGGAGGTTGGGGCCGATCCGCTCCCCGGGTTGCCTGTGGGCGGCGCGGATGACGAAGCGATCGCCACGCTCGCCATGCCGTGCGAGGACGGATTTGCCCTGCTGGTAGCTACGATTTGAAAAACAGTACCGGGTTTGCCATTTGGCACAACGAACAGCCCGGAATTAGAAATGACTCCTCCATTAGCCGACCAGCTTACCGCCGTATCGGTTGTATCGCTCATCAGCGCCGAAAACTGAACATTGGCCCCCGGCGCTACCATTGAATTTCCGGGAGTGAGTTGGATGGCTGGCGTCGTGCCTACGTGCTGATTGGTGGCCGCGTCGGAGGCTTGGGCCGGTGTTATTGTAGACGTGCATCCAACGGTTGCCAGCAAGGGTAGGACAAGGATCCCGGTGAGGACAGCGCTTTGAAAGGCAGAGATTGGCTCAAAAGCTCGGACAAGCTTGAAACGGTCCAGGGGGAGTTTCATCTTTACCTCGAAGCGAAAATTTGGTTCGAAAATGAGCGCCATGAGAGCTGGCGAGCCCACTCTCGAACTTTAGATTGGGCTTATCCACGATTCTAGATAACTGCAGGACAGGGCCTTAAGAGCGCGGAAGTACATGTCTAAAGGGAGGGGTCTAAAGAGTGGAGTCTTCCGCCTTATAAAATCCCGCTGGGATGGAAGGGACGACTACTTCTTGCAGGGTGCGAGCAAAGTCGTCGGCTACTTTGGTCCAGCTGTAGTTTTCCTGAACCAGCCTCCTGGCGGCGGTTCCCAACTGCTGCCGTCGTTTAGCATCGCGAAGCAGGGATATCACCGACTCGGCGAAATCGTCGGGTGTATCAGCTAGAAGAATATTCTCATCGGACCGGACTGCCAAGCCCTCGGCGCCCACCGATGTGGAAACGACAGCCTTGCCCATGGCCATCGCCTCAAAGATTTTGAGGCGAGTGCCCCCGCCAATGCGCAGAGGAACAATGCACGCAGCGCCGCAGGCTACGAATGGTCGAACGTCGTTGACCCAGCCAGTGAGGTGAATGCTTTTCTCTATTTCAGCCAATGCTTGCAGTTTGCGAGACGGACTGCGGCCGACTACTTTCAGCGAGACATCGGGGCGTTGCAGTTTAATCAGCGGCAAAATGGAATCAACGAAATAAAAAATCGCGTCCTCATTCGGCAGCCAATCCATCGAACCTGTAAAGACCAGGGAATTCTCCGCCTCCTCTCCTCCAGTTGGTTGGAAGAATTCCACGTCGACGCCAGTAGGGATCACGGTTAGCTTGTCTATTTTCAGGAAGGACGCGAAAGCGTCACGATCTGTCTCCGATACGGCGAGTACGCGGTCGGCAAGACGCAGATAATGTCGTTCGGCAGCTTCCATCTTTCGCCATTCCAGCCAGGAGATCGCCTTCCAGACAGCGTTGGAGGCGACTTCATAGTGGCGGCGCCAAATTGTAGCTTCCACGTTGTGAGTGAATAGGACCTTTGGGGTGGGAGCTTCCCATGGGATCACCCCGGCCGCCACCATAAAATCACAGAGAATCACGTCATATTTGTTCTGCTCCAGCAAGGCGCGTAATGCCCGCCGCACTTCGGGACGGCAATACTTTGTAATGCCATAGGGCTCTGACGACAAAAGACGAGTGCCATATTCGCGCATCTCGGCGAAACTTTTTGGTGCAGGAATTTTCAGAGGAATTGTGACCACCCGCTCAAACATCTTTTTCAAATCAGCATGAACGTCGGGATCGTGCGCGGCGTAAAAGGAAAAAAAAGTGACAGAATGATGACGCGCCAACTGTCGAAGGATGTTGTAGCTGCGGATCTTTCCCCCGGTATCAGGTGGAACCAGTCCGCCAGCTTTAACCCACAGGATCTTCATGGCAGCAGCGGTTACCAGCAAATCCCTTCATAGGGGCCGGATGCCGCAGGCCGCAATTTTCGCTCTAGGTTTACCAGGTCGATCACGGTATGGTCGGGCCGTAGGCACCGGCGCAACTCGTCTTTATTCAGTCCGCGGGTAGCGATTACGACCACTTCGGCATCACCTACAACCTCTTTCATGCTGGTCGAAAGCAGGGAGCCAATGTGGGGAATCACTTCTTCAATATACTGCCGGTTGGATCCGATCAAATGTCCCAGAGAAACATTGTCGTCCCAGATGCGAATTTGCCGGCCTTCGCCTAGGAGACGTTTCACCAATTGCACCTGAGGGCTCTCACGCAAATCATCAGTGGCAGCTTTGAAGCTTAATCCGAGAACGGCAATTTTCTTTTTGCCATTTGTGAGTACCATCTCAACTGCGCGATCAAGGTGTTCCTCATTGCTCGCCAGAATGGATTGAAACAGCGGCAGGTTCAGGTCCAGTTCTTTGGCTCGGTAGCTCATCGCGCGCACGTCCTTGGGCAGACATGAGCCTCCAAAGGCGAAGCCGGGTTTTAGATAGGTAGGAGAAATGTTGAGCTTGGTGTCAGCGGTAAAAATTTCCGTTACGGCTTCAGCGTCGACACCAAGTTCTTTCGCCAGCGTGCCAATTTCATTGGCAAAAGAAACTTTTACCGCGTGCCATGCGTTGCAAACATACTTGACCATCTCGGCTGAACGGAAAGAAGTCTCGAAGATTCGTCCCGGTACCCACTGATAGACCTCACGCAAAATGCCGCTGTGTTTCGGGTCTGCTGCGCCGATCACGGTCATCGCAGGCTCCAGGAAATCGGCGACCGCGGTGCCTTCACGCATGAACTCCGGATTGACGCAGACGCCAAAATCATCGCCAAGTTTCTTCCCGCTGGATTTTTCCAGAGCAGGAACAACAATGGTTTCGGCGGTGCCGGGGAGTACGGTGCTGCGAAGAACGATCAGATGGAATCCGTTCTTTTTCTTCAGAACCTGTCCAATATCGCGGCAAACCGGTTCGATGTGACCAAGATCGAGTTTGCCATTCCGTAGACTGGGAGTTCCCACACAGAGAAAAGAAATGTCGCTGTTCAGCACTGCATATGCGGAGTCCGAGGTTGCGTGCAAATGTTTTGCGGCATGGCTCTGCGAAATGAGGTCGCTCACATTCGGCTCAACGATAGGACTGCGGCCCGATTGCATGGCCTCGACCTTAGAGGAACTCAAGTCTACGCCGATTACGTTATGACCCTTGTGTGCCAGGCAGGCCGCTGTGACCGTGCCCACATAGCCTAAACCGAAAACGCTAATCGATGGATTCATGCGGAAAACGTTATCCCTCTTTCATGCAACCGTCGGACATTCCCACGATTGAAGGCGTTACAATCACACAAACACAATAGTTGCGTGCACCACTCATTTCATGCCCGGCAGCGCAAACCCCAGATAGTATTTAAGCACGTGAGTGCGATTTGCACGGGCTGAGAGGGACACACGTAGGTAACTTAGGCCGAATTCTTCGATTTCGATAGGATCATTCTCGGTGAGTGTGACTGAAAACAAAAAAAAGGCGGCCGATGTCCCGGCAGTCGCAGACTCCTGGCGGAGTTATTCCTCGATGCGTCCACGACGCAAAGTTTTTTATCTGGTGGACTCCCTGAACATCGGTGGAACCGAAACCCAGGCGGTGGAATTGGCGTTGCGGATTCCTGAGGCCGGATACGATGTAACCTTGGGCTGCCTGCGGGCTCGAGGTCCATTGCTACAGCGACTGCAGGGAACCGATGTTGAAGTGCAAGAGTTCTATCCTAAAGGCGGTATGGACAGTCCAGCGGGTCTGTACCAGTTGCTGCGGTTGAGTTGGTTTCTTAGGAGAAAGAAGTTCGACGTCGTACACACTCACGATTTGTGGTCGAATCTGCTCGGGGTTCCCGCAGCTCGGTTAGCGGGCGTGCACGCGATCGTTTCCAGCCGGCGCGACCTCGCTCACTTCGACTGGTACCAGGGTAAGCGTCGCGGATGGCTGCGCCGCATTCAGAATTTGGGTGGTGCGGTGCTGGCCAATGCCACGCCAATCCGTGACGCGCTGATCGCGGAGGATGGTTTTGCGCCGGAAAAGTTGCGAGTGATTCATAACGGAGTCGACATCAAGAGATTTCAGAAGAGCGGGAGCGATCGCGATCAGATGTTTCCCGAGGCCGGGAACGGTAAGCTCATCGTGCTGGTCGGCAACATGCATACAGATGTGAAGGGGCATCCGTGGCTGATTGCGGCTGCGCCTGCTGTAGTTCAACAGTTCCCAGCTGCCCGATTCGTTCTTGTCGGCGACGGAGAGCAGCGGTCGAGATTCGAGCAGCAAGTTGCGAGTCTCGGTCTCCAGCAGAACTTTCTATTCCTCGGCCGCCGCGCGGATATTCCGAAGATTCTCGGCTGCTGTGATATCGCTGTGCTTCCTTCGCGGGCTGAAGGTTTGCCGAATGCAGTGCTGGAGTACACGGCCGCGGGACTGCCGGTCATCGCGAGCCGGGTCGGGGGGAATGCCGAGCTGATCGATGACGGTGAAACGGGGCTGCTGGTGCCGCCTGAGGATTCGTCAGCACTTTCATCCGCATTGTTGAAGCTGTTGCGTGATCCAGGCTTGGCGCAGCGAATAGCGCAAGGCGGACATGAATCGACAGTACGAAATTTCAGCTTTGAAAGGCTGGTGGGCGAAGTGGACGAACTTTACAGCGATCTTCTGCTGCTAAGCGGAGGCAGCCGCTAGGGAATGGCAAATCATTCCAAATGGAAAGCCCGTCTGGGTCGCCTTACTTCCATGGATCGGCGCGAGCTTTTTGACCGCTTGCGACAGTACCTAACCTCCCGCACGGATGTTCTGCGGTTTCGTAACGTTGCGGGCTTTCAGAACAGGCCAGCTCTTGCAGACCCCCAAACGTTCGGGCGATTTTTTTTCCTGCCCGCAGAAATTCCGGCGCTGTGTGCTGAGCTGAAACAGGTTTTACCTTCACAGGCAAATAATATTGTTTTGCGGGCGGAAGAGATCTGCAATCACCGGTTCGATCTTTTGGGCTACAAAGATCTGGACTATGGTGCGGAGATCGATTGGCATTGCGACGTGGTGCATGGCAGGCGAGGTCCACGCGAACCATGGTTCAAGGTGAAATATCTCGACTTCGACCAGGTTGGAGATTCAAAGATCACGTGGGAATTGAACCGCCTTCAGCACTTCGTCACACTGGCCAAGGCTTATTGGCTCACCGGCAATGACAAGTTTGGTCAAGAGATTTTCGCGCAGTGGACGTACTGGCATCGAGAGAATCCTTATCCCATCGGGATAAACTGGGCAAGCAGTCTGGAGGTCGGCTACCGCAGCTTGTCATGGATTTGGGCTTTCTTTCTGCTGCAGGATTGTCCCATTTTCACGACTGAACTGCGCCGTCAATGGCAGTATGCTCTGAGCCAGAACGGACGACATATTGAAACTTACCTATCCACATATTTTTCGCCCAACACTCACTTGCTGGGCGAAGCGCTCGCATTGTTCTTCCTGGGAACCATGTTCCCCGGCATGAAGAGCGCTGCGCGTTGGCAGC
>DASRWO010000093.1:0-6530 GCA_035654555.1 Candidatus Deferrimicrobiaceae bacterium | reverse complement strand
GAGATGAATGAGTTAATGGCGAAGCAGGGAGCGTAGTGATTCCGCAGTAATTGGCGGCAGACTTCGACGCGAAGCACCCACTGGTTGCCCACCGGGTCGCCCACCGCGACCGTTCGAATGCTCACCTTGTTGTCGCTATCCGCCACGGCAACCTGATATCCGCCCTGGAGCTCCGACACCGCGCGTTGAGGAAGCAACAGTGCACCCGGCTGGACCCGGATAATCCCGCGGACCCTGGCGTAGCCACCCGGGCGCAAAACGTCCCCGGATTGGGAAATAGCGCGGCGAGGCGAATTGCGCCGGTGCTCACATTGACCTGGCGATCGGCAAAGTCAAACGTACCCTCGTGCGGATACGTTGAGCCGTCCGCCAAAATCAGCTGGAGGTGCAAATTCTTATCGGCTTTCTCGCGGGTGGCGTCGGTGGGGTAGCGCTTGCGAAAGGCCAGATACTGAGGCTCGCCGACGGTGAAATAGACTTTGATAGGGCCGGTGCGGAGGTTCAGCGGCGTAACATGTCCCACATCGTGCAGGCGATCGTGTCGCGACGATTCTTCGACACCCCCGCATTCCACAGTAGCTCCGAGCGCGGTGGGACCCGTTCACTGTCGCTGAAGCACAATAAGTTCCATGGCCTCTGGCGCCAGGGCGCTCGATAGATTCAAGCTAGCTCCAACGCCCAGCTTTTCGTCGACCGATTCGAGATTCTGCGTTTTGCTGATTCGATAGCGTTTTATGTGAAATGCTTTCTTACCCCATGGCAAATTGTCGATCGTAAGGTTGTAGCCGGCATTATCGCGGTAAACGATGTCGGTACGCCGCGGCAAGAACTTGAATTTGGAAAAGTCTGGGACCGGAGCCGACTTCAAAACGTCCGCCGGCATTGGCATATGATTCGGCTTGAATCCCTTGGGAATCGCATAATTACTGATCAGGATCTGGATTGTGTTCCCATCTCGCGAGCGCCCGGCAAGCGCCGCAAAGCCAAAAGTGTCCGTTCCCTCCACCGCGAGCCGCTGCGGCGTGTCCAGCATTTTCCCCATAGCCTGGAAAGCATACGCGGTCTTGAAATACTTGCCACCCAGATCAAAGAGTCCCATCCAGGCGGCATCGCCGCGATAGAAATGCGCGTGATCGATGGGGGCATCCTGCAGGTAACTGAGCACGGCGCCAATGAAAGCTGCAGTTTCCATGCCTTGCAGTCTCGCTTTCTCGCGCTCGGTAAAGTCGGGGGTCAAATTCCACTCGGAGAGAATGCTCTCCGCCTTGGGAAAGCCATGCGTGTCGAGCACCCTGCGAATTTCGCGAGCGAGGCGAACCGCATCGTAAGGGTCGGCAGACTCGATGGCGTAGGTGTGCCAGGAATAGAAATCCAATGGTACGTGGTTACGAGCGCAGTAATCGATGAGTCCTTCGCGATACGGCCCATCGTCGGAAGCGATGGCTTTGGCATCGGCACCCACCTTGAGCGTGGGGTCCACCGACTTCAAAGCCCGAGCTGTTTTCTCGTACAGCGAATAAAACTGCTCCGGAGTGCCGGACCAGAACAGAGCCTCCGGCTCGTTCCAGAATTCCCAGTAGCGAATGTCGTAATGAAAACCGTTGGCCCATCCCTGGTTGTAGTGCATGGCGACATGTTTCACCACGTTGGCATACTTATCGAAATCGGGCGGAGGATCGCTTTGCGATCCCCAGCTGCGGCCAACACGGTAATAGATGTTCGCTCTGCTGGCGCGAATTGCCGCCAACACCTTGTCGGTGGGGGCAAAATTGTAGCTCTCCGGTCGTTCGGCGTCGGCCGTCCAGTCGGGAAAAATGATGCTGGCATTTCCCGCCTTCACGACGCCAGCGCGCTGGACGGCATTCGGAATGAGCCAGGTAAGCAGCGCGTTCGTTTCGGTGAAATGCGAATCGATGTCCGTCGGTCCCATGAAATCATGAGTGCGCACCTGGTTCACGCGCAGGTCCTTATACTGCCGTACAAGGTCAGGAAGTCCCGCCATCACCGGGCTTGGAGGACCGTTCACTCCCTGAAACGAGCGAATTTCGCCGATGACGTTGCCGGCATCAATTCGCAAGGAGCGCAGTCCCGCGTTGGTGGTGTCCTGGGAGAATGCGAACGCGCAACACAGCAGTGAGAAGATGCAATAACGCGAAATGTTCAGGCAGGCGGATGTCATGGCACTCAATTCTAGACTCGGGCTTCGGTGGGTGACGAAAAATCGTCACTGCGCTTGTGACAGTCGAAGAGTGATAACTGAAATCGCCTTCCATGAGAAGGCCGGTCGGAGTCAAGGCATCTGAGCCTTGTTTTCTTGCCGATTTGGCCGATTGCCTGCTCTCTTAGTATGCTTGCCAAGTGTCTTACCTGGACGGATCTTACCTGGATGAGCAGCGCGAGCGCAGGCGGCTGGCGGAAACCTACGCCAGCATGACCGATGGTGAACTGCAGCGGCTGGCGCGAAGCGCGGAGTCACTGACTGAGCTGGCATGGGACGCGCTGGAAGATGAGATGGACCGCAGGCACCTGGAGTGTTCCGACGAACCCGCGCCGGAGCCGCGTCAGGAAATGGAAGTGCGCGAACTCGTGACCATCCGGCAGTTTCGCGATTTGCCGGAGGCGCTGCTGGCCAAGGGCAGTCTGGAATCGGCGGGCATCGAATGTTTTTTGGCCGACGAAAACTTGGTGCGGCTGGACTGGTTCATTTCGAACTTCATCGGCGGGATCAAACTCAAAGTGCGCGCTTCGGATGCGGCCAACGCGCAGAAACTTCTCGACGAGCCAATTCTCGAAGGTCTATACGTCCAAGGCATCGGACTTTACGAGCAACCGCGCTGTCCGCAGTGCCAGTCGCTGGATGTGAACTTCCAGGAGCTGGACCGTCCCATTTCTTTCATGAGTGCGTTTCTCCATATGCCGATTCCGGTGCAGCGGCCGGGGTGGCGCTGTCACTCGTGTGACGCGGAATGGGATGACGATGGGGCCGATGCCCACGCGAAGTAAGGCGCCCAAGCTGGAGTGTTACGATTTGATTCCTACCTCGGCGAATCCTTTTCGGATCACTTCAAGAGTATCTTCCGCCAGCTTCAGCGCCGGCAATTCTTCCTGCGTGAACCATCGGACTTCCGCAGCGTCGCTGGCGGCGGCGAGATCTCCCGCAACCCGGCGGCAGAGAAAATCAATCAAAACGTAGTGATATTGGACGCGCTGTTCGGGATTGCGGAGAATGCGGTCGTAGACCCCGAGAAGTTCGCCAGGTTCGACGGTGAGTCCGGTTTCCTCGCGAGCCTCGCGGATGGCGGCTTCGCGCACCATCTCACCGACTTCGAGCACGCCGCCGGGGATCGACCATTCGGCTTGCAGCGGAGGGTGAAGGCGCTTCACCAGCACGACGCGCGAGTCTTCGATCGAGCCTTCGATGATGATGGCTCCGACGCCGACCAAGGGGACTTCGGGAAATTCGCGTTGCATGGGTGCAAGGATTCTATCTGGTGAGGTCAAAAATCGTGAACCACGAAAGACACGAAGCTCCATGAGGTTGCGAGCTCGTGATTTTCCTTCGTGTGCCTTCGCGATCTTAGTGGTTAAATGGTTTCTCTATGGCGCTGGAAGAATATAAGCGGAAGCGGAAATTTGAGCAGACGCCCGAGCCTCCACCGAAAGTGGAGAGCAAGGCTGGACACCGGTTCGTGGTGCAAAAGCATGATGCCACCCGGTTGCATTATGACTTTCGGCTGGAGATGGAAGGCGTGCTGAAGTCGTGGGCTGTTCCCAAGGGACCGTCGCTCGATCCGTCGGACAAGCGGCTGGCGATGCAGGTGGAAGATCATCCGGTTTCGTATTTCGATTTCGAAGGCATTATTCCGGAAAATAACTATGGAGCAGGCACGGTGATGGTTTGGGATGTAGGCACGTGGCAGCCGCTCTCGCCGGTTCCGGTGGACGGAAAATATGTTCCCGGAACTGAAGCCGAAGCCGCTGCCATGCTGGCCAAAGGTGATTTGAAGTTTCGTCTCGATGGTAAAAAGTTGAAGGGCGACTTTGCGCTGGTGAAGATGAAAGGCCGGCGTCCCGGGAGCAAGGGAAACGAATGGCTGCTGATCAAGAAGCACGACGACTACGCCGTCGAAGGATACGACATCGATGAGTATGATGAGTCCGTGCTGAGCAAGCGCAGCCTGGCCGAGATCGCCGGAGATTCGGGTTCGAAGGAGTGGAAGAGCCGTCCATCTGCCGGCCGCGGCAAGTTGAAAGCGGCTTGGCTGGCCGACGCCGTCGCTAAGTTGGATAAGAAGAATTCCGCCAAGAAGACAACGGTTAAAAAAAAACTAAAGAAATAAACACCCAGGGCGGAGAGGAACACAGGGTAAGACAAGATGATGTAGCTCCAAAGAATTACCCTGTATCCTCCGTGCCCCCTGTATTAAAAACTTCCTCCTCCACTCCTTTCAAGCGACCCATGCCGTCAGAAATTTATCCCATGCTGGCCACTCCCATCGCCAAGCCCTTTGATGGAGCGGATTGGCTGTTTGAAATCAAATGGGATGGCTACCGAGCGGTTGCTTTCATCGATAACGGCAAGGTACGGTTGGTCTCGCGAAATCAGAATGAACTCACGCAACGCTATCCTGAGCTAAAAGATTTGCCTAAGTCGGTCAATGCGAAAAACGCAATTCTGGATGGAGAAGCAGTCGCGCTCGATGAGCAGGGAAGGCCTTCGTTCAGCCTTATGCAGCAGCGCACCGGATTTCGTCCCGGAGGGCGCCGCGGCGCAAGCAATGCTGGCGTGCCTGTACTTTATTACGCGTTCGATCTGCTTTATCTCGACGGCTACGATTGGCGGAAGGTTTCGCTGGAAGAACGGAAAAAGAAATTGGCTTCGATCCTGGTTACAGGCGACTCGCTGCGCTACTCCGATCACTACGAGAAAGAAGGGAAGGCGTTGTTCGAAATTGCGCGTCAGAAAGGCTTGGAGGGAATTCTGGCCAAGAAGCGTGAAAGCGTTTACCAGGAGCGGCGTAGCAGCGAGTGGCTCAAGATAAAAATCCGGCACCGGATCGAGTGCGTAATCGGCGGATACACCGAACCGGAAGGCAGCCGTGCGCATTTCGGATCGATCGTGCTCGGGCTCTACGATAAGCAAGGCAGGCTGATTCACGTAGGACAGGCGGGCAGCGGCTTCAATCAGGGATCGCTCGACGAAATCTCGAAAATGCTGAAGAAGCGGGAGACGAAGCAGAAGCCGTTTTATGGCGAGGTGGAAGCTCTGCGAAAAGTGTTCTGGGTAAAACCCGAGCTTGTAGCTGAAATCGAATATGCCGAATGGACTGAAGGGGCAAGTGGCGGCAACGGTCCTAAGCTGCGCGCTCCAGTCTTCCTGGGCCTCCGCGACGACAAAGATCCCAAAGAATGTCTGCTGGATGAGGCTATGCGACTGAGAATTGAAAACTGAGAACCGGCTCTTTCTATTTGATGTCCTTCATAGGCAACATTGTGCCGTAGTCGCGACCGCTGGGATCGACCGCGCGGGCCACGACAGAGGTAAAGGCATCGCGCAATTCCGGATACTTTGTTACCAGTCCTTTCATTACCGCCATGTTGCTTTGGTAGGCCTGGTTCGTATTCGAAACATCGGGCACCTGGTAGCGGACGATCAGATCCAACTCGTTGTTCACAACTTGCGGAAAGAGATCGATCAGTTTGTAGGTCGTGGTGCCGGAGGCGAGATCTACAGTCTTGTCATCCCCGGGCTGATCGGCGGGCCGTGCTTTCTGCGATTCGTCGTAGAGACTATCGGTGACTGCGGTGCTCATGAAAGGCAGTGGCGAAATTAAAGAACGTGCTTCCACGTAGTAAAGCCAGGCGTTGTGGGTTTGTCCTTTCGACTTGAATTCACGGGCTCGAGTGGTGAACCAGTTGCTGTCGTGTCCGCCGATTTGCGAGGGTTTTACGTAAAGGCCTCCCAACTTCCAGTCGGTCCCCAACTGTTGCAGAATGAAGGAAACGTAGTACGGTCCTTTCGATGACGCTACATCGAGAATAACGACAGCATATTTTGCCGGCGGTAAATTATTGAGATAGAAGGCCGCGCTGTTGGTGGTCTGGCCGTTCCGCCCAAAAACACCGCAGTAGAATTCCGCCCGGGCAATGGGCGCAACGCCCTCGGCTTCAAGCAGGAAAGGCGGCCGGGCGCTGGCTTTCGAACCGGCCAAGGCGGATTGATTGTCCTTCACTGTCGCCTCAATCGAGGAAAAATCGGAGGCAAGGCTGGGAATTGCCGCCTGGCGGAGCGAGGCTGAATCCCCCTTCGCCAGCAGGTCAAAATAGTGTTGGCCGGCGGAGATCAGAGCAGTGCGCGTGGCCGGATCCATGTCGTTGGCGGTGGTACATGTTTCAGCGAGGGCAGCGCCTGCGCAGAACACCAGCCCCGGCAAAAGACACGCAAAAAATAGACGGCTCTGCCGAATCATGGGAACCCTCTTTCCAGTCAAGTAATGTTTCCGAGAACATTCTGCATCAGCCACGCTATT
>DASRWO010000092.1:0-2126 GCA_035654555.1 Candidatus Deferrimicrobiaceae bacterium | reverse complement strand
GGCAGCCGGACCTGTAAGCCGAATTTTGTCCGCCGGATTGCTCCGGCGGGACGACCATTCCTCTGGGCCACGCATTACTGCGTGGCTCTAGCGACCTACCCGAAGGTTTGACGCACCGAGCCAGCACGTGTCCGAAACCTGATTCGTGAAAATCAAGCGGCGGACTTCCTTCCTATTTGGTCTTGCTCCGTGTGTGGTTTGCCCTGCCCGCTGCATTACTGCCGCGGCGGTGCGCTCTTACCGCACCTTTTCACCCTTACCTGCATCCGTGAAGATGCGGGCGGTATATTCTCTGTGGCACTTTCCGTCGGACGGGCTTGAACCCGGCCTCCCGGACGTTATCCGGCACACTGCTCTGCGGAGTTCGGACTTTCCTCTCCCGGCGCCCGAAGACGCTGGAAGCGGCCGTCCGGTCCAGCTGCCAACCTGATCATTATATGCGAAGCGAGCTTTGCCGCGTCCGGCGCTGGGCTTCCGACCTCCAGCGTCCGGACCTGTTGCGGTAGCTTTATCTAGGCAGCGAGGATTGGCTGATAGACTTAATTTCGAATAAGAACCACCACTTCCGGAAGCCGAACGCCGGATGCCGAATTCATGAACATCGCCGAAGCCATCCGAATCGCTCTGCAGTCGTTGTGGGTGAACAAGCTGCGCTCTGTGCTGACGCTGCTCGGCGTGGTGATCGGAGTTGCTGCCGTCATTGCTGTGGTTACATTCGTCTCCGGAATCAATGATTACGTAGCGCAGAAGGTGTTCAATCTGGGCGCGGATGTTTTCCTTATCTTCAAGGTATCTCCCGCCGTCACCAACGTGGACCACTTTCTGGAAGGGGAGAAACGCAAAGACTTGACCCTGGAGGACTATCAGGCCGTAGTGGATGGCTGCCGTCATTGCGAGTTGGTGGGGGCTTCCACGCGCAACGAGAGCGGCCATGTGAAGTATGCCGAACAGTCAATTAGCGATACGCTGGTGCGAGGAATTACTCCCGGGATGGCTACGATTCTCGATACCGACCTGAGCGCCGGCAGAATGCTGAATGATACGGACGTAGACAATCGATCTCCGGTGGTGGTGATCGGGAACGATATCGTGGAACATCTGATGCCGGGAGTCGATCCGCTGGGCCAGGAAATACGGGTCGATGACTGGACCTACCAGGTGATTGGCGTAGCGAAAAAGAAAGGAACAACGCTAGGGCAGAGCGCCGACAATTTTGTGATGATTCCCATCACTTCCTGCCTGAAACAATATGGCGCCCATAATAACAGTTTGCGGATCGCCGCGAAGGCTTCGAGCGCCGGTGTGCCATTGAACGAGGCGGTGGACGAGGCGCGCGCCGCTGTACGCGCCAAGCGGCATGATCTGCCGGGCGGCGAGGACAGTTTTGACATTGAAACCAATGCCAGCCTGCTGGGCATCTGGACCGGCTTTAGCCAGACGTTTTTCATCGCGACCATCGGCATCGCCTGCATCTCGCTGGTGGTTGGCGGCATTGTCATCATGAACATCATGCTGGTCGCGGTGACCGAGCGCACCCGTGAGATCGGCATTCGAAAAGCGCTGGGTGCACGCCAGGAAGATGTGCTGCTGCAGTTTTTGATCGAGGCCGTGACACTCGCTCTTACGGGCGGGGCCTTAGGCGTTTTATCTGGAGTCGCAGTCGCGGAGACCGTCACTTTGCTGATCGGGATGCCCTCGGCTATCAAGCTCTGGGCCGTCGCTGCGGGATTGATCGTTTCTGCGTGCGTCGGAGTTTTTTTCGGAGTCTACCCTGCACGCAAAGCTGCGAAACTGGATCCGATCGTAGCCCTGAGGTTCGAGACGTAGTCCATGATTCGCAAAGACGAATTCGGCGAGATCGTCCACATGGCAACGGATACCATTCGCAGCAACAAGCTGCGCTCTGGGCTGACCGTGTTGGGCATCGTGATCGGCGTGGCCATGGTGATTGGGGTTTCTTCCATTGGCCGCGGGCTAGATGACAATGTCCGTGACGTGGTTGCCAGCATCGGATCGAACGTCATTTTTGCGTTTCATATCGAGCCATTCACCTTCGGGCGCCAGACTGAAGAAATGCGCACCCGCAAGGAACTGACCTACGACGATTCTCTTGCGATTCGAGAATT
>DASRWO010000091.1:0-4347 GCA_035654555.1 Candidatus Deferrimicrobiaceae bacterium | reverse complement strand
AAGGCGAATCCAGACGCTATCACTAGAGGAAGAGAGTCAGCGCCGGCTTGCGCGATTTGCCGGGCGATCTGAGCTGCTTCAAACGGTCGGCGAAATACGTCATAAAGCACCTGCCAAGCAAACAGCGTGACCTTCCCAATGAATTCGATCGGCTTAAACAATCCGCAAACCTTTCTGCACAACTGTCACCGCAGGGTTATTGATTCCGACCATTCTGTGAACTCCGTCTCGATTTCAACATGGTC
The DNA here is from genome assembly GCA_035654555.1 of Candidatus Deferrimicrobiaceae bacterium. Taxonomy (GTDB): domain Bacteria; phylum Acidobacteriota; class Terriglobia; order Terriglobales; family Acidobacteriaceae; genus Sulfotelmatobacter. The sequence goes on along the minus strand of DASRWO010000091.1, from coordinate 4,102 downwards.
TACATGAGGCTAAAGGAGTTCATGGTGCCGAAAGAAGTGTGGGGAGGTGATCTAACAGTGAGGAACACGCTAGTGTGATCGATCGGCACGCTCCTTTTGAGAAGAGCTTTGCCGAACGCGTCTCTTGATAAAGTGATCCTCAGTCGCTACGGTTGCTGCCCAGGAGTGGCCGTAGCATTGACTTGGGTAGCGTGTTCCGCCGCCGGGGACGGTCGTTATCACCAACTGCGGCCATCCCTATCTTCTCCGAAGTAGACGCTTATTTGTTTCCCGCGAGGCGCTAAGCTCCATGCTCAAGGAAGACCGAGCGAAACCGCCGAGGCGACAAGACAGTGTGCTGATGAACCGGAGGTGTTGAGCAGGTCGCGCTTGCAGCGAACCGCACTGGATAGCCTGAATGACAGAGACAAGCGACACAGAATTCAATCGGGCAAGCCAATGCGTTGTATCAGCTCATGGAAACGGGGATCGGATCGCAAAGGGTCAAAGCCAGGCCGGAGCAAGACACCTGGATTAAATCGCTCTTCGTATCCTTTCTCGAGCCAATTCATTGCTTCACCCTTATCGCCCAGGGCTGTGTAGATGATTGCGATTTCCGACGCATGCGAGTACCCGGGAACGGAACTCCTCTTCACAGCGTTCAGTAGCCTCAGCGCTTCGGCCCTTCTGTTGGACGCTGCATAAGCGCGAGCCATATTGGCGATGAAGGTGGGACTGCCTCCGGACAGATCCATCGCTTTTTGCAACTCGGAGATGGCCTCCGCGTACATGTTCTTCTCAAGATACGCCTGCGCCAGCTGATTATGCGCAAGGGCAAAATTCGAGTCCATCTCGATTGTCTTGCGACTCTGTGCGATTGACTCATCAGGCAAATGGGCAATTGCGAGCAGTTCCGCGAAATCGGCATTGATGATTAGAGAAAGCGGATCCATGTTCTCAGCCTTTTTCATCTCGACGATTGCCTCGCTGTTCCGCCCGAGCAAGCTCAAATGCCAGGCATACCAGTGATGAGCGGTTGCATAACCTGGATTAAGGTCAATCGCCCGTCGAAATTGCTTGTCGGCAGCATCCCAATTCCAATCGAATCCTTCCAAACAGAAGGCGAGTGAGGTATGGGCTTCGCTGAGGTTGTCATCCAGTTCTAGAGCCTTAAGGGCGGCAGCCTTAGCCTTAGGGAGCGCCTCTTTGGGTGTCATCACTGCATATTGCCAATCACCCAATAAGGCGTAGGTGTCCGCCAAGCCAGAATAAGCTTGCGCGTATCCGGGCTCCTCTTCGATCGCCTGATTGAAGTATGCCAGGGCAACCTTCAAACCGTCGCCCGTCCGCTTGTTCCAGAAATAGCGCCCTTTGAGATAGGACTCGTAGGCCTGTGGATCAATCGCCTTTTCACTCTTGAGCGAGGCTTCTTCGCGAGGAGTCATCTGGACGCGGATTTGTTCGGCGATGGAGCGGGCTACCCGCTTCTGGAGCGCAAAAGCGTTGCGCATGTCACCCTCGTAGCTTTCCGCCCATAAATGTTTATCGGCCGGTGCCTGGATCAACTGAGCTGTGATGCGAACCTGATCGCCAGACCGCTGCACGGAGCCTTCAACCACCGCGTCTACGTTCAACTCGCGCGCAATCTCGGGCAAGGGCTTGTGCATACCCTTGTAAGCCATCGCCGAGGTGCGCGAGATCACTCGCAAAGCACTGATCTGTGCCAGGTCCGTGATCAACTCGTCGGTCATACCATCGGCGAAATAGTCTTGCGAAGGATCTCCCGAGAAGTTGTCGAGAGGAAGCACTGCCAAGGAACGGATATTTGTTGATCCGCGTTCGCGCGTGTGAAATCGCAAGATTGCGAACGTCGACAGCCCCAGAAGCGCGCTCAAAGCCAGAGCCCGAATGCCCCAGCGAGCGGAACGATGCTCGGCCCGGGATGAAACTGCGGGCGGCGTGAATACCGCTGTTTGATTCGGTCGCACGAGTTCTGTTGCGGGCGGGTTGGCAGTGGCAGCTTCTTCAACCTTTGTGGGGGTATTGGCGGCGGCCACTGTCACTTCCGCGATGAAGCGATAGCCACGTTTTGGGATCGTCTCTATAAAGCGCGGATTGTCTGCCGAGTCCCCTAAAGCGCTCCTCAGCTTCCCGATGGCGATGTTGACCGCCTGGTCGAAATCACCGAAGCTTTCGGTGGCCCAGATCCGGCTGCGCAATTCCTCCCTTGTGACCATTTCGCCCGGACGCTCTAGCAAGATCTCCAGCAGTCTCAGGGGTTGCTGCTGGACCTTGATTTTCATGCCAGCTTTGCGTACTTCGCCCGACAGGAACGAAATCTCATAGGTTCCGAATCGCTTGACGGAGGTGTTTCGCACTGGTTCCATGTCGAATTTGGGCTAGGCATGGAAGTCTAGCATCTTTCTCCAGTGTCCTTGTCCGAATACATACAGGTGTAACCATCATAAAAGAAGGTACTTACACAGATATTGTCAAAATATCCTGAGACAGGCGCCCGTAAATTGACGGCTGACGGATAGCAGGCGAAATTGAGCTGCGACCGCAGAGTCGAGGAGCCGGCACCGTATGAGCAACATTGGATCGGACGTCCAGCCGAGGGCCCTGTTCGGACCTTCATCTTCAGAGATTGATGAATCGCCCGCACGGTTCGAAGAGTTGGCCATGCCCGTGTTCGATTCCCTGTACAACTTCGCTCGCTGGATGTCGCGGGATTCCCATGATGCCGAGGACTTGGTTCAAGAGACCTACCTGAAGGCTCTTCGCGGCTTCGCATCCTTTCAAACAGGTACCAATTTCAGGGCGTGGATGTTCCGAATCCTGAAGAATACTTTTCTGAGTTCGCGTTCAAGACTCGGTTATCGTATGACGGATGCACTAGAGTCGGACGAAGAGATGCCCCTAATGGAGTCTGAGCCCCTCGATGACGTTCTAATGAAGCGCGTTGACTCCGAATTGGTCCTACGCGCTATGGATAGCCTACCAGCGCATTTCCGAGAAGTCCTCATTCTTTGCGAGGTCGAGGAGATGATGTATCGAGAGATTGCCGAGACATTGTCTATACCGATTGGAACCGTGATGTCACGACTGGCCAGAGCCAGGAAGGCGCTACGCCATTTACTCATTGGAACATTGGGCCTGAATGCGCAAGCAACACAGAATCGATGAGACAGACAGGCTTCGCAGTTTAACAAGATCATCGACGTAACGTTGTCCGCGAACAAGGCCCAACTAGATTCGTCGTCCGGGCCGACGCCTTTTCTGCTGCACTCGGCAAGAAGCTTACTCCGAAATGTTTCTGAAATTATGATGTATCGCGATCTACGAAATGGCGGCAGCCTTCAGCAATCTAGCAAGATTATCGATGTCCGTCGCAGATGCGTCGCCGACCACGAAGTACCGAAGGCCACCCCGGCTCCAGGTCTCCATGTTGAAGGAAAGTTCTTTCGTTACCGCCGGCTGCTCATTCCATTTGCGTCGTAGCACCCCCTCCTGAAAAATGAATACCGAAATCTCGTGCTTTCGCAGCTCGTAGATCAGATGCGCGCCGGGTGTCTGGTCGAGGTATGTCATTCGGCCTCCCAGTAAAGAAAACTCCGAGTCGTGTAGGTCTGGCAACTCGAACGTGAAGGGAATTTTTCCCTGGAACCAGGGCTTTACTGTGTGTCGGTCGGTAGAGATCACGTCTACGCGCGAGGCACTCGCCAGTGCTGCCACGTGCAGGTCGGCGATTTCGCCATAAGTTTTGCCTCGTTGGGATTGCTGCACTCCTAAATAGATTGAGAATGCGCCAGCGATCACGACAAGCGAAACTGCCACCGCAAGCACCCACCGAATGCCAAAACTGCGGCGCGTTCTTGCTGGGATGCTGCGTTGTATCCGTTGGCGAAAATCAGCGGATGGTTTGAACCGCGCTCCGGCCACCTGAATACTACGCTTCAATTGCAAACGTGTAAGAGCTTCTGCCGCGCAGTGACGGCAGCTATGTACGTGAGCGTCGAGGGCACGCATTTCCTCCGCCGGAAATTCGCCGTCAAGGTAGGTGTCGAGTTTTGCCTTCCACAAATCACAAACCATAGTTTGCTCCGTCTGCAACCGCTCCTGA
>DASRWO010000090.1:0-25946 GCA_035654555.1 Candidatus Deferrimicrobiaceae bacterium | reverse complement strand
CTGCGCAATCGAGCGGCATCGAGTTGATTGATGGGAAAGGCGCCAATGCAGCATTGCGTGCATCCTGGCCGGCAGACCAGCCACTTGCCGCTGCGGCGCGTGACGTCGGCAAGTGCCGAGTCCACGATTTGAATCAAAGTGCGGTCATCAGAAAGTGGAAAATCCTGGCGCATAGTGATTGCTAAATCATACAAGCCAATCGCGGAGGGCGGAAATGTGAGGATTTAGCAAAGGGAGTGCGGCTCCAAAGAAGGTCTCCCGAAGGCGACGGAGCCACATACCCATGGCTCCGGTCGCCGGAAACGCCCACCCCTCCCCCCGGTGGTGTGGCCCTTCCCTCTCGGGATTCCCGCGCTCACCAGAAACCAGTTGCCGGAGAAACCCATGAAAATCGGCTGTTGGCGACCGATGAGCTAGTTACATTGGAATAGTGCAAGATGCCGGCTAAACGTTTCACGGCTCCAAGGATTATTCTTGGCTTGAATGTTTACCCGAAACATCTATTTGTACGCAGCTCTGCGATTTGGGTAAGATAGCTGCCACTTAGCCACAGGGCTCGCAGATGCAGTTTCACGCCTTTGACAGGCATTACCTTGAACAGCTCGCTTCTGGAGATTTCCGGACGCAGGAGCACTTCGTCTCGTACTTCAGCGAACTGATCCGGCTGAAATTAAGTAAGCGGTTGCACTCGCATTCCGAAGTGGAAGATGCCCGGCAAGAAACTTTCGCCCGGGTTTTTGCCGCGCTGCGAAAACCGGATGGAATACGCGAACCGGAACGACTTGGGGCGTACGTCAATTCTGTATGTAACAACGTTTTGCTGGAGTACTATCGCTCCGCGTCGCAAGAGACCACCAGTGATGACGAAGAGGCGGAAGCCAATATTCCAGACCCCGCCCTTAGCGTGGTCGACGTCATCGCCAACCGGCAAGTTCAAAGAAACGTGCGCGAGATTCTCGACCAACTCCCGGAAAAAGATCGTCGGTTAATCAAGGAAGTGTTCCTAGAAGAACGCGACAAGGACGAAATCTGCCGCGATATGGGAGTAGATCGTGAATACTTAAGAGTCCTGCTCCACCGGGCCAAGAAGTCCTTTAAATCCATTTACTTAAAGAGGATTGCAAAAGAAGCGATGCCGGGATGCTGATTCCGCGTAACGATTTCCCGCGAATTATCACTATCTGTACATGAGGAGACTTCAAGTTATGGATCACAGCGAGGCCAACCGCCTGATGGCCAGTGAGAAGTATCTTCTCGACGAACTTTCCCCCACCGAAATGGAAGCCTTCGAGGAACATCTTTTTGACTGTCGCGACTGCGCTCTGGATGTGCGCGCAGGGGCCGTATTCCTCGAACAGGGAAAAGTAGAGTTAGCAAGTTCGACGGTCGATGCAGGTCGCATTGCGGCAGAAGTCCGCTCGTCACCCGGTTTTCAGTGGTGGCGCACTGCTTTTGCCATTCCAGCTATGGCGATTCTTTTGATTGTCGTGGGATATCAGAATCTGGTCACCTATCCCGCCCTGAAAGGTGCTTTGGCGGAAAATCGAGCGCCCAGGATTCTACCCGCGGCGGCCTTGGTCAGCAGCGCTACACGTGGTGCGGAACCAACCACGATTGAAGTCCGCGCAGGTGAACCGTTCCTTCTGCCGCTGGATATTCCAGTGCAGAAGGCTTACCAATCCTATGTAGTCGAGTTGCAAAATCCGGCGGGAGTAGTACAGTGGTCACTCCCGGTGTCGTCCGAATTGCTTAAGAACACGTTGACTATCGGAGCGCCGGGAGTAGACAAAGACGGACGTTACGAAGTCATTGTGTTGGGCCGAAATGGCCGCGGTGAGAACTCAGAGGTTGGGCGTTATCCTTTCGATGTACGGTTTGTCCCGGCGGCGAATCCTGAACCTTAACGAGGAAAAGACAAATGGCGGCTAGCAAACGAGTTCACTACTTTCACGCCGATGCCTCCGCTTTCGGTGGATATTTCGAACGTCCCATCGAGCACACGATTGCCCCGCAGGCTTCGATGTCACTTTCGCCTTCCGGCGGCTACGGCTCTGCCCGTTCAGAAAACTTCCGGCTCGAAGGTATCGTGTCTTACAAATCCGCCTCCACCCAGGTCTCGGGCAGACTGAGCAAGAAAGAAGGCCGTGGCTGGGTGACGCTCGCAACCGCAACGGTCGAGGGATTGAACATATTGGATGTAGTCACGGCAGACCGGCTGACCGCTCAGGTTTCAACCGAACATCCTCTGGTGGGCGACAATCCCCGTGTGACTTTTCTGGGAACGTCGTTTGAGAATCTCAAAATCGCCGGATGTCCGATCGATATCAAGCTGGATTTCGACATCTGCGATCAGGGAAACGGCAACGGCTACCCCAGTGAGCCGTGCGTCGAGGACGATCAATTTCTCGTCCGGGTGGCCGACCAGTACAAGCGCATGACCAACGCGAAAAGCCTTCCACAATGGGTGAAGGATCAATCGACACCTGATTGGATCAAAGAGCGTTACGAGTGGGATGCTGAACAGGCCGAAAACACAGATAGCGTCTTATGTTCCATAGTAAAGGATGCAACTGTGAGGGAAGACTGCGGCCAGTTCCCGGGCAGACCGTTTGGCAGCGTTTTCGAGGTACCGGATTTCGGCCGAGTCTTTTTGGGAGAGTTGTTCGTCGACTGCAGTTCCTATCGATTGACCACGATCCGCCTGGAGATGGGATGCACCGGCCAAGGCAGTGTCAGCGGCCCGACCGCGATGACAAATGGGCACACGATCCCACCTTAGCCGCAATTGATGATCGGAGGTGAAATGACGCTGAAGTTCGGCGCCGTTAACTGTTGACCCATCGCAATGCGCTCTATAGACTGCCTGACTAATCCACCTTAGTCAGGCAGTTTTCTTTTCTGGAAACAGGGCAAGCATTTCTCAGCGCGTAAGAGGGCGGGGCACGGGGGGCGCGATGTCAGGGCTTAGAAGCCGGAAGTATAGGCTGATGCTTTTGGCTTTGTCTTTGGCACTCCTGTGGCCGGGGTGCGGCCGGCTGCCGGGTCCTCAGCGGACGTACGACCAAGCTCAAGAGACATTCGTTCGAGGCGACTTGGCAGCCGCCAGACGCGAGGCGGACACGGCTTACCGGCGATTCTCAGGGAGTGAGCCCCAATGGGCGTGGAAGTTTCGGCTTCTGGAAGCAGAAATTTTACTAGACCAGGGGTCAGGCGCAGAAGTGCTTTCTCTCCTCGACTCCAATCTGCCAAAGCAATTCTCCCACAGCGACCTAGCCATTAAACAGCTGACGCTTCAAGGAGGCGCATACGCTCAACTCGACCGCTTTCAAGATGGCGACCACTGTCTGAAAGAAGCGGAGGGTCTTTCCGATACATTGCGTTCTCCCCTCGCAGGCGAGATTGCGAGAGCTCGCGGGGTCCTCGCGTTTCGCCAGAACGATCAAGAGAGCGCTGCTCACTTTCTTCGCGAGAGTCTGCAGTTCTCCCGCCAACAGCACGATGTGCATCTGCAAATGACCGATCTCTCGAACCTCGGCGCGGTGGCCGAGCGCCAGGAACACTATGACGAAGCGGTTGACTGGTTGAACGATGCGTACCGGACAGCCGGTCTTCTCCACGACCGGCACACCACGCAAGTTGCGCTGGGAAACCTAGCCTGGGCCTACTACAAAATGGGAGATTTCGACAGGTCTCTCGCATTTAACCGGGAAGCCGAGAAAGCGGCCAAAGATCTGGGGGCGGCGTACGACCAGATCGGTTGGCTGAACAATATCGGGCTGGTGTATTACCAACAGAATCAACTTACGGTTGCGGAAGATTACTACCGGCAGTCTTTGGCCCTAGCTCAGGAAAATGAAAACTCCGAACTCATCGTGGACGCCTTGACCAGTCTCGCATTCGTCTCTGCCCAAACCGGCCAACTGGCCGAGGCACAAAGATACGGCGAGGAAGCTTTTCAAAAAGCGCACGCCAGGAGCGATCGCGCTTCTGAACTCTATCCTCTTCTCGTGAGGGGACAGGTGGCAGCGGGTCGCGGCGAATATAAACAAGCTGAGGAAGTGTTCCACGAGGTCGCGAATGATCCGAAGAGCGATCTCTCCCTGCGCTGGCAGGCGCAAAATTCCCTGGCGCGCCTCTACGAACAGGAACATCAGCTCACGGCTGCCGATAAGCAGTATCGACAGGCGCTTGCCACCGTCGAGCAAGCGCGCGCCACTTTGCAGCGAGAAGAATTCAAGTTGCCTTTTCTCGCAAACGCCGCGCATCTGTACGACGACTACATCCGCTTTCTGCTGGCTCAGGGAAAGGACCAGAGAGCTCTGGAGCTGGCCGATTACAGCCGAGCCAAGACCCTGGCGGAAGGCCTCGGAGTTCTCCAAAAAAACGTAGCAGCAGATGCACCCGCTATGAATGCGCAACAGGTGGCCCGCGCAGCGCATGCCACAGTTCTGTTTTACTGGATGGGCCGGGAACAATCATATCTCTGGGTAATTACGCCGAATCACACGGCGCGATATCAGATGCCTCCGGCAACCGAAATCGATGCGGCTGTGCTCAGATATCGCCAAGCCCTGCTTGGCTGGCAGGACGTGCTGAAGACGGCGAATTCCGACGGCGCTCATCTCTACGACATTCTTGTGGCGCCTGCCCGCAAGTTGATACCACCCAACTCGCGTGTCATCCTGATCACCGACGGCAGCTTGGACAGCTTGAATTTTGAGACGCTACTCGTTTCAACCCCGACCGTGCACTACTGGATTGAAGACGTAACTGTGCTGACCGCGAGTTCGCTGCGCGTTCTTGCGGTCGCCAAAACCCATCGCGAGCTCGAAACCGGAAAACTCTTACTAATCGGCGACGCCATCACCCCAAGCTCTGAGTATGCCCCCTTACCCAATGCGATGCGGGAAGTGCAGAATGTAGAGAGCCACTTCCCGGCCGGGAAGCGTCAGACTTTCACGCGGGATCGTGCCACTCCCGCGGCGTACCTGGGGAGTGACCCAGGTCAGTTTTCCTTCATTCACTTCGTGGCCCACGCCACCGCCAGCAAATTGAGTCCGCTGGATTCAGCCATCGTGTTATCCCGATCATCCGGAGACCAGGATTCTTTCAAGCTATACGCTCGCGACATCACTCCACATTTGCTGCACGCCGACCTGGTGACTATCTCATCCTGCTACGGAGCGGGCGCGGAGGCTTATTCCGGCGAAGGATTGGTGGGGCTTTCCTGGGCATTTCTTCGCGCGGGAGCGCACAACGTGATTGGCGCGCTGTGGGATGTCAGCGATAGTTCCACCGCTGATCTGATGGGACGCATGTATGATGAACTGAATCGCGGACAAACTCCGGAAGCAGCGCTGCGCGCGGCCAAACTCTCGCTGCTGCATTCTGATGGGGTTGCCCGTAAGCCATTCTATTGGGCTCCTTTTCAACTCTATTCGGGACGGCGATAGCCTTGGCACGGGAGGATTTCCACAAGCCATAAGCAGAATTTTGGCGAGAATCGGGCCATCCGCTAGCTTAGAATAGGCGTTCGGCAAGCCGTGTCCTATGAGCAGTTTGACTGATGTGGCTAAAAATTGGGAGGGCCGGGTCGTCGATGGAAAGTTCCCTCTGCTGCAGTGGCTCGGAGGTTCCGAGTACGGCACGGTTTTTCTTACCGAGCGGGGCGGCGAGGGGTCGCAAAAAGCCGCCATCAAATTAATTCCCGCGGATTTCTTTTCCGACGGTAATCTCGACGAAACCGATCAACTCGCTCGGTGGGCCGACAGCGCGAAGTTGTCTCATCCCCATCTCATTCAGCTCTTTGCATACGGACGCGGCAAAATCGACGATCGTAACTTCCTCTATGTCGTCATGGAATACGCAGAAGAGAATCTAGCGCAGATCCTTCCGCAGCGGCCACTCTCACCGGAGGAAGTGAAGGAGATGCTTCCGCCTACAGCAGAGACTTTCGGTTTCCTGCATCAGGCTGGGCTGGTGCACGGCCATCTCAAACCGGCAAATATTCTGGCCGTGAATAATCAGCTAAAAATCTCGACCGACAGTCTCCGCAAGACTGGCGAACGCGACAAGCAATTCCCTAGCACCTACGCTGCACCGGAACTAGCGAAGACAGGCCCATCCCCGGCGGCAGATGTATGGTCGCTGGGTGCGACGCTGGTTGCGAGTCTGACTCAGCACGAGCCGGATATAAACAATATCAACGGCAGTCAGGTTGCGATTCCAGAGTCAGTTCCTCAGCCTTTCCGCAGAATTGCGGAGCGCACCCTGCGCGTCGATCCTCAGCAACGCTGCACGATCAACGAAATCCTCAGCCAACTTAGAGTTCCAGAGCCTCGGCCCGCGAAGGCCACCCATGAGCCGTTACCCGCGAAACGCAGCAATCGCTGGCTCATTATTATCCCAGTGGTCGTCGCAGTGATTCTTTTGGCGGTCTTTCTCGGTCGCAACTCGCACCGGTCGCCCGTCTCGTCTTCGGAAAACCATGTAGCAGAAACTCCAGCCGCTCCGGCGCCACAATCGTCAGTGTCGCCTGATGACAAAGCGACGCCGGCGCAGACCGGAATCACTCACGGTAGAGTGCTTCAGGAAATCTCTCCCGATGTCTCGCCGGGGGCGCGGCGAACGATTAGAGGACACATAAAGGTAAACGCCCGGGTTTCGGTGGATAATTCCGGGAACGTCTCCGAGGTCACCCTGGTTTCTCCTGGACCAAGCAAGTACTTTGCGAAACAAGCGCTGGCTGCGGCGCGGCGCTGGAAATTCAGCCCAGCCCAGGTGAACGGGCAGCCTTCTGCGAGCGAATGGATTCTACGCTTTCAATTCGGAAGGACATCGACGCAGGTTTCTCCGACAGAAACGAAGCCTTGAAACAAGCCTGCTCAACTCTCCACGTCTTGGTTGTTCTTCTTTATCTTCCAAATCATTTGCCGGAGCATACCGAGAAGAAATTCCGCGTCGCCCTTTCGCAGGTGCAACCGCCGTATCACGCGCCGCACTGCGGCGTGAAAAGATTTCGACGTGTTGAGCTTCGGATATTCACTGGCTCGCAGCGCCAGCAGCAACGTATCGGTAATCCGCTCTATATCGGCTGACGCAGCCGGATTTCCATTTGCAGGCTGCGCTAATACAGCAGAGTCTCTCATCAGTTCGTACAAACACACCGCCACCGCCTGCCCCAGATTCATTGAAGCGTGCTCAACGCGAGTGGGGATGTGCATCAGCCAATGGCAATGACTCATATCCTGATTCGAGAGTCCGAATTTCTCCGAGCCGAACAAGAGAGCGGAATCACCGGTCGCCAGATGGGTTCGGATCTCGCCGGCTCCCTGTTCCAACCGGACTAGCGAATGCTGCAGATCGCGATGGCCGACCGCCGTGGTTCCGACAACCAGCGAGCAGTCGGCTACCGCTTCAGCCACTGTCTTGTACACCTGAGCTGTCGCCAGCGTCGCCGCCGCGCCCACCGCAGATCGAGCATCCCGAAATGCTACCTCGTAAGGGTTTACCAGCCGGAGATGGGGAAATCCAAAGTTGCTCATGGCCCGGGCGGCCGCGCCAATGTTGAGAGGATTGCGCACGTCCACCAGGACGACACGCAAACCGGCGAATTCGGCGGCAACAGGCAAGCTATCGATATTCTACGGCAGGAGGGATAACGTAATGATTTTGAGCGGCCCAGGCCTCGCATAAAGCGTGACCGGAGGTCCAATGTGTAGCAAGCCGTTTGCCGCGTGGCCTTTTTGGTCAAGTATGCAATTGTAAAAAGTTTGTCAAACCGCGCGAGGTGCACTTTATTTGGGCAGAAAGCATTGTAAGCTTCATTGGTCCCAGGAACCTGAAACTTGTGCGTGCCTGGGACATCCAAAGTTCTAAGGATGGCTTTCCATGAGTCAAATCGCAGCACCGCTAAGCATTGCCAGATCGGCTGATACGATTCCCTCCACGCAACCCCTAGGAAGAATTCTCGTGGTCGAGGACGATCCTTCAGTGCAAAAGGCGTTGAAGCGTCTGTTCGAAACCGAGGGATATGCGGTTGAGGTGCAGGCCAATGGCCAGTCGGCGCTGGAGAGTTTTCAAGCCGCTCCGCCCGCGGTTATTATTCTCGACCTTCGCTTACCCAAGCTTTCCGGCAGCGACCTGTGTAAGGTGGTCAAAGCTCAATCGCCGGAGTTGCCAATCGTTGTGCTCAGCGCAACCAGCGATGTTTCCGATAAAGTTCTGTTGCTCGAGTTGGGTGCGGACGACTACGTAACCAAACCCTTTAGCCCTCGGGAACTTCTTGCCCGCGTACGCACCGCTCTGCGGCATACCACGAGAACGGCGACCGTGAGTATGGTAAGTTTCGATGGAATTTCGGTGGACTTCAAGAAAATGGAAGTCCAGCGTGACGGCAAGGTTGTAATTTTGACTGCGCAGGAATTTAAGACGCTGCAGTTTTTCGTACAGAATGCCGACCGCGTTGTCAGCCGCGACGAGTTGCTCAACGAGGTTTGGGGATACCAAAATTATCCCTCCACCCGTACCGTGGACAATCATATTCTGAAGCTTCGGCAGAAATTGGAACGCGACCCTGCCAGTCCAGTACACTTCCGCACCGTGCATGGAATGGGCTACAAATTCGTGCGCTGACCTCCCTTGGATCCCACACCAGAACCCGCGTCGCAAACTTTTCCTGAACATCCCGGAAACGCACTCGTCCACCGGACCCGCCTCCGCACGCGGTTCTTACTCTCCATGGTGTTGATTACCGCGGGCCTGACGGCGATGAGTCTCCTCGTGGTCCGCCAAAGCGTCCAGCGCCACGTGCGCGAAGGAATTGTTCAGGATCTGCGAAATTCCGTCACCACATTTCAGAATTTTCAGCGTGATCGCGAAATTATGCTGACCCGCTCCGCGCAGCTGGTGGCCGACCTTCCGATCACGCGAGCCATTATGACGGCGCACGATCCCGCCACCATCCAGGATGCTTCGCGAGATGTTTGGCAATTGACCGGGAGCGATCTGTTGGTTTTAGCCAATCGCGACGGAGCAGTGGTCGCCCTCCATACAAAATCGCCGGGGTTCACTCGCGAAGCCGCAGCGCAATACTTTCAACGCTCCTTGAACGAGGAGGATTCGAGCCACTGGTGGTTCGGTGATCACCATCTCTATCAAACATTTGTGCAGCCGGTTTATTTTGGATCCAAAACGGAAGGCCCCTTGCTTGGTTTCCTGATCATCGGCTACGAAATCGATAACCGTCTAGCTCACGAGGTCAGCAAGGTTTCAGCCAGCCAGGTCGCATTCTCATACGGCGATGAAATCGTGGCCACTACGCTTCCCCCCACGCAATCGCAAAGCTCGACATTACAAGCGTTGTCGGCAGGTGCGCTGCAGAGTGGGCCACGCGACGTAAAACTCGGCAATGAACTTTTTCTAGCTACTTCTCTCGACCTTTCGAGCCAGCAGGAAGCGCCGGTGCGCTTGACTGTGCTGGGATCCTACGATCAAGCCGCGAAGTTCCTCGACAAGTTGAACCGGTTGCTGCTGCTGCTCGGGCTCACCGCCGTGCTTCTGGGCAGCGGATTGGTATTCGTGATTTCTCACACTTTCACGCGTCCTCTGGCCAGTCTGGTCGGGGGAGTGCGGGCGCTGGAGCACGGAGATTTCCATCATCCCCTTGATCCTCGGGGAAGCGACGAAGTTGCGGAGTTAACGTCCGCTTTCGACCGCATGCGTTCCAGTCTGCTTAAAACTCAACAAGCTCTGCTCGAATCTGAGCAATTGGCCACTATCGGACGCATGGCCAGTTCGATTTCCCACGATTTGCGTCACTCCCTGGCGGCGATCGTTGCTAACTCTGAGTTTCTCTGCGACGGGCGGCTGACCGGAGCTCAGCGCGAAGAACTCTATCAGGAAGTTCGCATCGGTGTAAATCAGATGACTGACCTGATTGATTCGCTGCTCGAGTTTGCCCGAACCAGAGAATCTCTGAATCCCAGTTACGCCAGCGTTACGGAAACTGTTCACCGTGCGATGCAGGCTGTACGCCTCCATCCACGGCACCAGGGAACGCTGATCCAGGTAAACAGCAATGGCGAGGGCATGGCATCCTCCGACCTGGCGTGGTTCGACCCGCGCAAACTGGAACGCGCTCTATATAATCTTTTGCTGAATGCTTGTGAGGCCGCGCCTGCTACTCGTGGCCGGGTTCAGGTCACGATCGGGCGCAACGCGGCGTCGGTAACTATTGCGGTCGCTGACAATGGTCCAGGCATCGCGGAACCGATTCGCGAAAAATTGTTTCACCCCTTTGTGAGTTACGGCAAAGAGAATGGCACTGGGCTTGGCCTTTCGATCGTCCAAAAAATTGTGCAGGATCACGGGGGTGAAGTCTTGATGGAGCGTACCGTCGATGCTCATACGGTTTTTCGGATCATCATTCCCGGCCGTTCCCCACAAGGCTCTACGGTAGATGCAGATGACAAGGTGACGCCCCGTCCTGTTGAGTCATTCGAGGACGATCGAGCAAGTGAAAAGTCAATCCGGCATTCGGACACGTAGTCCCGTTGTTTGTCCTTTTCGTTGCATCCGTATGTCGCCCTGGAGGATGTTGTGAACAGCTCACGGACGTTCGCCGTTCGTTCAACCGCTTTAACGACAGCCGCTTTTGTCCTCTTAAGCATTACCACCCGATCGCAGGAAACTGCACCTCTGACGCCTCCGCCCGGTGACGCATCGATACGCGAACTGGATTCACAAGTTCGGGACTTGCGCGCCATGGTTGAAGAGATGCGAGCCGAGAATGCCCAGTCGCGAGCCGAAATGCGGGAATTGCGTCAGGAATTGCAAGACACGCGTAAGCTCCTAGCTCCGATCACAGCAGCGACAGGCAATTCTGCGCCGACAACTGAAGCAGCAGCATCCAAAGAAACTTCTTCAACATCTTCCTCTGGCACCCAGACTGTCGCGGCGACATCAATTTCTGCGGATCTGGGAAGCCGCATTCAGAAACTTGAAGAATCCACGCAGCTACTGGGCTCGAAAATTGACGAGCAATATCAAACCAAAGTGGAAACCGCCGCTAAGTATCGGGTGCGGCTTTCCGGAATTGTTCTGATGAACGCGTTTCGGAATATGGGCGCTTCCGACAATCTTGACCTGCCCGACTATGCGCAACCGGCCGCGCCTGGGACCTCTCAAAACAGCGTTGGGGCCACTTTGCGGCAGACTGAAATTGGATTGGAAGTCTTTGGCCCCACTCTGGCCGGCGCCAAAACTTCAGCCAATGTGCAGTTCGATTTCGCGGGAGGATTTCCGTCAACACCGAACGGAGTCGACTTTGGAATCGTGCGTATGCAAACTGCAAGTTTGCGACTCGACTGGAAAAATACGTCGCTGATTGCCGGCCAGGACTCCCTTTTCATCTCGCCGCTTTCTCCAACGTCTTTTGCATCGCTCGCGATTCCAGCATTTGCTTATGCGGGGAATCTGTGGGGTTGGACACCGCAGCTTCGCATCGAGCACCGGTTTAACATCGCCGATCAGCAGACGCTGACGCTGCAGGGTGGGATTCTGGATAACCTTGATTGGGAGCAGCCCACCAATTCCTACTACCGCTCCGCGACGGCGGGCGAGAGTTCAGATCAGCCCGCTTATGCTCTACGTACTTCGTGGTCCCGTCCTTTGTTTGGTCATCCCTTGAGCGTGGGAGCAGCAGGTTATTACGGCCGCCAGAACTGGTCGTGGAATCGCTACGTCGACGCTTGGGCCGGTATGACGGACTGGCAGATTCCGATCATTCACCGCCTCAGCCTGTCAGGCGAATTCTACCGAGGACGCGCGGTCGGAGGATTGGGGGGCGCGGCCATTGGACAAACCATCGTTTACGGCGGCAATCCGGCGGACCCTTATACGCGTCTCCGTGGTCTTGATTCCGCCGGTGGATGGAGCCAGCTCAAATTCCAGCTCACTCCCAAGCTTGAACTTAATGGCGCCCTGGCTGAGGACGATGCGTTTGCCGGCACCATTCGAGGCTTCGCCACCGATGCCAATAACTTTGGCCCAATTCTGGGCCGCAATCGCGGCGCGCTTGGCAACTTAATTTACCGGCCGCGTTCCGATTTGCTGCTTTCCGCAGAATTCAGACGCCTGCACACTTTCCCAATTTATGACACCAGCAGCGTGACGAACCAGGTCAATCTCGCGATGGGGATATTGTTTTAATGCGCCGTCTGTCTTCATGCCGGATCATCTTGTGCTTCGTGCTGCTCGCCTGTTTTCTTGCCAGAGCTCAAGCAAGCGAACTCAAGGGAAAAGTGCAACTCATGAGAAGCGGACACCGCGTAAAGGATGCTTCGAAACTTGTGGTCTGGCTGACTCCTGTGGGAAGTACACCCGCGGTGCAAGCACCGATTCAGCAGCCCTCACAAATTCCCCAACTTGTCCAGAAAGATAAGAGCTTTCATCCTTCTCTGCTGGTAATTCCGGCCGGCGGAAAAGTCGAGTTTCCTAATCAGGATCCTTTTTTTCACAATGTATTTTCCTTATTCGACGGAAAACGCTTCGACCTCGGATTGTACGAGAGTGGGACAACTCGTTTTGTTCACTTCGACAAGCCAGGCATTTCCTTTATCTTCTGCAACATTCACGCGCAGATGAGTGCAGTGGTAATCGCGCTGAATACTCCGTACTATGCGATCTCCGACACGCACGGCGACATCAGTATTAAGGATGTTGTACCCGGGCGCTATCAGATGCACTTGTTTCATCCCTCGGTGTCAGCGGAAGAGTTGCACGCCGCGGAGCGCGAGATCACCATCACGCCCGGCGATACTTTTCTCGGAAGCTTCAGCCTCGCCGAGTCCGATCTTGAATTGGCGCACAAGAATAAGTACGGACGCGACTACGATCCCCCGGATCCTGATAGTCCCGCGTACGCACGGCCTTAGGAGAACCTTCAACTAAAGAAAAAGAGCGTGCCGGTTAGCACGCTCTTTTTCGCCTCTGCCTCTTCACTTCGTTTACAGCAACTCGCCTTGCTCAAAACAAACCATACCGTCGCATGAAATTCAGTGATGGCCTCCGCCGGAATGACCGCCACCACCCGAGGAATGTCCGCCGCTGGGTGCGCTGTGCGCTCCTGACCCGCCGTATCCGCCGCGGCTCCCACCGTAGCTGGGTGCTCCGCGGTAGCCTCCGTAATTCCCGCCATAGCCTCCGGAGGGCCTCGGTTGGGCAATCGGCTGCCTCATATTCAGTTGCGGACGCCCACTTGCACTGCGCCCGTAGCTGCCGGAACCATAGCTTGAGATCGATCCACGCGAGTAGTTTGCACTCGACGAGGTCCGATTCCAGTAGCTTCCACTCGATCCCCGGTTGGAAGATTCGGCGCTGCTTGCGCTGCGACCGGCCGCTTCGCTGCTGTTGCTGCGCGACGGCGGTGTGAAAGTCTTCCAATCACTGCGGTTTGGTTCGCCTCGATTTGCGGAAGCTCCGGCGCTGGCCGATCGATCCGCTCCCCCGCCTCTTGCAGAATTATTCATCTCTCTGCCCGTGGACGGCGTGCCCGCACTCGGCCTTCCGCCCGCAGCAGCAGAGGATGTCCCGCGAGACTCGGATGTGCCGCGCGATTCCATTGCTCCGTTGCTGCGCCCATCCATGCTGCGCCCACCAGTGCTGCGCACACCGGCCGTCACCGCACTGACGCGGTTCTTCTGCATTGTCTGCTGCAGGTGCGCCGTCTGCTGCTGGAACGATTCCGGCCGCGATGCACTCTGGGTTCCGAAGAAATGCTGCGAGCCGCCGTTGTGAATCGTCGATGGCGCAGCCGCACGCCCGCTCGCCGACAAACTGGCTCGCGAAGGCACAACCGGCAGGTTTCCCGTCATCATGCGAGCACCGCTTAACTGCGCGTGAGTCGCCGCCATTGCTGTGGTTCGTCCGGCGCCGAATCGATTGGCGCCCACCGTCGAAAGCGCACCTCCAATATGCGGATCATTGATATGCGCGACGTTCGAAAATCGAGTGCCACTATGCAGCGGCTCGAACCCACCAAAGCGGCCCAGCCCACCGAACCTGCCGTACCCCACTGCACCAAACCTTCCGCCATATCCGCCCCACCATGGGAAGAAGCGGTCGCAGGGCCCGATCGGCAACCATCCAAAGCCGCCCCAGCCCCCCCAACCAAACCCGAAACCAAATCCAAATCCGCCTCCGAATCCGAAGAATGACACGTAAGCCGGCGCCCAGAACGGACGATAGAAGCCCGCACCCCAGACCGGTCCGGGCCACCAAGCCCATGCGCCGCCGTACCACATCCAGCGTCCATAGTGATAGGGAGCCCAGCCCCATGGCTCAAAGCCCACCCACGTCCAACCATAGTAAGGTTCCCAAACCCAGTTGCCATCGCGGTAAGGGGCCCAGCCCTCGGGCTCATTCGGCACCCAAACTTGACCGTAATCCGGCGCATTTTCCCATTGTCCGTTGGCATCAAGATCTTCCGAGCCAACGTAATACTTATTCGTGTGGCGCCAGGCATCCGCATTGTGGATCATGCGGTCGCGGTCGCTGTTCCAGCGGTCCCAATCGTCACGATCCGGGGCTGGGCTGATTTTGTAACGCGCATCAGCGCCGGATCCGCGCACTGTCGCCAAATCCCCCATCTTGATTTCAGCGATACCTTGCGGAGTCGCGATTTGCGCCTCACCTTTGCGCACAATGATGATGGAGTCGCCATCGGGCCGCACTTCGATGCGGAACACGCCATCCTGGTGCGCCGGATGCACGGCTACGTTCGGCGTATCGATCTCCGGCTCCGCCTCGCTCTCGCCAAACACGGAGTAATTCGCCAGGCCTTGACTGACCTGAATTTGAATATATTTGTGCGTGAAGTTCGCAATGGTGGCCTGCGAGTTCGATCCCAAGCGAAGAATATTCGCGAAATCGAGCTGCACTTCAGCCCTGCCACCCGGGCCCGTCGAAACCTTGTCTCCGTTTACCACCGGCTGGTTTAACACCGCCGCCGACCACGTGCCGGCATCACCGCGCTGCGTCGACACGTCACCATGAATCATGCTGACACGTCCCACACCTTGATCGACTCTAGCCGGGCCTTCACCCGACGGCGCGCCAGGCTGAGACGGTGTTTCCATCTGCGGCGTCTGACTGGATGGAGGCTGTTGCCCTGGCGGAGGCGGCGGACCTGCCTCAGATGGTGGGGCGGCCTGCGGCTGTCCCATTTCCATTGGCGCACTGGGCTGTTCCGAGGGGCCGCTGCCCTCATCGGTCGTTTGCGCCTTCACGCTGACCGCGAACACTCCAGCTAGCACGAGAGTTAGGATTGCCAAATTTCCCATGAGCTTATCTTTCATAACCAGCTCTCCGCAGCCCTACGACACTCGTTTAAACGCAAAAATACAAAATCGATGCCCCACTCTCGGAGCAACTGCCGTGCCAAAGGGGTCAGATAGCAAAGCCGAATAACTCGTTTGTTTTCAGGGATAAGAAGCAACGTTCGATTGGATGGAAGCAGCTGAATTTCGAAGCCGGTGGCTGCGTTAAACCAGACTGGTGGTTTTCAGCCGGAAGTAGAGGCCAAAAATATGAAAGCCTGATAGTCAGCCGGGGCGTTGACCAGAATTTGGCGGTAAACTCTGATCTTCAAATGCTGCTCCTTACGCCTCTTTCTCCCCCTCATCCGCAATGCCAATTTTCGATAGCCGATAGCGCAGCGCATTCCGCGATAGCCCCAGCAGACGCGCCGCCTGACTTTTATTCCCGTTCGCTCGACGCAGGGACTCTCGAATCATTTCATCCTCCCATTGTTCCAGCGTCATACCTTCAGGAAGAAAATTCCCGGCTCCATTCACCGCTCTCGCCGGACGAATGTCCAAATGAATGTCATCTCCCTTAAGCACCGTGCTTTTCGCCAGCGCGCACGCCCGCTCGATAATGTTTTGCAACTCGCGAACATTTCCCGGCCAGTGGTAGTTCACCAGAACCTGCATAGCCTCTGGCGTAATTCCTTCTATCGCCTTACCCGAGTCTCCTGCAAAGAGGGCAACAAAGAGATTCACTAAATCGGGAATGTCTTCCTTGCGCTGGCGGAGCGGAGCGATGTCGACGGGAACTACGTTCAGTCGATAATAAAGATCTTCCCGAAACGTTCCCTGCTCCAGCGCTTCGCGTAGATCGCGATTGGTAGCCGCGATGAGCCGCACATCCACCTTAAGGGTTCGCGTCCCACCCAGGCGCTCAAACTCCCGCTCCTGAAGCACGCGCAGCAGCTTTACCTGTATTACCGGCGGCACGTCTCCAATCTCATCCAGGAAAAGCGTTCCTTTGTCTGCCAATTCGAACTTTCCCGGTTTGCTGGCGGCTGCGCCCGTGAAAGCGCCCTTCTCGTATCCGAATAATTCGCTCTCCAGCAAATTTTCCGGGATCGCCGTGCTGTTGATTTTGACGAAAGGTCCCGCAGCTCGCCGCGACTTTTCATGAATCGCGCGGGCTATCAGATCCTTGCCCACGCCACTCTCGCCGCCCAGCAGAACTGTCGAATTTGTGGGCGCGACGCGGTCCACCGTGGCCAGAACTTCCTGCATCTTCACGCTGCGCGCCACCACATTGGGATGCGCATACCGCTTTCCCAAAGCCTCTCGCAGCGACCGGTTTTCCTCGCGCAGATTGTGTACGTCCAGCTCCTTATGGACCACCATTCTCATCTCGCTTAGCGAGAAAGGTTTCAACACATAATCCGCAGCCCCAGCCTTCATGGCTTCTACTGCGGTCTCGACGGAACCGAAGGCCGTCATCACCACTACCGGTAAGGCTGCATTCTGCCGCTTGATTGCCTGCAAAAACTCCAGACCATTCATCCCCGGCAGCTTGAGATCAGTTACGACCAGGTTCACATTGTTTTCCCGCAAAAGTTTGAGGCCGGCCTCCGCATCTCCAGCTGAAAGCGTGCTAAAGCCGTCCTCCCCGAGATTCAGTTCGAGCAAGCGCCGCATTTTTGCTTCATCTTCGACGATCAAAATCGTTGGCATGAATTGACTTCCAATTTTCTAATGAGAGTTTTCCGCAACTTCGCCCGCCACAGGAAAAAACAGTATGAAGCTGGCTCCCTTAGAACCGCCCTCTCCGCTCCCATTTTCCACTCGGATCGTGCCATGGTGTCCGTCAATGATCCTCGACACGATTGACAGCCCCAGCCCCACTCCTGTCTTCTTGGTAGTTACAAACGGATTAAAAATCTGCTCGCGAAGTTCAGCCGGAATTCCCGGCCCCGTATCTTCAATCCGCACTTCCACTCCGTTGCGGCGGGCGCCATTAGTCAGCGCCGCCGTCATGCGCAACGTTCCACCTGTGCTGCTCATCGCATCGTACGCGTTCTGAATCAGATTCACGAAGGCCTGCTCACTGAGACCTTCATCCAGCGCAACCAAGGGCAAGTCCGGTTGGTAGGACCGTTCCACCCTAACCATACCGCCGATGTCTTTATGAGTGGCTGCGACCGCTTGCAGGGCCCGATCCAGCACGGGCACGATATCCTGCGCCACCAGTTCGGCGTACAACGGTCTGGCAAAATCAAGAAACCTCGTGACCAACGCACTTAAACGATTGGTCTCACTCGAGATGTATCCCGCCAGCTCGTTTGCCAGCGGATTGGACTCTCCCAACTTCTGTTGCAGCATTTCCACGGATCCCTTGATCACTCCCAGCGGATTGCGAATCTCGTGCGCCAGTCCCGCCGACATCTGACCCAACGCAGCCAGCCGTTCCGATCGTTGCGCCTCCTCCTGCGCTTGTTGTAATTTTCGGTTAGTCTCGGCTAGAGTTTCCGCCAGTTCCTGATAGCGCTTGATCTGCCGTCGATTCTCGACCACGAAGCGGTTTACCACCATCGCGGCAAGAAAGAAGAACAGGACGCGGATAGCCAGAAGACCGTAGCTTTCGGCAGTAACCTCATATTCCTGTAGCGCGGGATAAAGATAAGAACAATAGGCAGCGGACGCCAACGCTGTCCACAACAAAGTGGCCAGCGGACTGAAGTATTCCGCCGCCGTCACCGCTGGAAGAAAATAGATTGGCCAGTAGCTGCTGTTAATGCTTAGCTCGCCGGTGTGATCGATCAGCAGCGTGGCCAGAGCAATCTTCAGCAGGACAATGTACGCTGCCCCGCGTTTCGGCGCCCTTCTCAGAACCCAACTCTCGCTTAACTGCGTCACGCCAAACGCCAGCAATACAAGCTGCTTGTGCACCTCGCCCACCGGCGGTAGCACTGCCAGTCCGGCGAGAAACAGCAGCCAAAGAAAATCCATCCAATTCATTGCCGGACGCTTTTGTTCGTTCATATGCAAAGCGCTAAAAATAGACGCGCCGGTAACGGATTACCTTCCCGTTTCCCGGCGCTATTTTCTTCTTTTGGTTTTCACGCGGTCCGCAAGGATCGTTTCTCATCTGAAGCCTATCAGACCGCAGGCTAGTATCTCGCGTCAATTCACTTCTTAGGAGGACTCGCGTGCGTATCTGCTGACGGTTGCGAATTCTGCTGCCGCGCCGGAGCCGCCGCGGGCCGTTTTTGCTGCCACGTACTGAACTTCTGTTCCTGATCGCGCTGTTGTTGGGCGTTCCCCTGCAGCACTGGAGCTACAGGCTTGGCTAACGGATGCGACCATTGCTGGGCGGGTTGTGCACTCCGGTTCTCGGTTTGAACTTGCGCGCTCTTCTCCGGCTCTGGAGTCCCTTGCGCCTCCCACACCCGAGGCACAGGTTTCGCTTGATTAGTTCCGTCACTGGGTTGTCCAAACGAGCGGAAGCCATCGTCCGCCTGTGGTTGCTGCGGTTGCCGCTTTTGCGGAGCCGCCGGCACTGGCCGACCCGGCGCTTCCTGCCGCACCAACGACGATGAGTGGTTCAGATGACCGCCCGCCTGCGCCTCCCTCTGATCAAACGAACTCGGCAAGGGAGCTGGCGTCCTCAACGCCACCACTACGCGGCTGCTGACCGCCGCTGGAGGCCTCGCCACAAGCTTTCCGGTTCCCAGCTCACTGCCACGAACGGGTTCAACCGCAACCGTCCGCGAGACCGGCGCCGCTGCGAGTTCTCGCGCTGGCACCGACACCACGTTCCGCGCCCCCGGCCGAGCATTTACGAATGTGTTACGTGAAACTACTGTTACGCCGCCGTCCACGTTACGGTTCGCGTAGGCTACAGTGTTCACACTGAAATTAGTGTGCAGCACTTGGCTGTTGTAAACGTTCGTCACTCTCGCGACATCCACCCGAGTGTTCGTGAAATTGACATTTTTCACGTAGAGTCGGCTGGTGCGGTAGCCTGGAATAAATACTTCTCCCGGAGCCAGCGGAAAACCATCCCACTCCTGCGCCAAAAGAGAATGAGAAGTTGAGTCCTGGACCACCGCCAACCCACGCTACCAGTGCTGGAGCGTAGACGGGCCGCACCACGCTCGGTCCCGGAACCCAGAGCCACGCGCCCCCAGCAAGAGCCCAGCGCCCGTAGTGGAAGGGAGCGAATCCCCAAGGTTCATCCGCCACCCACGCCCAATGACCGAAACGATACGGCGCCCATCCCGCCACCACAACTCGCGGCCGCCAGCTCATGCCGTAGCCGGCGACGTAGCTCCAGTCTCCGTAAGCGTCGAGGTCTTCGTATCCGGTCATCTCACGTGAAACGTAATTTGCGGAATCGGACTGATCCTCTTGCCGGTCACGATCCAGCGCCCAGGTATCGAATCCATCTCCTGCTGGAATCTGGCTCAACTCATAATTCAGTTGACCGGTTCCGGTGAACGAAGCGGACTGGTTGGCCACAACCGTATAAGAGGAGCCGCTGCCGGTGACCTCGCCGCGCCCGCGCCAAACGGTCACTTCGGTTCGATTGCCATTCGGGTCTACATCGATGCGGTAGTCTCCCGGCTGCGCCACAACGAACGCCACATTGGGTGTGTCGATTTCATAGGAATCATCGTGGCCGACGTGACGCACCTTCACAATCAGCGATCCCTGTGCCAAACGAATCTGCGCTGCCCGGTCGCTCACCTCGAGCAATGTAATCCCCGTTGCAGGACTGCTGGCCCGGGGAGATGAGAAATCTATTTTTCGGGGATCTTAGCGCGCTCCAGGCTTTGGCGAAATCTCATCCAATGTGAGATTCAGTTCCAAAACGTTCACTCGCGGCTCTCCTAGAAATCCAAATTGTCTGGACTCCGTATGCTGTCGCACTGCCTCGCGAACTACGGCTTGGCTCAGGCCGCGTTCTCTCGCGATGCGCGGCACTTGAAACTCGGCGGCCTCAGGCGAGATATGCGGATCAAGTCCGGAACCGGATGAGGTGAGTAAATCCATAGGAATGTCTGCGCCAGGATTCTCCGCCTGCAAGCGATCGGCATCTCCTTGCACTCGCGCGATGAGGGTTTGATTGGTTGGCCCAAGGTTCGAAGCGCCCGAATTGCCCGCATCGTAGCCCGTTCCGGCGTTGGAGGGACGCGAATGGAAATATCCTGGCGACGAAAATGTCTGTCCGATCAATCGCGAACCCACAAGCTGGCCGTTTTTTGTCAACAGTTCCCCATTCGCCTTGCCCGGAAATAGAACCTGCGCCAGCCCCGTAATCACTAGAGGAAACAACAGGCCGAACAATACCGTCGTCACCAGCGTCATGAGTACAGCGGTGATTAGATTCCTCTTCATAGTCCCCTTTACGCCAGTCCCGCACGCATTATGAGCAGATCGATAATCTTGATTCCGATAAACGGAACGATTACTCCGCCCAACCCATACACCAGCAGATTCCTGCGCAGCAAGACCGCCGCCCCCTGCGGAATATATTTCACGCCACGCAACGCCAACGGAATCAGGGCAACAATGATCAGCGCATTAAAAATCACGGCCGACAATATTGCCGACTGCGGCGTCGCCAGATGCATGACATTGAGCGCCTGCAGGACCGGAAATGTCCCGGCAAACATGGCGGGGATGATGGCGAAATATTTTGCTACATCATTCGAAATCGAAAACGTTGTCAGCGCGCCGCGGGTCATTAGTAACTGCTTACCGATCTCAACAATCTCAATCAGCTTCGTTGGATTAGAATCGAGATCCACCATGTTGCCGGCTTCTTTAGCGGCCTGCGTACCCGTGTTCATGGCAACGCCCACGTCGGCCTGGGCCAACGCCGGAGCGTCATTCGTACCATCGCCGGTCATCGCAACCAGCTTTCCTTGCCCTTGCTCTTTTCGAATCAGATCGAGCTTGTCTTTCGGCGTGGCCTGAGCCAGAAAATCGTCGACACCTGCTTCCGTCGCGATCGCGGCCGCCGTCAGAGGGTTGTCTCCCGTAATCATCACGGTCTTGATCCCCATCGCTCGGAGCTGATCGAAACGCTGCCGCATGCCGCCTTTCACGATGTCCTTCAGGTGGATCACTCCTAAGGCGCGGCCATTCTCCGCGACCACTAGGGGCGTCCCTCCAGAACGAGAAATCGCTTCCACCGCGGCGCGAACTTCGGTGGGCAGTGCACTGCCCTGATCTTCCAGGTATTTGGCGATGGCATCTGTCGCACCTTTGCGGACCGCGCGTCCATCCAGATTTACGCCCGACATGCGAGTCATCGCACTGAAAGGAATAAATTCCGCGTCATGCGAACTCATTTCTCGTCCACGCAATCCGTACTTTTCTTTCGCCAGCACGACAATTGAGCGGCCCTCCGGAGTTTCATCAGCCAGCGACGAAAGCTGCGCCGAATCCGCCAGGGTCGCTTCGCTCACTCCCGGCGCCGTCACGAACTCCGTGGCCTCGCGATTGCCCAGCGTGATAGTTCCAGTCTTATCGAGCAGAAGAGTATTTACATCACCGGCAGCTTCGACTGCACGTCCGGACATCGCCAGGACGTTGTGCTGCACCAGACGGTCCATACCCGCAATGCCAATCGCTGAAAGCAATCCACCAATAGTTGTCGGAATCAGGCAGACCAGCAATGACACCAATACGAACACCGTCTGCGGCGCGCCCGCATAAATCGCGAAAGGCTGCAGCGTGACGACAGCGAGTAAAAACACGATGGTCAATCCCGCCAGCAAAATGTTGAGCGCGATTTCATTCGGAGTCTTCTGCCGCTCTGCGCCTTCTACCAGCGCGATCATCCGATCCAGAAAAGTCTCGCCCGGATTGGAAGTGATCTTCACCTTCACCCAGTCCGAGAGCACGCGAGTCCCGCCCGTAACCGCCGAGCGATCGCCGCCCGCTTCGCGAATCACGGGCGCAGACTCGCCCGTAATCGCCGATTCGTCCACCGACGCTACGCCCTCTACAATCTCGCCATCGCCGGGAACGAACTCGCCCGCCTCCACCAGCACCATATCTCCGGAGCGCAACTTGGATCCGGGGACGGTTTCGGTTTTTCCGTCGGCAAGAAGACGATTCGCCATGGTCTCCGCCTTCGTGCGCCGCAGAGCATCGGCTTGCGCTTTACCGCGGCCCTCCGCCATAGCCTCGGCAAAGTTGGCAAACAATACCGTAAACCAGAGCCACAGCGTGATCTGCAGGTTGAATCCAAAACCGGGCTGCCCACGCATTCGCTCCAGAATCAACAACACGGTGGTTACCACGCTTCCCACTTCCACCACAAACATCACCGGATTGCGCATCATGGTGACGGGATGCAATTTGACAATTGAATCCCACGACGCGCGTCGCACGATCTTCATATCCCACAAACTGCGCTGTTTCTTGCTAGCCATATTTGCCAAAGAAACTTCCTAAGACAGATGCACTAAAAAGTTTTCCCCGCCATCATCAGCAGATGTTCAAGTATCGGACCCAAACTCAGCGCAGGGAAAAATGTCAGCGCGCCCACGATCACCACCACACCGATCAGCAGCGCAGTAAACAAAGGTCCCGTCACTGGAAACGTACCCAAGGTCGCGGGAGTCTGTTTTTTCCCGGCCAGATTGCCTGCGATAGCCAGCATGGGCAGAATCATCATGAAACGGCCGAGCAGCATGGCGATACCGAGCGATGTGTCGTACCACGGCGTATTTCCACTCAATCCGCCGAAAGCTGACCCGTTGTTGGCCACGGAAGAGGTGAAGGCATAAAGAATTTCGCTGAATCCATGCGGTCCCGGATTCAAGATGGCGGAGGTGCCGAAGCTGCACAAAACTGAAATTGCCGTAAACACCAAAATCACAAGCGGAAAAATCAGAATCACCAGCATCGCCATCTTCACGTCGTAGGCTTCAATCTTCTTTCCCAGGTACTCCGGCGTGCGCCCCACCATCAATCCAGCGATGAACACGGAAAGAATGACGAAGACCAGCATTCCGTACATTCCCGCGCCCACTCCGCCAAAGATCACTTCACTCAGCATGAGGTTGATCAACGGAACCATTCCACCCAGCGGCGTAAACGAGTCGTGCATCGAATTCACTGCACCGCAACTTGTGTCTGTGGTGACAGTGGCGAAGAGTGCTGAGTTCACCACGCCGAAGCGTACTTCTTTCCCTTCGAGATTACCGCCGGCATGCGCGACCGAAGATGCATTGTGGGAGCCGTGCTGCACCGCAGCGTTCACTAGAGGATTTCCGCGAGCCTCGGCCCAATAGGCTGTCGT
This sequence comes from Candidatus Deferrimicrobiaceae bacterium, assembly GCA_035654555.1. Taxonomy (GTDB): domain Bacteria; phylum Acidobacteriota; class Terriglobia; order Terriglobales; family Acidobacteriaceae; genus Sulfotelmatobacter. The sequence continues at coordinate 2,330 of DASRWO010000090.1, read as the reverse complement.
CACTCCGGCGAGGAACAGCAATGCCATCGCCGCCCACACCGCCCATCCATGCCGCGGCGAGCCGGTCATTCTCCCGAGGGTGTAAGTAAGAGCGGAAGGGATAGCCAGGATGCAGAACATCTCCAAGAAGTTCGTAAACGGCGTCGGATTTTCAAATGGATGTGCGCTGTTGGCGTTGAAGAACCCTCCACCATTCGTACCGAGCTCTTTAATAATCTCCTGCGAAGCGGTTGGTCCTTGCGCTATCACCTGCTGGCTCACGGTTTGCATGATGGGTTTGCCGTCGGGACCATTCACCGGCTTGCCATCCGAGCCTAGTTGCGGCGTCTGGTAGGGATCGACCAGTCGGACTGTGTCATAAGGCTTCAGATTCTGCACCACTCCCTGCGATACCAAGATCAACGCGCCCACAAGACACAGCGGCGCAAGGATCCACAAAGTCCCGCGAACCAGATCTACCCAGAAATTTCCGATCGTCTTCTGCTCTCGCCGCGCGATACCGCGAATGAAAGCAATCGCCAGCGCCATACCTGCAGCTGCCGAAACCCAGTTGTGATAAGCCAGACCAACCATTTGCGTTAGATAGCTCATGGTGGTCTCAGGCGTGTAATTCTGCCAGTTTGTGTTCGTCGTGAAAGAGGCCGCCGTGTTGAATGCCAGCGCCGGCGCAACTCCCGCCAGCTTTTGTGGATTCCCCGGCAGCCACAACTGCACCCGCTCCAGCACATAGAGCAGGATCATCGAGACGCCACTGAAACAAATCAGCGCCAGCGCATACTCCTTCCAGTCCATTTCGTGGCTTTCGTCCACGCCTGTAAGCTTGTACAGAATCCGTTCGACTGGCCGCAGAATCGCATCCAGCCATGTGCGCTCTCGACCGAACACACGAGCAATGAAAGCGCCGAGTGGTTTCGTGACTAACAGGACCACTAGCAAAAAAAAGAGGATTTGCAGCCATCCATTTGTCGTCATCAGAATTTCTCCGGGCGCAGCATGGCGTATACCAAATACACCAGCAGCGCGACACAAATGAGCAGCATGATGATCGGACCAGAATTCATATTTGCCTCAGCGCATGCGCTCACAGAAATGAACGTAAGCGAGCGCGACCGCGAAAAATAAAATCGTCACGCCAAAATAGATCGCGTCTTGCATCAAAACTCCTTATGCCCGCTGTTCGAATTAGCCCCGCGGACTCTGCTCGTCAGGTCGCACGCGAAGAGTTCTGCAGGCTCGCATACCCCTAAAACTTGACTAGGATGGCCATGTCGATGAAGTGTTCGTCCCGCCGCAAGTCAGGAAACCATACACTACTGCCTTGACCGGCACAGGCCGTTTGGGCCGCACTGAGAGTAAAGGCCCCCGACGTGTTCCCATCGTTGCAAGCATAAAATTGAGGAAACCCGTTGTTGGTATAAGGCACGCCGCCCGAACCCGGCGGCGTTACTCCGCCCTTGCCAGACCAGTAGGGCACACTGGCGTGGCGATAATCGTATTCCCAGCGAAACGTGATGTATTGGCTGGGCATGTAGTCAAATGTCACCGACGAATCCCAGGCCTTGAATGGGTCCGAAGGATTCCCTGTAAAGTAAGGTGCATTGATCGCCGCAGACTCTGCTGTCTCTCCATTGATCGGAGGATCGAGAACCAGATAGCGTCCGGGATTGTTGATCTGGCCTCCGCCAAGCGTAAATCCGTAGTGGTCCTTCTTAAACCACATGCGGTTATAGAGCATGTAACCGATGAAGCTCTGCTTGGGATTGATCCCCGCCTTAAAGTAGTCGCCCCCGACCGACTTTGCGTCCTTGGTGTCACCATGGCACCCCACACCTTGCAGATATACGCCGGCAGACGTCGTTGTGCTGGGGCCGAATTCGCAACCCATATCGCCGGTGAATGAGAACGCCATCTTGTCCAGAGTGTTTTCTGGCCGGTCGTAATACTTGATCTCGATGCTGTCGTCAGTGTGGATGCGTCCCCGGTTCGGTATGTAGAGATCGTCGTGGCCGAGGCCGTAATTATTGGAGATGATGTTCACCCAAGGTCGCGGAGTCCATTTCATTTGGCCGCCTAGCCCTTTCCGCGAGTTGGCCGAACCATAGGATTGCCATCCATTGATCAACCACGGTTCAATCTTCAAATGAGGATTGGGAAAGATCTGAATCCTCAAGCCGTTGAAGAACCAAGGAGTGTTCGACGAAACATACGAAGGCTGATAAGCCCAATTATCGAAGTTGTAGTAGCTGAACAGGCCAATGTAAGAAAGGAAAATGCCGGCGTCCACGTTGATTCCGTCCAACGCATTAAAATGGTATCCGCCGTAGGCCTCT
>DASRWO010000089.1:0-12239 GCA_035654555.1 Candidatus Deferrimicrobiaceae bacterium | reverse complement strand
GAGCGGGGCTTCGGTGTGCGCGCGGCGGTGGGATGCTCGGACCGCGGCCATACCGCTATCGCCAGCTCCCAGCCCAGCGACTTCGACTGGCAAAACATCTTTGCGGTAAATGGTTCTCGCTGGTTGCATACCGGCGGAATTTTTGCTGCGCTCTCCGGTTCGTCGGCATCGGTGGCGAAAGCCGCCGTTCAGTGGGCCAAGAGTTCAGGCAGCGTGGTTTCGTATGATCTGAATTATCGAGATTCTTTATGGAAGGGAATTGGCGGCAAAGCAAAGGCACAGGAGGTGAACCGCGAATTGGTATCTGCCGTCGATGTCCTCTTTGGCAATGAAGAGGATTTTTCAGCGGCCCTCGGGATCGCGATCGAGGGCGTGAGCCCCGACTTCAGCGATTTACAAATAGCAAGCTACGAATCCATGCTGCATCGCGTCGCCGATCTTTACCCGAACCTCAAGCTGATTGCGACTACGCTGCGTACCGCGCACACGGCATCCAGGAATGATTGGGGCGCAATCGCATTGTGTGGGGGAGAAATGATCCATGTTCCGCAACGGCCAATAGAAATCATGGACCGCGTCGGTGGCGGGGATTCATTCGCCTCGGGCTTGATCTACGGTCTGCTCGCGGGTAAAGGCGCGGAATGGGCCGTGCGGTGCGGGGTTGCACACGGCGCCCTCGCCATGACCACTCCCGGAGATACGAGTATGGCGACGCTCTCCGAAGTCGAGTCGGTGATGCGCGGGGAATCGGCGCGCATCACGCGCTAGAGAATGCGGCGAGGAAGACGAGGGGCGACATCAAGACATGAAGGAAACTTGGCGATGGTTTGGGCCGAATGATCCGATTCCTCTCGATCACATTAAGCAAGCAGGGGCTACTGGCATCGTCACCGCGCTGCATCATCTCTATCGTGGTGAACCATGGCCCTTGGACGATGTGCTGAAGAGGAGAGATGAGATTGTCGCCGCAGGTTTCGACTGGTCCGTGGTGGAAAGCATTCCAATTCACAATTCGATCAAACTTCGATCCGGACCGTACGAGCATTTCGTCAGTGCGTGGAAGGACTCTCTGGCCGCGGTCGCCCAGGCCGGCGTCGCGGTCGTCTGCTACAACTTCATGCCCGTGGTCGATTGGACGAGAACAGATCTGCGATGGCGCCTGCCCACCACGGGTTACGCTCTGCGCTTTGATACGGTGGATTTTGCAGCGTATGACTTGTTCATTCTCGAGCGTAAAGGTGCGGGGGAAGAATACTCAGAGGAACGTATCCGGACGGCGCAGGCTCGCTTCAATTCCATGTCAGAGGCCCGCAAAAGTGATCTGGAACGCACGATCATTGCCGGACTCCCGGGAGCCGAGGCTTCCTACAATCGCGAAACGATTCGCAGCTTGATTGCGGACTATCATGGAATGACGGTCGACGATTTGCGAAGCAATCTGATTGCATTCCAGGGAGAAATTGTTCCAGTGGCGCAGGAACTTGGAGTCCGGCTCGCCATACATCCGGATGACCCACCGTGGCCGCTGTTTGGCCTGCCGCGCGTTGTTTCCACGGCTGAAGATGTGCGGGCGATTTTTAGCGCCTGCGATATACCTGCAAACGGGCTGACGTTTTGTGTCGGTTCATTTGGGGCAAGGGCGGATAACGACTTGCTGGCCATGGCTCGGGAGTTCGGCGCGCGCATCCATTTTGCCCACCTTCGGCAGGTGACTCGAGAACCCGCCGGATCTTTTCACGAGGCCGAGCACCTCGCGGGCAGCTCAGATATGGTGGGTGTGATCCGCGTCCTTCTCGAAGAAGAAGCGCGCCGGCGGCAAATGGGAAGGGCAGATCACGAAATTTCCATGCGCCCTGACCACGGGCATTTGCTCGCCGATGATGTGGGGAAGAAAGTAAATCCCGGCTACTCGTTGGTAGGGAGATTGAAAGGTCTTGCCGAACTGCGTGGGGTCATGCAGGGTTTGAAGCATGCAATCCCGGAACTGTCGGATTAGTGCGTAGTGAGGATTCGATTTCTATGGACGATTTTGCAGGACGTGTGGCAGTGGTCACGGGCACGACTGGAATTGGCCGTGCGATCGCGATGCGCTTTTCCACGGGCGGTGCTCGAGTGGTTGCCTGCGGCATCGAAGTAGCAGGAAACCATGAACTGGCTGGCGATGCGGCAAAACGGAAGTTAAGTCTTCAGGTGGAAAACTGCGATGTGACCGATCTTGACCAAGTGCGTTCGATAATTACGAAGACTGTCAGCCAGTTTGGTGGACTCGACGTCATTGTCAATGCAGCGGCGATTCATCCCTTTGGTACGGTCGTGCAAACTGATCTTGCGACCTGGAATCGCTGCATGATGGTGAACGTGGGCAGCATCTATCTGTTGGCTCATCTCGGCATCCCGGAGATGAAAAAGCGTGGAGGGGGATCGATCATCAATCTTGCATCTGTTCAGGGGCACGCCTGCCAGCGCGGTGTCGCCGCATATGCCGCGTCCAAGGGAGCAATTCACAGCTTGACGCGAGCTCTTGCTCTCGACCATGCCGCCGACAATATCCGCGTCAATTCGATCAGCCCCGGCTCCATCCGGACGCCGATGCTGGCCCGTTCGGCGGCAAACTTCTCGCCCGATGTTCCGCTGGAGGAAGCGTTCTCGCGCTTTGGCGCGGCACATCCGTTGGGGCGCATCGGCACCGTGGAAGAAGTCGCGGAACTCGCGGCATTTCTGGCGTCAGATAAGGCAGGGTTCTGTACCGGTGGCGATTACCTTGTCGACGGCGGACTGCTAGCGGGCATTGCCGTCCAATGAGGGTTCGGCGCGCCTGGTCTCTGGCTTGAGTTGAACTTTTCGAGCTACAATCGACCATCTCCAGTCGGCCCATTCTGATGTGACAGGATTAAGCTTCTTGCGACTGATAAATTTTAATGATTTCCAATTCAAAGTCGCCGACGAAGAAGTCCCGGGCCGATCCTGAACAAAGAAATTCCGATCCGAAGCAAAGTTTCTTGGTCCAGGCAGCTCGCTACAGCCAGTTGGCATTTATCTTTCCCGCCGCCCTGGTCGCGGGATGGCTGGTCGGGACGGCCCTTGACCATTGGCTGCACACCACCTGGCTCTACCTAGCGGGCCTTCTTTTGGGCATCGCTGCGGGCTTTTTTGAACTGATTCGAACGGTTCTGCGTGATACAAAATGAATCTCAACCTGGGACCCGGACTGGCTCCTGAGCCGGAACATTTCTTCTCCGGCGCTCTCGATCGCATCCGCCGGTTCATGGCTTTGCTGGCTCCCCTTGTGGTCGTGCTCGCTTGGATGAAGTTTGGGCTGCGGACCGCTGGCGGTCTTGCCTTCGGTTGTGCCATTGCTTACGTAAATTTCTTCTGGTTGAAGCGGGCGATTGCGGGCTTTGTCGATCGCGCCACTGGGATTACGACATCGCAATCGGGGCAGGGAATTGTGTTTCGCTTTCTGCTGCGCTACGTTTTAATGGCTCTAGGAGCCTATGTTATATTGACTGTTTCACCCGCGAGCCTGAACGGGCTTCTTGCGGGCTTATTTTTGCCTGTGGGGGCGATCGGCTGCGAAGCGGTCTACGAGCTTTACGGCGCTCTGGCCCGTGGAGTCTAGCGGGTCCAGCGCGAACAAGCTGGGCAACAACCTATGCATGAACAACTTTGGTTCACCGCGATCCTGAACCGCCTTTTCGGCGGCCCGGTTGCGTCGTTGTTGCGGGTGCTCCATATCCAACCCAGACGCCCGGCGGCTCCTATTTCAGACTCGTTTGCCATGGAGCTTCTCGTTTTTGCGTTCCTGCTGATCGTTTTTCTGCTGGTCCGCTCGCGACTTTCGGTGGATCGTCCGGGCCCGCTGCAGCACGTTTTCGAAGGCGCTGAGGGATTCATCCGGAGCCAGAGCGAAGAGATCATCGGCCACCACAGTGAGCCTTACACCGCGTTCCTGGCTGCGCTCGGCTTTTTCATTTTATTCTGCAACCTGATCGGCGTGATTCCCGGCTTCGAATCCCCAACCGCCATTCCAGTGGTTCCCTTGGGTTGCGCAATCTGCGCGTTCTTTTATTACCAGGCGCAGGGTTTCAAGCACGCAGGGATCGGCTACCTGAAGCATTTCGCAGGGCCTATGCCTATTCTGGCTCCGCTAATGGTGCCCATCGAACTGATCAGTCACCTGGCGCGCGTGCTATCGCTCACCATCCGTCTTTTCGCGAATATGTTCGCCGGGGATATGGTCACTTTGGTTTTCTTTTCGCTCGTGCCCATCGGCGTGCCGATTATATTTTTGGGACTTCACATCGGCGTATCTTTACTGCAGACCTATATCTTCGTTCTTCTGACCACCGTCTACCTGCAGGGCGCGGTATCGGAAGAGCACTAGAGCTTGGTCTTCGAATTTGTGTTGGACGATGTAACCGTTCAGCGTGAGGGCGTCTGCAAGGTATGGCGTCAACCACCCACTGGCGGTATTTCATACGAGGAGAAACACAATGAGCAAGTTAAGCAAGCTGTTTATGGCGCTTTCCGTACTCTCGTTCGCCGTGCCGGCTTTCGCGCAGGGCGGAGCCGAGAGCGGAGTCAACTGGGTGGCGATCTCCGCCGGATTTTCCATGGCGTTTGCCTCCGGCATCTGTGCTTTGGCGCAGGGCAAAGCAACGGCTTCCGCCGCTGAGAGCCTGGCCCGTAATCCAGCAGCCCGTCCGGGCATTCAGCTGGCTCTGATTTTGGGGCTGGCCCTGATCGAGTCCCTCGCGCTTTACACGCTGGTTATTATCTTTGCCAAGGTGAAGTAGATATCACGATTCGAGTGCGAAGAGCAAAAGGCCTCTGCTCCAGCAGAGGCCTTTGTATTCACTCAAATTTCATTCCAAGGATGTCCCGCCAGGATGTGGCGCTAGCCTTTCCGGTCTCCGCCCCAATCCGGTTCTTTCTTTTGGGGAGCATGGCTTAGCGCGTCGACCAGAAGCCGGCGCAGCCGGAAGCGACTCTCGAGATCGGTACTAACGATTTCGAATCCCACCTCGTTCACGCGTGCTCGGCGCAGCAAAACGTGCGCTCGAATCTTTGAGCGCATTCCCAAAGAGATTTCCAGATCAGCCTCGCTGCCGATTCGAAGATTATCTTCCTTTGTGCCCATTCCGCCGCCCAGGCTCAGCTCGCGGATCAGAATTTTCGACTTCCCCCACGAACTGCCAATCGTTGCGCCGACCGTGCGCGAGAGTACCATTCGCTCGTACCGGCGTTGCCTCACCCAGGGGCATGCGGGAGCCGTATCTAAAGGGGCGATCGCCAGTTCCGCCGGCTCAATCCCACTATCAGAAAGAATCTGGGCACTATAGCGCGGATCCGTTTTGGATAAAGACTGGGCTGAAGCAATTCTAAGTTCGCGATGATGAATCCATCCAAACCGCTTTTTTGTCTCTACAATCTCGCGGAGAAGGGACACTGCTTCAGCATCTTTCAGCCGCCCCAAAGATTCGATGGCCTTCAATTGTACGAAGGGCGAGCGAGAAGCAGATTCTCCGGGTTTGGCCATGGCGATCAGGGGATGTGCCGCAGTCAGGTCTCCGCTCATTCCTATTTCATCGATGCCCTCAGGCAGTACTACCGGATCGAGCACCTCCGCCAACTCTAGCAGCGTTCGCCCCCGGTCCGGCGCCGCGCCATATGCAATTTGCCGGACGACAATGTCGTGATAAAACCGGTTCCACTCCGGCAATCGCATGGGCAATAGCTCGAGCAAGGTGCCTACATCCAGCCGGCTCAACAATCCGACCACCGCTGACGCTTGTCTTGGCTGCCCGGTTCGCAAAATCTCCCGCAGTTGGGTCAGAGCCGGAGATCCCATCTCTTTCACCAGTTCGACCATGCGATCGCATTCGTCCCGTCGCATGCAACGGAAGAACCGGTCGGCTAGGTGCTCGGCGCCACTTTGGCAAGTCCTCCGCAACACCACCAAGAGGTCCGCCGGCACGGGATCGCAGCGCAATGCTTCCTCAATAAATTCCGGGATCCGGTTCTCCACGCCGACTCTGGGCCGTAGATCATTCACCATAACCGGACGTTGCTGCAGCAACATTTCCATCCCAGCGCATACTGCATTTACCGCTTGATAGTTCTTGGCCGCGCTGGACTCCTGACTAAGCCTCACGAAAGCCGCACTCAGCAGGCTCTGCAGTTCCGGATCTTTCTCCACACAAAGCTGCTCGGCCACTTTGCGGATGGCCCCACCCATCGCTTCGCCGCCCAGTCTGGCGTAGAGATCCGCCAGTTGGCTCAATCCAATGGCGACTTTGCGGCGTGCCTCGATTTCCTTCGTGCCCAGGCAGCCAGAGTAGTTATTCAGAATTTCGGCGGACGTTTGCTTATCGTCGCGGTCGAGCAGCACTTCCACAAACTGCCGGAGGTTGCGCGGCGGCACACACGGAGCTTCATGGGAGAGCAGAACCGTCTTCTTACCCGACTCCGGCACTTCTGCCCAGAACATCCGGTCCAGGATGTCGGCATGCGACTCCACCAGAATGCCGGCCTTATTCATCTTTTCTTCCTGCAGCTTCAGAATCTGGCGCAGCGAGTCCATCTGCCGGCTCATGTGCTCCATCATCTGGTGCACGGCGTTCACTTTGACTTCGCCTTTGGAATAGCGCTCCAAGGCGAAGCGGATCGCCATATGCTCGGCTGCCTTCATCAGCAGAGGGGTATCTTCCTGCTCGGTGGTTGCTTTCGAGGCTAGGCTGCCCAACAACTGCTGCAGGTTCAGCCGCATATTGGGGTCGGTTTCAACTAATTCCTTTTGCAGGTCTTCCGGACGCGCGCTCGGATCTCCTTGCACCTGGCCAAAGCGAGTCAGGAGACGAATGGCCTGAACCACTTCCGCTTCCTGTAGGGGAACCACTCCGCCTTCCCACGCTTGAGCTACACCGGTTCCCGTTCCCGCGTTGCCATTCGGGGCTGGCCCTGCGACCCAGTGGCCGCCGGGAATGTTTGGGACACTTCCGAAGGGAACGACAGTCCCTCCAGGCTGTCCTTGCCCGCCGCCTCCAGAATTCGCCCCCTCCGCCGCTGCAATCAACTGTAGTAGTTTCTGCGGATCGTTCAACCATTGCTTGAATTCCGGCCCGAGCGTTTGTGCTGCAATCTGCGCCGCCACACTTATATCGCCGGTCAACGGATCGGCGGCCACAAATTTCACTTCATTAATTTTTATGGTGCTCTGTTTGCCTGCGCTGTTGAGGGCTTCCTTGATCTGCTTGGAGACGTCCTGGGCTTTGGAACCGGCTACCGTAAAGGCGCGCACCAGCCGAGTAAAATCGTCGATCGTCACATCTTTGGAAAAGTGCAGGCTGGCCAAACCAGCAGTGGATAAAAGTTGCCCGAAGCTGCGTTCCGTTTGACCAGTCTCGAGCGGCACTCCATCCAGCAGTAATTTGTTGTCGGAGACACCGAGCAGAAAACCGCCATCTCCCGCCGCGGGCAGCCCCTGTTGCAATTCATTCCAGGTGACTTCGAACTGCGCTTCCGTTCGCTTGTGTTCGTAACCGTACATCCGCGCGTATTTAATCAGGATGTTCAGGCTATGCACAAAGGCTCGCGCCGATGCCGCACGGTTGGCATGGAATGTACTAGCGTTCGTGATAAAGCGCTCCTCGAACTACACTCTGCAAGTAGAAGGTTAAATCCAGACAGTAAGGGGGTGCACATTACGGAGGTAACTGGCAATCATCGCAAAATCCGCTCGATGTCTTCCTTGTCTTTTCCTTGCCTTGCTTAAGGGGAGTCGGACGTTTCCTCGCTGGGGCTCTCTGGGACCCTCGCAGTCACTGGCCATCGTAGTCAACTCCGGCGAATATTATAGTGATACGAATATTGTGGCATTTTGGAACTTTCGTGCCTCCCTCAGCCCCGCGTACAACGCGCCCCAAGAAGATCACCGGCCTGCGCTACTGGATGCTGCAGGTTCTGGACGAGTGTGAGCATGTCGCGGCCAACTTTGATCCAGATCCGGTTCACGATCTCCGTGTCGCTCTGCGCCGGTGCCGCTCCCTAGGTGACGGATTGATGGCCCTCGACCCCGATCCCGACTGGAAGGCCATGAAGAAGGCCAGCAAGCGCCTGTTCCAGCGGCTTGGTGCCTTACGCGATGTGCAGGTGATGATGGAGTGGGTCGAGAAGCTGTATCCGGCAGCGAGTCGGGGAGAGCCCCCGCAGCCCCAGGCGCTTTCGGCCGCATTGCTTCCCTCCCAACCAAATCATGTTTCCCTGGCAAACATGGAGAATGCAGCAGCCGAGAACGTACTCGAAATTCTGCACCGACGGGAACAGGAGCAACGGCGCGAAGCTCAATTGGCGCTTGAAGAGTTTGACCGCAAACAGTGGTGCCAGTGGAGCAAGTCTCTTCCTGCCCGAGCTGCGCGTATACGGCTGGGCAGCGCCCTCTTTAAACATCTCGCTCTCGAGCGGTGGACCCAGGCCCGCGAACTTCACACCCGCGCCCTGCGCAATCGCTCGCAAGTCGCATTTCACAGCCTCCGCATCGGCATCAAGCGGTTCCGCTACATCGTGGAAAACTTTCTTCCCATCGAACACCAGGCCTGGAGCAACGACCTAAAAGAAATTCAGGATTTGCTGGGTGAAGTGCACGACCTTGACGTACTTTGGTCGACGGCGGTCGAGTGTCAGGTTTTTCCTGACGCGGATTCGCGCCAACGCTGGCACGAACGAATTCTCTCCGAGCGCACCAAGCGTATCAGTCGTTACCGCGCTAAAATGCTCGGCGAGAATTCTCTGTGGCACACTTGGCGCGCCGCTCTACCCCAAGGCAAGCAAATTCAGGTGCTTGCCACGCGCCGCATGAAGCTCTGGGCAAATGGCCTCGATCCCGACTTCGCGCATTCCGAGCGGGTTGCGAGTTTGGCTCTTCAACTCTACGATGGCCTCCTCGCCTGGGGATGGCAGCCTTCCGTAGACGCCGCTTCCGCCCGCTCCAGCCTGCTCGCCGCTGCCCTCCTGCACGACGTCGGCAAGTCCGAGGGTCAGAAGGGACATCACAAGGCGACGTTCGACTTGATTCGCGCCCACGGCAACCCGCTGGGATGGAAGCCCGTGGACCTGCAGCGCGCCGCCGTCGTCGCTCGTTTTCACCGTGGAGCCCTGCCGACCAGAAAGCACAAAACTCTGCGCGATCTTCTTCCCGACGAGCAGAAAGCCGCCATCCAGCTCGCAGCCGTTCTTCGTCTGGCGAATGCCCTGGACGCCGCCCACGACGGCCACATTCGCCGAATTCAAGTTGCAAATGATCACATCTCGACTAATCGGAACGAAGCATTGACGATCGCCGCCGAAGGATATTCTCCGCTCGGACCATCCGCCCAGACCATCGCCGCCGAGCGCCATCTGCTGGAGACTCTCTTGCACCGGCCAATAATCATTGGGCCTCTGATCCCCGCGCGACTTGAAAAATCACATGTGAGGACAACCGCCTCGCCAGTCCGCAGAAGCACAGCGAAGCAACGCGGAAACGAAAAGGAAAAGAGATCTCGATCCACTCCCCCTCGAGCCCGGTAAGAATCGCTACTGCGCGTTCATTTTCTTTAGAATTGCGCAGTGTGCGGGCTTGATTTCCACATGGTAGCTCAGCAGTCACTTCCGTCCAGCCCCGCCTACGGATACAAATGTCTCTACTTCCGCTTTCGAGCCGAGGCTAACTCCCGCATCCATGACTCATGCCCAACTAGTTGAGAAAGCCGTGCGATGGCTACGCAGCTACCGCTGCGGAGTCGTGCTCTCTGAGCAAGCCTGCGTCAGTGGCGAGATGCCCGATGCGATCGGATGGAAGCGCGCCTGCCACTCGGTGCTGGTTGAGTGCAAAGTCACGCGATCTGATTTCCTGGCTGACCGCGCCAAACCTTTCCGGCTCACGCCGGAACAGGGAGTCGGCTGCGAGCGTTTCTATTTGGTTCCTGCCGGACTGGTTCGACGTGAGGAGCTTCCGGTTGGATGGGGCTTGCTCGAACTCCGCCGCGGCAGAATCGAAACCGCGCATCCCTCGGCGAAGAATCTTCGCAGCGCAACCGGTTTCCGCTACGAAATGAATCTGCTGCTAGCCAGCTTGCGCCGCGTAGAGGTCCGGGTGGAACCGCAGAGCATTACCGACTTCCTCAAGTGGAAGAACCGCATGGCGGAATACAATCGCGGCACATTGCCCGAAGGGCTGGCTTCCGCCGAAGAAGAACTCAATGTGTTTCTGAAGCCGGACATGACGCTGTAGTCTGAGTGCAGCACAGCCGCTCTTATAGTTCCCTCCGCCCTTCCATCGCCTTGAGCATGGTGATCTCATCGGTGTACTCAATGTCGCTGCCGACGGGGATGCCCATTGCGATCCGCGTCACTTTCACTCCGACGCGCTTCAACTGCTGCGAAAGGTAAGCGGATGTGGCTTCCCCCTCAACCGTGGGATTGGTGGCCACAATCACTTCATCCACATTGCCTGCATCAACGCGCGCAATGAGGTTGGCGATGCGCAACTGCTCAGGCCCTACTCCGTGCAAAGGCGAAAGCGATCCATGCAGCACATGGTATACGCCATTGAAATGCTTGGTTTTTTCGATAGCAGCAATGTTAGTGGGTTCTTCGACAACACATACCAGTCGCTGGTTGCGGGTCGCGCTGGTGCAATAAACGCATGGGTCAACATCAGTAATGTTGTTGCAAACCGAGCACAACCTGAGGCTGGCCTTGACGTCGCGGACCGCAGCGGCCAACGCCTCCGCATCTTCGTCACTCGCGCGCAGAATGTAGAATGCCAGTCGCTGCGCGCTCTTCGTACCTACGCCCGGGAGCTTCTTCAATTCATCGATCAACCGCGACATCGGCTCAGCAAATTTAGACATAGGAATTGTGTAACTGCTTCAATGGATCACAAATGGCTGACCCACCATCTAGAGTCCGCCGATGCCGAGCCCGCCCAGCATGCCGCCCACTGTCGACTGCATCGCGTTATCCACTTTGCGCGCGGCCTCATTCACCGCGGCCAGCACCAAGTCCTGCAGCATCTCCACGTCGCCCGATTTCACCGCCTCAGGATCGATGCGCAGGCTAAGGAGTTGCTTGCGCCCGTCCATTTTCGCAGTCACCGTGCCCCCTCCAGAGGAAGCCTCCACGATCGTGTCCTGCATTTTTTTTTGCAGCGCGTCATACTGCGATTTTGCCTTCGACATTAATTCTTGCAGGTTGAATCCGCCCATATAGCTCTACCGCTTCTCCTTGTAATCGATCACCGTACGAATCTCTGCGCCAAATTTCTCCTGCAGCCGGCGCACTACAGCGTCTCGCTCGGCTCGCCCCCGGCCGCCCACGCCGGAGTTCGTTCCTGCGATTCTCGCGCCGCCATTGCGCTGCCCTTCCGTGGGAGCGGTTGCACCCGGAACAATCTTCAGTTTGACGGCCCTGCCCAAAACGCCGCTGGCCGAAGCAATCGCCAGTCGCCTGGCATCGGCGCCCAGCGACATATCGACTACCGTTTGCGACTCCGAAATCTTGATCACTACTTCATTCCCTTCCACGGACCATTCGCCCGCTTCCAGCATCGAGACCAGGATTCGCTGATTGCCATCCATCAGCGCCTGCAGGACAGCGCTCTTTAGTCTGTCGCCAGGAACCTGGGGAGCGCTGTCTATTGGTTGGAGTTGGGAAATCTGCGGAGGCGATTGCACCTGAACGCCAGCTTGAGGACTCGTCTCCGATTCCCGTTGAGGCTCAGGAAGTGAACTGACCTGCCGCTCCAGCGTACTCTCGTTGAGATTCGCGGGCGCAGCCGCGCCCATGATCACGCGTGGAGATGAGATCCCTGCGCGCGTTCCCTCAGCGGAGACTTGCTTGTCAGAAAAAGGATTGGCGGAAAATGTCTCGGAAGAAGATTCCTGCCGCGGACCAACCTTACGAGCGGAATCGGCGGCGAAAGGCGAAACCTGATTTGGACGAGCGGATGAAACGGCATCCGTGCGTCGCGCTTCGCTTGCAGGCGAAGCTACGATGGAAGGCCTCGCCACCGTTCTGGAATTGCTACCTCCAGGGCTAGGAGCGCCCGAAGCACCCGCCATGTCGCTGAGCAATTGTTCGATTGGCAACAAGCGCTGCGCGTGGGTCATCTTGAGTAACCCTAGCTCGAGATGAAATCGTTGCTCCTGCTTGTAGCCAAGTTCGGCATGCGTGCGCAGCATGATCTGCAGATGACGAGT
>DASRWO010000088.1:0-2733 GCA_035654555.1 Candidatus Deferrimicrobiaceae bacterium | reverse complement strand
TGGTATGAGCAGGCGGAACACGCCTTCGACTGGTTCATCGGAGGCAACGATCTCGGCCTTGAGCTCTACGTGCCCGAGACCGGCGGCTGCCGTGATGGATTGCATGTGGACCGCGTGAACGGAAACCAGGGAGCCGAGTCCACCCTGGCCTTTCTGCTGTCGCTGGTGGAGATGCGCCAGGCGCAAAACATGCTGACCAGCTTCAAGCAACCAATCACCGCAGAGGACTATCCTCCCTTGCCTATCTCCATGCGCTAAACGATCCTCACGAGATGTGTACCGCCGCAGCACGTTTGCACTGCTTGTTCTATTAAGAGACAGCTAAAACAGGAACAACGCGCCGTGGCTGTGATCCACTGATAGCTACTGTTGTAGGCGTACGACGAGAAATGGGACCCAATGGGAAATGGAGCTGCACTGGCAATTCCTCTGAAGCGTTCAAAAACTGTCCTGAGGCCAGATCCGTCACGCGTTCTTCTGCGGCGATTCGATCCCGGGGATGCGCAACGCATGAGGGGGATCATCGAAAGAATCATGGCCATCCCGGATCCGACGGTCGGCCTGCTGCTGGAGCAGGTTACAGCAGACTTCTCGCAGCGCCACCTTTACCTGTGGCTGCGCTTCCTGAATCGCTTTGAACAGCTACGGGAACTATTGCCGGCAAATGTCCTCATCTCCGAGCAACGGCGGTTGCTGATCGGCTCTTACTTTCTTTCGGAATACTCGCTGGAATCGGCTGCCCTGTTCAGCCCATCGATGGTGGAGCATCCTGACCAGACGGGCGTGCCGGCGGGCGCTGTGCGCTTCATCCTCAGCCTGCGCGCCACCGGCGAGGGACACATCTCGTCGGTCACGTTTCGCAGCGGAATCATCCATCGCGATCTTCGCATTGAGGTGGATCCGGCCGGCAGTTTGCTTACCGAGCCACGCCAGATCGCCAACACAGTGTATGAGGGGCCTCTATTCCAGCGAAAACTCTGGGAACTCGGGCTAGAAAGCGACTTTACCTGCCGGGTACTGGAAAGACTGGGGAGTTCGTTTGGGCTGGCGACGCTACGGGATGCCCTTGCGGCCGAGCTGCAATGCTCCGATCACGCCCATGGAGAAACAGGGGAAGATCAGCTGAGAGCGCAGAGCATCTGGATGCTGGCCCGATCCAACTACGAGGTGCAGTTTGAGCCGGAGCAGGATCTTTCTGAGCGCATCATCTTTCCCTCCACGCCCTCGCAACGCAACGGCATTGAGGACGCCCGGTTTGTGCGCTTCCGCCAGGACAGTGGCGAGCATGTTTACTTCGCAACCTTTACTGCCTACGACGGCAGGGTCATTATGCCGGAGCTGCTCGAGACTTCTGACTTTCTTCGCTTCCGGTTTATCTCACTGAACGGCCCCGAAGCTGAGAACAAGGGTATGGCGCTCTTTCCGCGCAAGGTGAATGGCGCGTACGCCATGATTTCGCGGCAGGACAACGAGAACATTTTCCTCATGTGTTCGGACAATGTGCACTTCTGGAATGAACGCCGCTTACTACTGAAACCTGCGTTTCCGTGGGAGCTGGTGCAGATTGGCAACTGCGGGTCGCCCATTGAAACCGAGGCAGGTTGGCTGGTGCTGAGCCACGGAGTAGGGCCGATGCGCCAGTACTGCATTGGCGCCTTCCTGCTCGACCTGGAGCAGCCATCCAAAGTCATCGGCCGGCTGCGTGAACCGATAATGACACCGGAACCAAGCGAGCGTGAAGGCTATGTGCCCAATGTGGTTTATTCCTGTGGCGCCTTGTTGCACCAGGGCCAACTGATCATTCCGTACGGACTGGCCGATCTAGCTACTGGCTTTGCTACGATTGCCCTGGACGATGTGCTGGCGGCCATGTCGTAGCGAGATGGGCTTGAACAAAAGAGTGGCTATTCTGTCGCCGGTCGCCTGGCGAACGCCGCCGCGCCAATATGGCGCCTGGGAAACGGTGGCCGGCAACATTGCCGAAGGCCTGGTTGACCGGGGATGGGATGTGACCCTCTTCGCCACCGCTGACTCGCTCACCCGCGCCCATCTCCATGCGGTAGTGGCAAAGGGCTATGAAGAGGATCGTTCGATCGATCCCAAAGTAGCCGAGTACCTGCACATCACGGAGGTTTTCGAGCACGCCGCGGAGTTCGACCTGATCCACAGCCACTATGACTTTATGGCGCTGGCCTATACGCGGCTGGTGAAGACGCCGGTGCTAACCACGATCCACGGCTTCTCCTCGCCCCGCATCATGCCGGTCTACGACAAATACCGGGATGGATACTTCGTTTCCATCAGCGATTCAGATCGAGCCCCGGAGCTTAATTACCTGGCAACGGTCTACAACGGAATCGACCTCGCACTCTACCCGCAGCGAAAGATCGGCGGAGAAGCGCTCATTTTTATCGGCCGGATACATCCGGATAAGGGCGTCCACCTGGCGATCGAGACCGCCCGCCAGAGTGGGCGGCGATTACGGATCGCCGGCATTGTGCAGGATGCGACCTACTTCCGGGATGCGATTCAGCCGCAACTAGACAACAAGCAGATCTGCTACGTGGGACCGGTCGGCGTGGAGGAAAAGAATGTCCTGTTCTCAGACGCCTTCGCCCTGCTTCATCTGAACACCATTCCCGAGCGCTTTGGACTGGTACTGGCAGAGGCAAGTGCAGCAGGAGTTCCTGTCATCGCGATGGATCTTGGCTCTTGTCGGGAGGTGATCGAGGA
>DASRWO010000087.1:0-4792 GCA_035654555.1 Candidatus Deferrimicrobiaceae bacterium | reverse complement strand
TGTTGCCTTCAGGCCAAGCACGGTTGTGGCCGCCCGGTTGACGCGAGCAACCGTGCAATCGCGGCTGATTACAATTATCGGAAGATCAACAGCGTCGAGCAGGCCAGTATCATTGGCGACTATTTTGTCAAGAATAGCGTCGCCCGACACGTTGCCGTCTCCCACGAACTCGTCCCTCTGAGCCATCGAGTATCTCTATCCTTAATTATCCGGTAGCTCGATACAAGGTTCGGCTCCGCTGCAGCACATCATCGGCTACCACTGGCAGAGTCTGTCGCAATGCCAAAAGCAAGGCCTGAGACCGCGGCATTTTGAACGGCGCCGCAAAGCGCGAGAGAAGTTCGCCTTCTAAGACACGGGACTCATCAGGACCCACTGCATCTCGAAGCGCCTCGGACACGGCTCGTTCAAGCCGAGAGTAATCTTCAACGGGAATAAGATGGGAGTGATTCTCACCAAGCCTTGGCAGCATACGGGCGTGAACGTCTCCATCGAACTTATCCATCAAGAACGAGCAGAAGATCGCAATATCTTGCTCATGAGCGAGGTGGTCGAATTGATCTTCGAGCTGCATACTCGCAGCGACATCCCCTCGCTCCCAAAGAATGTTAACCATCTCACCCCACCAGCGCACCTTCGGATAGCGACCGTCTCCACGAGCTTGTGAAACAACGTTTTGGGCCAAGCCCAGGAACATCGGCGAATCGGGCATTCCGTCGCGCATAAAGGTGGGAAGAAGATTGTCCGCGTCCACAACGGTGAGCTGTCCCCGTTTCTCTGCAGCCTTCACATCTACGCCCTCGCTTTCCAAACGAGGCCGAAAAGCGTCCCAGTGCGCAACCGTCGGAACTAGAATTACGCCTTCGCCATTCGTAATCGCCGCAGCCGCAAAGCGACACACGGCCCGATTTAGAAATTGCTGATCCTGATAAAGTTGGACGATGTGATCGCGCGGTGCGGCGCTGTTTAAAAGACCGCACCACGGCTCCCCCTGACCCGCTGTGCTTTCTGTCTGGTCTAAGCCGCTGTTATTTTCCACTGGTACTCCTCTCCTTCGGACGATTCTGCCCCTATCAGTATTCGTTTCATATGCTTCCGGCTTCGCACTTCTGAATTTTTCGAATCGTCGGAAGCAAATCCCGGGTTAGATCGGATTTTGTTACGAACCTTTCGTGTTAGCGTTACGAGCTTGCTCGCGCGCAACCATCGCGTCATTCTGAGTAACAATGATCACATTGGACTTAGGAACTTCGCGTCGAATGATTCGAGTCGCCTCCAGACCGTCCATATTGATGTCCATCAGCACGATGTCAGGATGTAGCTGGCGAACCTTTTCAATCGCGCTTCGATTCCATCGCCAGCTTCACCACAAATATGATAGTCCGGTTGAGTTTCAAGCAAGGATCGAACCATGCGCCGGAACAGCTCCCGGTCATCGACGATCACAATTTCAACCGAGCTCATTCCTGTCCTCCAACTGTTTCACAACTACTCGCGACGCAGATTCGCTAACAGCTCCCGATGCAAAGGCACTTAATCTCGCGTCGGATGGAGGCGCACGAACGCGCACAGTTTCACTGTCGAAGAATGCCCGAAGGTCGGAGGAAAAGGCCATACAGTATTTCTGGTATTGACAAAGCCCGGGTACTCTTTGCGGTGAAGGTTCTGCGGCAGATCTGGCATGAGATTGCTCCCCTCACCTGAATTACAGGAAAAACGCTATCTATAGGAAAAGAGATTATTTAAAGGCTCATTCACAGTTCTCGCGAGTTCGAAAAACTGGCAACCTCCTTCCTTGCAAACCTAATGCTTCTGACAGGCTGCTTGGCCTTCGTTTTGCGGAAAAGCATGCAAACAGGCGAGGAACCCGTCAAGGTTTCCCTTCGGCTCGCATTCGCTCGACCTTGACTGAACCCTCGCCCGTTTGCTGACCACCTCTCCGCTAAGAAACGAAGGCACATAATCGAAGCCCAAAACCAAAACTTCGGTTGACATCACAGCGCCTGAACTGCAATTCACTCTTGTCGTACGGACTCAGCCGCGACTAATAGTCAGGGCAGGGGATATCTTGGCGTACACCGTGGCGAGCTCATGATGCGAGCTCCGGAGGTGTCAAATTCAATCGCGCGCATCAGCCGGAGGAACTTTTGCAGTTGGCAGATCAACTTAGAAAGACCGGATGTGAGCGCGGGATACCAAATAATCAAGCCGATGCCTTATTGATCGCGCCACTACTAACGCCACGAACAGCCAGCACCGGGCAATGAGCGTGAGACACCACATCGTACGCCGTCGGACCGGGCAAGTGAGCGACGATTTCGGGATGATGGGTTCCGGGTACACCCAGCACGATCAGTTCGCTCCGTAGGTTACTTGCTTGCTCAACAATACGCTCTGCAGGGACGCCGAATTCGAGGAGGAATTCCGGATTCACGTCCTCGATGCTTCTTGCCCATCCTTGTTCCATCAGCCGCAAGCGACAGAATTCGTCAGCTGAAACTCTTGTGGCGAGCGGCTCTTGCCACGCATCCTGCGTAACGTGGAGAAAGAACAGATGGGCTTTAAATTCTTTGGCCAGCCAGTGAGCATAGTGCATTGCAGGCGCAGACTCCGTTGAGAAATCGGTCGCGTAAAGGATGCGCTGAAGGTGAGCCTCAGCTTCAGGGTTCGCAGAGCTCTCTGGACCTACCATCAATACCGGGCAATTGGCCCTACGCAATACCTCTTCAGCAATCGAGCCCAACACGAACTTCTCCAAGCCACGCCGCCCCTGCGTTCCAATCACTACGAGTTCGATCTTGTAGTTGTCGATCATGGCAGAGAGAGTCGGCCAGACTTCACCCTCATCGACAAGGACTTGGTGAGAAACTGTGTGCAGAAGAGAAGACTCTCTCACCTTAGTCATCTGCTCCCCGACATATTCCCGAATGCGCGGCAACGCCGTATCTCGGTCGCCCCGGGGAATTGCGGCATACTCTTTGGGAGCGATGATGTGTGCGACGTAGAGAGTTGACCCGAAGTGGCGTGCGACCACAAGCGCATGAGATAACGCCGCCGTCGCGGCCGGGGAGAAGTCGGTCGCAAATAATATTCGATTCAGCGCGATTCCATTTACATCGGTTTCAAGCGGCATTTATGTTGCCCTCGGATTCAGATCTGGGGATGGAAGCGGTTTAATGTCTTTCGTAAGTACGGCGTGCGCGCTGGCCGAAGCGATTACCAGGATGCGGTCCCCTTCTTGAAGAAGAGTGTCGGGGTGGGGCAGGAGCACGTGCTCCCTTCGCATAATCGCAACGATCTCAAAATCGTACGCATTTAGGTCTTTGTAAAAAGCCTGAATCGACTTGCCCACGAATCGACTCTCCGATTGCAGGGCGCCCATTTCCAGTTGTCTGCCGCCCGGTAAGTCAAAACGAATCTTCGACCGCAAGAGCTTCAACAAGTCGAGATGCCCGACGCTGTTTCCTAGTGCGACGTCTCTTCTCCCCAGGAGACCGAGCGCAACCCGAACGTGATCCATGTAGTGCGCAGGGGAATTCTCTCGGCGCGGCACTTGGGCTTCATACAAGCTTTGGTATTTGACGTACGACGAAAGACGAACTTGCAGCAAATAGCTGATCATCACAGCCAAGCCGGCCGGGGCCAGTAATTTGTATCCTCCGGCCATTTCAGTAACCATTAGCATAGTCGCTATCGGCACACGTGCCGCAGCACCGAAAACCGCGGCCATTCCGACGATAACCAGAACTGCAGGTGTTTGGTGGAAAACGGTCGCAAACGCACCACCAAGCATCGCACCGACAAAAAGAGAAGGCGCAAAAACACCGCCGGAGCCGCCCGAAGAAACGGTCAAAGCAAAGGCCACGATTTTCGCGAGCATCAAAACTAGTAGCAGCCGAAGAGCCAAGCGTCCATCAATAGCCTCTTGTATCCACCCGTAGCCTCCTGACAACACCTGCGGCAACTTCAATGCGATTAGCCCTACGCCGAGTCCACCAATTCCAGGTTTCACCCATGGTGGGAGAGGTAAGCTGCGAAAACCGTCGCGCACTCGGTAGAACACTTCCGGCAGACACGTACCCACTACTCCGGCCGCGATACCGAGGGCAACGTATGCGGCGTAGTCTGGGATCTGTGGAGCAGGAGCTGCTATTACTCGAAATAACGGTTGCCAGCCTACAAATAACCCGTTGACGGCGTAGGCAACGGCGGATGCCAGCATCGTATAGAGCAGAGCGTCGACTTCGAACTCCATGCTTCCATACAGGACCTCTATGGCGAACACGCCCGTTCCCATGGGAGTCCGAAAGATGGCCGAGAGCCCGGCAGCCATGCCCGCGAGCATTAACAGTCGTCGTTGTTCTTCAGATTTGTGAACCAGGGTTGAATAGAGCGAGCCGAGTCCCGCGCTGATGAGCGCGATTGGTCCTTCGCGGCCCGCCGAGCCACCCGATCCGATGGTGATCGCGGAGGCAACCATTTTTACCGGCGCGACTCGGGTACGAAGAAAACCACCGGCGCGATGAAATGCCGCTACTGCGGCGTCTGTTCCATGACCCTCCGCTTCGGGCGCAAGCCTGTAAACCAGAATTCCCGAGATCAGGCCGCCAAGCGTAGTGGCCACCGGAATCAGCCACAGTCCATGAGGCCCGATCACTTGGCGCAACACTCCCCCGTCGTCGGGGAGTCCGGGGGGCCGGTAACCTGCTATCCAGCCCAAAAACAAATGCTCCGAAAGGTGGAGTAGCCACATGAACAGCTGGGCGGACAACGCTCCACACACGCCGAGGAG
>DASRWO010000086.1:0-3689 GCA_035654555.1 Candidatus Deferrimicrobiaceae bacterium | reverse complement strand
TGTGGTGATGCCGACGGGCGGAGGCAAGTCGCTGTGTTACCAGTTGCCGGCGGTGGTTTCGGGAGGGACGGCGGTGGTGATTTCTCCGCTGATCGCGCTGATGCAGGATCAGGCGACGCAACTGGCGCAGATGGGGATTCCAGCGGCGGTGCTGAACAGTACGATGAGCGAGACTGAACAGAAGGCGGTGATGTTGAAGGCGCGGGAGGGCGCCTACCGGTTGCTGTATGTATCGCCGGAGCGGATTGCGCGCGGCGACACCATGGGCTGGATGCAGCAGGTGCCGGTAAGTTTTTTTGCGATCGATGAGGCGCATTGCATCTCGGAGTGGGGACATGAGTTTCGTCCGGAGTACCGGCAGTTGAATAAGTTGCGCACGAAGTTTCCGGATCGTCCGATTGCGGCGTTTACGGCGAGCGCGACGCGGCACGTGCGGCATGACATTCTGGCGCAGCTGCAGTTGCGCAATCCGGACAAATATATCGCGAGCTTTTACCGGTCCAATTTGCGTTACCTGGTGCGGGAGTGTGAAGGGCGGGAGCAGATGGAGATGCTGGTGGCGGCGCTCGAGAGCTATGCGGGCAGCAACGTGATTGTTTATTCGCCAACCATCAATCGTGTGGAGGAGACGGTGGATTTTCTGGCGGATCGCGATATTGCCGCGGTGGGATATCACGGAAAGATGGGAGGCGAAGAGCGGCGGCGCAGCCAGGAACGCTGGATGTCCGACGAAGTGCGGGTGCTAGTGGGGACGATTGCTTTTGGACTGGGAATTAACAAGGCGGCGGTGCGGGCGGTGATTCACTTGTCGCTGCCGAAATCGATTGAGCAGTATTACCAGGAGGCGGGACGGGCGGGTCGCGATGGCGCGAGCGCGGATTGCGTTTTGTTGTGGCAGAAGAAAGATGCGGGGCTGCTGGGATTTTTTGCCAATCAGATATTAGATTCTGAGGAGCGGAATCGGGCGTGGGAGCGGTACCGGATTATTCGGGAATTTGTGGAGTCGAAGAAGTGCCGGCATCGGCAGATTTGTACGCACTTTGGGGAGACTCCGAAGTGGGAGGGTTGTAACGCCTGCGATGTGTGCGGGAGCGTGACGGAATGGCTGGTCAAACCTGTGGCTGCGGGAACAATTGTGGCCCGGAAGCGGTTGCCTGTGCCGGCGGGTGCGGCTCCGGCTGCGGGTTCCGAGGCGGAGGAGTTACGCGAGTATTTGCGGGAGTGGCGGCGGGCGATGGCGAAGGAGAATGGCGTTCCGGCGTATATTGTGCTGCACGATTCTTCGCTGGAAGAAATTTGCCGGCGACAGCCGAAGGTTTTGGCGGAGCTTCGGGAGGTTGCTGGAATTGGCGAGCGCAAGGCTGAGGTTTACGGGCAGGAGATTCTGGATGCGTTACGGAAATTTCGCGAGGGCGAGCGGGCAGCGGGGTCTGGGCGGTCGGCTAAACCGGGAGATGAGACTCTGCGACTGCTGAAAGAAGGCCGAACGCTGGAGGAGATTGCGCAGATTCGAGGACGTCAGGTATCGACCGTGGTGAGTGCGGTGGCGAATTTGCTGGAAACGGGACAGGTGCAGTTTCAACCGGGATGGATCAGCAGGGAGAAGCAATCGGTGATTGAGGCAGCGTGCGCGAAAATCGGAATGGACCGGCTGAAGCCGCTGAAAGATATTTTGCCGCCGGAGATCACTTATGACGAGATCAAACTGATGGTGGGAAAGATGCGGCGGGAAGAAGTGAGAAAAGCGGATGTTCCGGCGTAGGGCGGGTACAGGAGAGAACAACGAGAATAGAGCGATCCCATGAAGTCCACTGACAATATGCTGATCCGGCTGATTGCTTTGTTCAAGCTGCTGAAGGCGCTGCTGCTGATCGCAGTGGGCATGAGCGCTCTCCATCTGATGCACCGGGATGTGGCCAGCGTGGCGGAACATCTGGTCACGATGTTCGGGCTGGATCCGGGCAACCGCTATGTCGGCCGGGCGCTGCAGAAGGTCGCCGATCTTACTCCCAATAAGATAAGGAGTCTTGGGGTTGTCAGCTTTATTTATGCGGGACTATTTCTAACCGAGGGGATCGGCCTTTGGCTGGTGAAACGGTGGGGAGAGTGGTTCAGCGTAATCATCACGACTTCTTTGATCCCCTTCGAGATTTACGAGATCTACCGGCATCCGAGTGCGATCAAGTGTTTGGTACTCATTATTAATGTTGCGGTGGTGGGGTACCTTATCTATCGAATTCGCAATGAAGGCCCAAACGCGGGAAAGCGTTGATTGCATTTTCTTGCCAGATCCGGCGGGGCCAATTCATCGCAAAAACAGCTTAAGGGATGCGGGCGACTTGCTTCGCAGCGTCCTGACCGGAGCGCACGCAATCGGGGACGCCGATGCCACGGTAGGCGTTGCCGGCGAGAGCGAGTCCGGGCAATTGCTGGCGGAGGCGCTCGATACGCTCGAGGCGGTCGAGATGACCGACGCCATATTGCGCCATGGCGGACTTCCATTTGTAGACGCGTGAAAAAATGGGCGCGGCGCGAAGGCCGAGGATCTGCTGCAATTCGGTGCGGACGATGGTGGTGATGGCGTCATCGGAAAGCTGCCAGATATTTTCGGCTGCCAATCCGGCGAAGAAGCAGCGTAGCAGAGCGCGATCGGCGGGGGCGCGATGAGGAAATTTATTGTGAACGAAAGTCGCGGCCAGCAGGCGTTTGCCTTCGCGGCGGGGGACAAGAAATCCGAAGCCGGGCGGGAGCGATTGACGGACTTCGCGATCATAGGCGAGGCCGACGGTGATGGAAGAAGTGTAATTGATGGCGGCAAGTTCGGATGAGAGTGCGGGAATGCACGCGGCGAGTAATTTTGCTGCGACGCCTGCGGGCACGGCGAAAATGACGGCGTCAAAGCGCGCGGATTTTGATCCGGCTGAAACAGTCCAAGCTTCGGAGGTCGAGCCTTCGACAGTCGGGCCTTCGGACTCGCGGTGAATCGCTTCGACGGGAGCGTTGGTGAGCAAAGAATTCTGGTTGAGGCGCGGGACGATGGTTTCGATGAGCTGTTGCATTCCATTCTTCAGGGATGTAAAGAGCGGAGGCGCGGGCCTGTTCGCCGAGTGCGGCATTTTTCTTCGGGTGGCGAGCATGGCGCGACCGAGGCTTCCGTGAGTGCGCTCCATTTCCGCGAAGCGGGGAACCACAGCGCGGACGCTGAGGCTGGCGGCTTCTCCGCCGTAGACGCCGGAGAGGAGCGGATCGGCGAGGCGGTCGACCATTTCTGATCCGTAGTGACGCGCGACTAGAGAGGCTACGCTTTCGTCGGTGGCAGCGGGACGCGGAGGATGAAATAGTTCCTGCGCCATGCAGAGCTTCGTGGTCCAGGAAAAAAGTGGGGAAAATGCAGTGGGCAGGATTTTGGTTGGCACCATGAACATCAGGCCATCCGGCATGGGAATGAGACGGCCGTGGACGAGAATATAAGTTTTGCGATCGGCATCGTTCGAGCCGATGAGTTGATCGCCGAGCCCCAAGCTGCGACACAGGCTTGCAGCCCAGGGTTTTCGGTGATGAAGGAATCGGGTCCAGCTTCGACGATGCAGCCATCGACGTGCTCAGTGCGCAGGACACCGCCGAAGTTCGGAGAGGATTCGTAGAGCGTGTAATCAAGGGCGCCAGAACGGCGGTGTTCTTCGAGCGTG
>DASRWO010000085.1:0-5876 GCA_035654555.1 Candidatus Deferrimicrobiaceae bacterium | reverse complement strand
GCGGTGACATTCCATTCGCCGCATCCCGCGCACTGAAAACCCGCTTCCACGGCAAATTATCTCAACAAACCTGGCAGCGGACTAGTAGCCTCCCCGTCCCACTTGGCGCGGCGGGTGACGACGCCTGCCGGACAGCCACCGCACGGCGGCGCTACTCTTCCCTATAATGGCGGGGCTGTCATTTTCGTCTTCGGAGGCTTCATGATCTCGCGGCGGCGGTTTCTTGAGGTGGGAGGGTTAGGAGTAGTCACGGCAGTCTCTCCACTGGCAGCAACTGGACCGGCTAAAAACGAAAACTCCCACGAGCCTTCCTTGCCTGCATCGCTGGCACAGCTAAAGTCTCGAAGAGGCGAAGCGGCTCCCATTACGCGGCAAGAACGGCGGGAACGGCTGGAACGTGCTCGCCAGTTGATGAGCGAGAATGCGATCGACGCCATGGTGCTCATGTCCGGCACATCGCTGAATTATTTCACGGGAATTCGCTGGTGGGGCGGCGAGCGCATGTTTGCCTTCGTACTGCCGGAAAAGGGATCGGCATTTTATGTTTGTCCGGCGTTTGAGGAAGGCCGCGCGCGCGAGGAGATCGCGAAGGCTCCGGATGGCGAACGTCCTGACGTGCGACCCTGGCAGGAAGACGAAAGCCCGTACCGTCTGCTGGCCCAAGGTTTGAAAGATAGCGGCATAGTCACCGGCAAGCTGGGGATCGAAGAAACCGTGCTCTTTTTCTTTGCAGACGGAATTGCGAAGGCTGCGCCGCAGCTCACGCTGACCAGCGCCACTCCGATCACAGCCGGCTGCCGGATGATCAAGACCGCACACGAAATCGCGCTCATGCGCCTAGCAGCGCAGGCGACGCTTACCGCCTATGAAGCGGTTTACCACGCACTGCGCGAAGACAGGCAGAGGCGCTGATTACAGCGGCTTATGAACGCCTAGGTTTTCCGGGCGAAGCCAGCGTGGAGGTAGACGAATTCACAGCCTATCCGCACGGGTCGAGCGTGCCACAAGTGATCCACGAGGGCTCGATTGTGATGATCGATGACGGCTGCACCGTGGAAGGATATCAATCTGACATTACGCGCACGTTCGTGCTCGGCGTAGTACCGGAAAAAACCGCAGACAAAATGAAGAACGTGTTCGACATCGTACACCGCGCACAAGCAGCAGCGCTGGTCACGGCACGTCCTGGAGTAGAGTGCGGCGCCGTGGACACGGCGGCTCGAAAAGTAATCAGCGATGCCGGCTATGGTCCCGACTACAGGTACTTTGCGCACCGACTGGGCCACGGCATGGGTATGGATGGTCACGAATGGCCTTATCTGGTCCGCGGCAACACCGCTAAGCTCGCCGCGAACATGACGACCAGCAACGAGCCCGGCATCTACATTCGAGGAGAATTCGGCATTCGCCTCGAAGACGATATGCACATTACGGAAAATGGCGCGGAGTTGTTCACTCCGCAAAGCCCGTCGCTGGAAAATCCGTTCGGGTCATGAATTCCCGCGGTACTTTCAAATCGAGTTCCGTCGAATAGTCTCGAAATTTCTACTTCGATGAAACTACTTGCAGATTGTTAGTCACCGAAAAGATGCCCGGCACTCCGTTCGCCCGAATGTTCACCAGATTTTTGTCCGCCTCGCTATCGACAACACCTTCCAAGGTTACGCGGCCACTCTTCACGATAATACGAATTGGCTTCTGCACCCCGAGAGAGTATTTCTCAAGCGGCGCATAGTCGTAGATCGCGCGATACAAACGAATACGCAAGCGATCGTCCATGGGCGAGGGTGGAAGAACTTCGATCTGGTTATCCACCTTTTCGACGCCTTCAATGTGCTTCACCGCATTCTCCGCGTCAGACTTCAGAGAGGGGCGGGTTACTTGTCCCAAAAGAGTCACGGTTGAACCGTCCACTTTATAGGCGATGTTATCGAACACGCCAAAATAGGGCAGCATGAGAAGTTCGTGGCGAACCTCCCGGGTGATGCGCTCTTGCGACCGCGGCGACTGGTCACGGTCCTGCGCCAATGCGCCTGCGGCGAGCAGCAACAACACAGTAACAACCACCGACTTGCGTTTCATACGTTCTCCTTATGTAGACTTTTTCCAGGGGCAACCGCGACAGTAAACTCCAAAGCAGATGCGGCCCAAATTCTACTCCCGGCAAGCGCAGAGCGGCTTACTGTATTTCCTATAATTTTCGCATGCTCCGAGCGTACCCGGCCAGTTAGGACGGAGTGCAGTTTCGATTGCGGGAGCTACTAACTTCGCTTATGCTGTAGGCATCCCCCGGGAAGATAGAGGCTGGTTCTTGAGCCAAGTGTTGCAGACTGAGCCCCCAGTTGCGCACCAGGCGCGCGCCGCTAGACCGGCGTGGCCCCCGGCGTGGCAAAGCATCGCCCTCGGTGCCCTGCTGCTTTGGCTGTATTTCCCCACCCTTTTCCACCTGGTTGCGCAATGGTGGCAGGATCCAAATTTTTCCCACGGCTTCTTCGTTCCGCTTTTTGCGGGCTTTGTAATCTGGCAGGAGCGGGCCCGGTTGGCTCGGGTGAAGGTGAAACCCTCATGGTACGGAGTTGCGATTTTAGCATTCGGGTTGTGCGTGCTCGTTCTTGGGCAAATGGGCGCCGAGATTTTCCTTTCGCGCTTTTCGTTGCTGATTGTGCTGGCCGGCTTAATCGTATTGTTTCTGGGATGGAATTTCTTTCGTGCGGTTCTTTTTCCCTGGGCTTTCCTGGTACTCATGATTCCCATCCCCGCGATCGTTTTCAACCAGATCACTTTCCCCTTGCAATTGCTGGCATCGAAAGTGGCCAGCACTATGTTGCCCTGGTTGGGCGTGCCCGTTTTGCGCGAAGGCAACGTAATTATGCTTCCGGCCATGTCGTTGGAAGTCGCCGATGCCTGCAGTGGGATTCGTTCACTGATGTCACTGGCAACGCTTGCCGTCATCTATGGCTATCTGATGGAGCGGAAGACTTCTGTGCGGGTGCTGTTGGCCGTGGCTTCGCTGCCGATCGCCGTCGCCGCGAACAGCCTGCGCGTCGTGGGCACAGGTCTGCTGGTTCAGTACTGGGATCCGGATAAGGCGCAGGGATTTTTTCATGAATTTCAGGGTTGGCTGATGTTTGTCGCATCTCTCGTCATGCTTTACCTTCTGCACCGCGGTGTTCGCATGATCTGGCCCGAAGAAGGAGGCGTAAAAAGCTAACCTGGGAATAATAGACTCGACAGACGAGGACTGCTGTCCCCCCGCGAAGCTCTACACCGGACTTGCGGTCTTTCTCGCGGGATTAAAAAACGGCAGTGCGGTTACCTTCACGTTCGTCTTCAGGCGGATGGCCTCGATCGTAATCTCCATCTGCAATCGAGTCCCAATCTTCACGTGTTCGGTTTCCACGCTGGCCAAAGCAATCATCTTCTTCAAGATTGGCGACCAGCTTGTAGTCGTGGCCTTGCCCACTTGCTTTTCGCCAGAGTACAACGGCACCGCTAGGCGCGAAGCCTGGCTCGGCGCGGCTGGCGTGAGGCCATAGCGTTCATAGAGCGCTTCCACATCCGTCCAGTCCACTTCGATGCCGACAAGCTGTCGCGGCACGCCGTTCTTCGCATCCCGCTCCAGCGCCCGCTTGCCTATGAAGTTTTCTTTTTCGAGATGAACCATCTTGGCGAAGCCCAGCTCATACGGCGAATACTTCTGCGACGGAATGAGAGCCTTCTTCGAACTGCTGTAATCGACTTCGATCAACAGCAAGCCGGCTTCGACGCGTGCCACATCGAGTGCCAGCATGCCGGCTGCGTGCAAATCAAATTGCTTTCCTTTTTCCGCGAGAGCATCCCACACCTTCACGGCGTCATTGGCTTCTTTTAATGGAACCCAGATTTCGTACCCAAGATCGCCGGTGTAGCCAGTTCGCGAAATGTCTACCGGCACCCCGCCGATCTTCCCGTGAGTAACGCGGAAATATTTCAGGTTCGCGATGTCAGCTTCGGCCACGGATTTCAGCAGCTTTGCCGAAGTCGGTCCCTGCAGGGCCAGCGCCGCAACTTTCTCGGAAATGTCTTCGACCTGCACATCCATGTTCAGACCGTTCTGCCGGAACCAGCGCAGGCTCGGGTCGGCGGCCGTCCAGCGATAAACATTTTCCTCCAGCCGCGAAACCGTCCCATCGTCGATGACCTTGCCCTCTTCATCGCACCAGCAGCAGTAAATCACCTGCCCCATTTTTATCCTATTGATATCGCGCGTGATGATGCGGTTCACCAGCCGCGTGGCGTCCTTGCCGGTAATCAGATACTTATAAAGCGGCGAGATATCAATCAGCGCCGCCGCGTTGCGGATGGCGTTGTACTCGTGCTCGTGATGCACCTCATACACGCTTACCGTGTAGTATCCCGACCACTCGCGGTAGTTCAAGCTGTGGCAAAGCGGAAAAGTTCTCTCGTGAAACGCGGTTCCAATGGGCAAAGGAGTGGCCTCGAAAAAAATTGTATCGAGCCGGATTATATGCACCCGCACACCAGTGCGGCAACAACACCTAGGACCTGAACCCTCCCCGACAGCGTCATCCCGAAGCCCCGCGTTCTCACCGGCGGGGCGAGGGATCCCGCGTGCAACTCCCAATGTTCATTCGTCACAGACGCCCTGGCGTTCGCGGTAGTAGAAGCAAACAATGCGCCCGCCCAAACAATTCCACGTCTACATTTATGACCATTGTCCAACGCTCCCACGTTCTCTACATCGGCATCACAGGCAATCTGACTCGCCGTGTCTGGGAGCATAAGAACAAATTCGCTTCCGGATTCACCAGCCGCTACAACCTGAATCGTTCAGTGTATTGCGAGCTCTTCTATTATCCCGACGCTGCCATCACCCGCGAGAAAGAAATCAAAGGCTGGCGCCGCAGCAAAAAGATAAAGCTTATCGAGTCCATGAATCCGCACTGGCGCGACCTCGCTGAACGATGGCAGGATCTCTACAAGCCCGAGATCGAACAAGCTCCGCGCGAGATCCCTCGCCCCGCTGGTGAAAACGCGGGGACTTCGGGATGACGCAGCATTGTCAGTCGATAGTGAAGTTTAGGATCTAAACGCTTAGAGTTTGCGGGAATTGGTGGGATTATTAAACGGCAAAACGGCGAAGGAGAGGGCATGCTAGGCAGGAAGGGAAGCGGGCGAGGTTTTGGCGTGGTCCTCGGGACGGTCTACGCGCTTCTTGTTACAGGCGTGGTCTATCATTTTTGGCCTGGGATGAACACCGCGCTGGCAGCATCGATTTTTATTGGCGTTTGGCTCGCAGCCTTTCTCGCGGGAACTTGGGCATCTATTGCCCAGGTCAACACCAAAATTCCAATTAGCAGCAAAGAGCTGCGCAGAAGCAAGAAGAATTTTACGACTGGCTGGCCTCCCTCGGACGTCGCTGATTTAAAAATATCACTACCTCCGCGGGTAATATTGCAGACAAACTCGTTAGTTCCCGATAGAATAACGAACTCGACTTCAGCCATGCGCGCAATAATCCCAACTCTATCGACCACGCTCCGCAGTTGGATCGTCCTCCCTAGCGGGCTCTAATTTCCGCCTTCGCATTCTTCTTCGCGAGTATCATTGCCTTTCCTTAATCTACCGCTAAAGGCTAAAAGCTCATGGCTACTTCATACGACGTAATCGTGATCGGCGGCGGCCACAATGGCCTGGTCAACGCCGCGTACCTCGCACGCGCTGGAAAGAAAGTTCTGGTGCTCGAACGCCGCCACATTCTCGGTGGCGCTGCTTGCACTGAGGAGGTTTTCCCGGGCTTCAAGTTCTCCGTCTGCTCCTATGTGGTTTCGCTGCTGCGGCCGGAGATCATCCGCGACCTGGACCTCCCGCGGCAC
>DASRWO010000084.1:0-2055 GCA_035654555.1 Candidatus Deferrimicrobiaceae bacterium | reverse complement strand
GCCGTTTCCCCAAGACGATCTCGCGAAAGCCATCGTCCTGTGGTTGGATCATAAGTCCGATGAACCGCAAGGTATAGCCTATCCTGCTGATCATAGAACAATCCCCCATATCGAAAATCCGTGCTTATTCTTTCATTGCTCTGCGTCGGATTCCCGTAGGGCTCATAATCGAAAGACGCCACACGACTACTGTTCTGAGAGGCTAGCGAGGTCTTCGACCTCAAACCGACGAGCGTAGGGTCGAACAATCCCGTACAATCTCGGTGATGGCGAGCATCCCTGAGTTGCTGAGTGGGCACGTGACGTTGGAGCTGGAGTGCCTGGATCGGCTGTACCTGAACGGGTATATCGGACCGCTGGCGACGTCGGGCGGACTGGTGACATTCATGCGGGAGCAGTTGGGCAAGCCTCTTCCGTCGCCGGTAGTACTGGGACAGATCACTGAAAAGTTCCGGGAGGCTGTGAAGGCGCTGGCCGAGCAGCAACGAATCCCGATCTACCAGTTCGATCACAAAGAGCGGAAGGATGAGGTAGCCAACCGATTCCGGCGGCAACGAGGGATCCAGGAGGGAATCGTCTTCATCGGAATCGCACAGGAGAAGGCACAAGCATTTCAAGGCAAGAAGATCAACGGACAATTCGAGTTCACGCGCGACAAGACCGTGTACGTGAACCATTACTACTTCTACATTGATGATGCGGACTTTGGGCCACTGTTTGTGAAGGTGTGCAGCTATGCACCGTGGGGAACCAAGCTGTGCTTGAACGGGCATGAATGGACTAAGCGGCAGTTGGAGAAGCAAGGAATCGGCTACGAAGCTCTGGATAACGGGTTTCTGTCCTGCGCCGATCCAGCGCGACTGCAGCAGATCTGCGATTGGTTGGCAGCAGAGGACATCGATCGCGTGTTTCGGAAATGGCTAAAGCGGCTGCCTCTGCCGTTGCGGCCCGAAGATCGCGCCGCCGGTTACGACTGGAGCCTGTCGATCTGGCAGATGGAAGTGAGTCTGACGCAGATCTTCGACCGGCCACTGCGCGGGCGTGAGTTTTTCGAAGAAATCATTCGCGACAATCTGGACCTGGGACGGCCGGACCGGGTGCAGTTGATCTTCGACCGGGTGGTTACCAAGAAGACGCCGGGAGAGTTTCGCACGCGCGTCATCCAAAACGGAGTGCATCCCAGTCTGCACATCGAGTACAAGAATTGCGATGTCAAACAGTATTTCAAGGAAGGGCGCGGTTGCCGAACGGAAGTCACGTTCCGCAACCCGAACGATTTCGGCGTCAACAAAGGGTTACCTAATCTACCGTATCTACAGAAGATCGGCCGGCAAATCAATCGGCGCCTGCTGGAAGTCGAACGTGTCAGCCACAACAGCGGCTTAAGCGGCGACAGCATCCAACGGGTGGTGCAACCGACCGTCACCGAAGACGGTGAGAAGGCGCCGTCGTTGAAGTTCGGCCAACCGCGAGTGATGGCGCTATTTCTGGCGCTGACCGTGTTTCAGCATCTCATCAATGGGTTTCACAACCGCCAGTTGCGCGAGTTGGTAGCCGATCTGTTGGGTGTGACCACCGGGCAATACACCGCTAGTCAGATGACGTACGATCTACGCCGCTTGCGTCTGAAAGGGCTGATCTTCCGGCCGCCGCGAACCAATCGCTATTTCGTAACACCCTACGGCTGGAAGGTAGCCCGTCTGTTTTCGCGTCTGGAAACACGTGTATTCCGGCCCGCCATGGCCATGTTCACTGCCAACGACGCAGTCCTGCCGTTCCCACTTCGACAAGCCTTGGATCGCGTGGATACTCAACTTGACTACCTGATCTACGACGCCTTCCCGTTGCCGAAGGCCGGCTGAAAACTTGACACTTTCAGAAAGAAATCACTTACATTAGACGACTAGATCGCGTTCCTCTCGGATCTGATCGAGCATGTCGTCAGTTGCCGCCGCGGATAAGGGCTGGCCAGCGTAAAACACCCAGACGCAGTGCTCCTTTGTCAGTGGTCCGGTTCCCCGAAGCGGGCGCAATGTGATCTCCTCGCCAGCGCTT
>DASRWO010000083.1:0-12884 GCA_035654555.1 Candidatus Deferrimicrobiaceae bacterium | reverse complement strand
GCTGCGAAGGATACTACAGACTATGCTATGGGATTGTTTAACCGCGTGGCCTTGTACGAATACGGCGCAAGGAGCCGATATTGCTATGAAGAAGAATATCTGGAGATCGGTGATTGAAGTAGGTTTTATCCTCTTCCTGTTTTATGCCAATCTTTTGATGGGAGAATTTGAACACTCGGGCATGGGCTCGAGAAGAGGTGTCGCCTGGGCGCTGCGCGATGTCTTTACAACAGCCAATTTCGCAATCGCGCTGATAGCGGCATTCACCGGTTACATACTTTTCGAATTTCTTCGAAGGAAGTTGTAGAAGCCTGCAACAACCGATCGCTCGATATTTCTACTCCACTGCGTTCGCGGCAATGACCTGGCGGTACCACTCGGCACTCAGCTTCGGCGTGCGCGTCTGAGTTTTGAAATCTACGTAGTGAATACCGAAACGCTTGCTGTAGCCATCGGCCCACTCGTAGTTATCCATGAGACTCCAGAGAAAATATCCTTTGATCGGATAGCCTTCCGAGGCGGCGCGATGAAGCTGGGAAAGATGATTGCGCAGATACATGACGCGGTCAGTATCTTCCACGCGGCCGTCGCTGGTGACGACGTCATCGGCGGAGCAGCCATTCTCGGTGATGTATAGGGCACGCGGCTTCCAGATGTCACTGACGTTGCGCACGGCCCAGTAAGTGACTTCAGGTCCGATATAGAGCCAAGGGGAAGCCATTCGCGGAAATGACGCCTGCCGCTTTTCCAGGGCGTAACCTGCGGGCGAGGAATCCGCGCGAACGTAATCCGGTGTATACACATTCAAGCCGACGAAATCGAGCGGGCTGGCGATGATCTTCATGTCGCCGGGTTCGACTTTGGGAGCGTTCGCGCCTTCGCGCTGCAGGTAGCCGTCGGTGTATTTGCCTTCCATGATCGCGGTGAGGAAGGGAGCGTTGCCCTCGCGGGTGGCGCGGTGTGCGGCTTCAATCTGCTCCGCGTTCTCAATCACCGGAACATATACGTTGGCATTTTCGGCAAGGCCGATTTGCGTGCCGTTCCTGGCGTTAGCCCGGATCGCCTGCACCGCCATGCCGTGTGCCAGCACGCCGTGGTGGCGAATTTGATTCACCTCGGCCGCCGGCAACTTCAGGCCGGGTGCGAACTGCCCGTTTTTGTAGCCCAGGTCGGTGAAGCAGACGAGTTCGTTGGTGGTGAAGAAGTGGCCCACGCGGTCGGACAAATGTTTCGAGACGTAGGCCGCGTAATCACCGAAGGCCTTGGAGGTGTCACGCGACTGCCAGCCACCGGGCAAGGCTTGGGGAAGATCCCAGTGAAACAACGTGACGTAGGGCTCAATGTTGTTCTTAAGCAGTTCGTCGACGACGCGCTGGTAATAATCGAGACCTTTGGGGTTGGGCTGGCCGGTGCCATCGGGAAAAATGCGAGGCCATGCAATCGAGAATCGATAACATTTGACGCCCAGATTTTTTAGAAGACGGACATCTTCTTTGTAGAGATGGTAGGAGTCGTCGGCGACATCGCCGGTTTCTCCCTGAAAGGTTTTACCCGGCGTGTGGGAGAACGTATCCCAAACGGAAGGCTTTCGCCCGTCTTCGTTGACGGCGCCTTCGATCTGATAAGAAGCTGTGGCGCAGCCCCACATAAAGTTCGCAGGGAATTGCAGCAGAGTCGGATTCTGGGACCACGCAAAGCGGGAGAGCGAGGAAGCGGCGAGTGCAGCGGCGGTTCCGGCCAGGGTTTTGCCAAACCTTCGGCGCGTGATTTTTTTCATGGGCACAAGATTACCATCACGCCCGGCAGGAATTGCGAATTTCGATTGCGAAAAGAATAAGACACGACGAACGGGGGAAGGAATGCGGAAGGATTTTCGTTCAACCGTTCGATCGCATATCGCCGCCGGATGGGAGCCTAGCGTGCCGGGGCCGGCTGCGGTGCAATATTCTTCTTCGTCCCGGGACGCAGCCACCAGATGAATCCGCCGCCGATCACCAGACCGATTGCGATCAGTTGCGTGCCGGACATCGCCCCGCCGAAGACCGAGCCGCGGCCGGGATCGTCGCGCAGAAATTCCAGGAAGAAGCGGGCCACACCGTAGATGAACAGAAACGCGCCGAAAACCTGGCCATCGAATTTTCTGCGTTTCAGGAGCCACATCAGGAAGAAGAAATTCGCCAATTCGACTGCCGCTTCGAAAAGCTGCGTAGGCTCGAGCGGGACGTTCAGCGGAGTGCCGGTGATCTGATTCGCTAAGGGATTGCGAAAGACCACGCCCCAGAAGTGATGGGTCTCTTTGCCGTAGCAGCATCCGGCGGCGAAGCATCCCAGGCGGCCGATGGCGTGGCCCAAGGCAAGCCCGGGCGCAAAAGCGTCGCACGTGCCGAGAGCGGGCATGTTATGCCTGCGCACATACCACCAGGCGGCGATGAACGCCGCAATCAAGCCGCCGGAAAAAACTCCACCGGCCTGCAGGGTGGTGACGCTGAAAATTTCGCGAGGATGAGCTGCGTAATAGCTCCACTCATTGATGACGTAGAGGACCTTGGCGCCAACGATGCCGCTGAGGACCACCAGAATCCCGAAGTTCCAGGCGTTCTCCCCATCGATGCCGAGGCGCTCGGAGTTGCGCACGCTGATCCACAGACCGAGCAGAACTCCCAGTGAAACGAGGAAGCCGTAGGTCGGCAGAAAGAATCGCCCGAAATGAACTAGTTGCGGATACACAATTAAATTGGATGCACGAAATGAGGAATTTGTACCAGATTCAGTCTAGCAGGACTTTATTGCTGGCGTGCGGCTTGCTTCGCTTTGCCGGACAGCCAAGGCGGCTATTCCGCATGCGCTTCGTTACTGCGAGAGAGAAATCAAGCCGACCCACTGTGCCGTGTGACGGGCCGAGAATGAACCGTCAGGTAGACGTTGGGAACCCGCCGAGACCCTTTAGGCATCTCCGCATGGCGGAGCGTTGCACACCGGATCCTAGTTCGAGTCGAGTCCCCGTTCATTCAGCATTGGTTCAAAAATCGGTTACCGCCATCACCAACCCCGCAGGCCGGCTTTCACTCTGGATGCTAGGAGAACTCCCCGTGAATTAGCAATAGGCAAGGTGTAAATAGTTGGCAGAACAGTTGCAACCAAAGTAATCAGGCCGTCGAAGTTGCGGCTTGCAATTCAGGATGGCGCAGAGCTTTCATCGACGCGATGACGTTCGTGGATGAATCGGTCGTTAGCCCGCAGGTACTTTATTTACTTCGTCCCAGCCGCCCAATAACTGCTCCTCGCGAGGACCGTCTTATCGCCCTGATCCCGCAACTGAACCCGTAACTGATGCAATCCCGCATGAGGACTTTTCGGCTCGATGCTCAATAAATAACGGCTGTGCAAATGATTACTGAAGTCGATCATCCGCGAATCAAAGTTTTTCCTCGTGGCAAACATCTCGTATTCACCACCTGTCATGGATGCGACCGTCTTCGGCGTATTTTTTTTCATCGCCTCGGCCGCCATGACCAACGGTGCCAATAAATCCGGCGAGGCATGCATCTCGTTCATATTATCCCCCCGCATCGTATCCAAAATGTTTGACCGTGACGGCGAAAAAGCCAGCGCATATACCACCGTGCTGCTCTGCCCAATCTCAGCCACCACATCGTCCACCTTGGCCTGGCTACCGTGGTCACGAGTCTCGCTGATCAGCAGCAGCATGCGCTGCCGCTCCTTTGGAACCTGCTCCAGCATTCTCACCGAATAGTCGACTGCATCCAGAATCGCCGCTCCGCCGTCCCCCGGTTGCAGTTCATTCAGCGTCCACGAAATCTTTTGGGAGCTTCCGGTGAACTCCTGCGCTGTCTGCACATGGCTGTCGAACTCCACAACCGCCACTGCGCCGCGTCCCTCAGCAACCAACGGATCCAGCATCGCGCTTAGCCCGCGCATGCGGGAAAACTCATAATCCGCCCTCCGCCCGCGCTGAATTGCAATCACCATGGACACCGGCTGTCCTTCCACAGATTCGTCCAGATGCACTGGCTGGTCCTCGCCATCATCCTCGACTACAAAGTCCTTTGCCCCCAAACCATAAACAACCTCGCCCTGCCCGCTTTTCACCAGCGCAGGAATCACCACCACATTCGATTGACTATGGATTGTTGTTTCTTGACAGAGAACGCTGCCCGCGAGCAGCGCAAAAAAAATGAAATGGATTGCAGCCCGCCTCAGGGCTAGCCTGCCTTGCGGTTTTCGCCCAGCACTTCATCCAGAGCGCTCGATAATAGATGCGCACGCTTCTGATAATCGGTGGTCCCGGAGTCCTGTTTGCGCTTCAGTAAATGGTATTCATCCGCGATATTGAGAGCCGCCAACACCGCCAGGCGCACGGTATCGATGGTGTTGGTGGCTTCGGCGACGGCTCGCATTTTCGAATCGACATACTCGGCGAGTTTCAAAATGTATTCGGGATCGGACCCGCGCAAGTTGTAGGCCTGATCGAAAATTTCCACGCGAACGCTGCCGTTTTGCGCATCTTTCAGTGTCGAATCTTTAGCCGCCGTAGCCATAGAGAGTGACCCTCAGATAGTGATCGTCGCGATTCTAACTTGCCCGCTCCTCCGCTATCGAATCAATCTGTTGCAGCATCTTTTCCACCCGCCCGCGAATCTCTTCGCGTTCCTTGCGCAACTGCACCGTCTCGCGGCGCAAGGCAACGATTTGCTCGTCGCGCTCTTCGAGTTGTTGCCGGGCGCGCTGGGCATCACGTTCGGCTGAAGCCTGGGCTTGCCGCGCGCCTTTGTACATCTCAATCGTACGGAAAATCTTCTCTTCCAGCACCTGAAAACTGTCCGCCGGAGCCTGTTCTGTCACCTGTTCCACCGCATCCAACGCCATAATTGCACTCTTCCCCGAGAGGAATTTGAAACTTTCCCGAAGTATACTCCACGGCGCTGTGGAAGGCGCATGGCCCAGAGGTGCCGATGTGGCTTTCTCCGCATCACAGTCGCTATAATTCCCGGCATGAAACTCACAACCCTCCCCACGCTCGCGGCGGCTGTTGCTGTGATCTTTTTCGCTCTGCCCAGTACAGCCAAAACCAAGGTTGAAATGAAAGATGCCCAGGGCAAGGCGGTCGGAAGTATCGTGCTGTCGCAAAAGGGATCCGGCGTCGGACTAAAGCTGAGTCTCCACGATCTGCCGCCCGGCGAACACGCGATCCACTTCCATCAGAATCCCAAGTGCGACGCGCCCGACTTCAAATCCGCAGGTCCGCATTTCAATCCGGAAAACAAAAAGCACGGATTCGAGAATCCCGAAGGCCACCACGCCGGCGACATGCTGAACTTTACTGTCGACGCGACTGGAAAGGCGAGCGCCAGCCTTGAGGATAAGGACGTAACTCTGGGCGACGGTTCGCACTCGCTGTTCAGCAACGGCGGCACGGCGATCATCATCCATGCCAAAGCCGACGATATGAAGACGGATCCCTCCGGCAACTCCGGCGACCGCATCGCCTGCGGCGTAGTGTCGAAGTAGGCGGAAGGCGAACTCGTGCCCGGCAAATTAAGGAAGACACGGATGGCGCGTGCCATTCGCGGAACTCTGCCTCAGCTATAATGTTCTGTAACGTTGGTTGGTTTTCATGCCTCGTCCCCTGCAGTGCCAGAGGAGGGATTCCGCCTCGTTATGAGCCTCGTTACGAACTACGAAAACCGCAGCCGAAGGAGTTCTACATGGCGATCGAGAAGTCGGAAAATATCTGGCACAACGGGAAACTGATTCCCTGGGATGAAGCGACGATTCACGTGATGTCCCACGTGATCCACTATGGGTCCTCGGTGTTCGAGGGGATTCGGTGCTACGCGCCGCAATCACGGCCTGCGATTTTCCGCGCCAACGAACATATCCAGCGGTTGCTCGATTCCGCCAAGGTTTACCGCATTGATGTCGACTACACTCGCGACCAACTGGTGAAGGCGATGCTGGAAACCGTCGGCAGCAATGGCGCGTGGCCGTGCTACGTGCGTCCGATCGTGCTGCGCGGCTATGGCGAGGCGGGAGTCAATCCCTTCAACTCGCCAACCGAGGTTTACATCATCAATTATCCGTGGGGAAAGTATTTGGGTGGCGAGAGCGAAGGCTGCGACGTGTGCGTTTCCTCCTGGACGCGGCTGGCTCCGAACACGCTGCCGGCGATGGCCAAGGCGGGCGCGAACTACATGAACTCGCAGCTCATCAAGATGGAAGCCATCGTGAATGGTTACGCCGAAGGGATAGCGCTCGATGTGAACGGCTATGTGAGCGAAGGCTCGGGCGAGAACGTGTTTCTGGTTCACCGTGACAAGCTGATCACGGCGCCACTGGGGAACTCCGTGCTGCCCGGGATTACTCGAGATTCGGTGTTGCAGATCGCGCGCGATCTGAATATTCCGATCGTCGAGCAAATGATTCCGCGCGAGATGCTTTACATTGCCGACGAAGCTTTCTTCACCGGCACCGCTGCCGAAGTCACTCCCATCCGCTCAGTCGACAAAATCAACGTCGGCAAGGGGACGATCGGTCCGATCACCAAGGCAATTCAGAAAGAGTTTTATGCCATCGTACGTGGAGAGAAAGATGACCGGCACGGATGGCTGACTCCGGTACCAGTGGGCAGCAAGCAGCCGGTCGGCGTGTAAACTTTGGCCGCTGTAAAAGTTGAGGGACGCGATTCGTCGCGTCCCTTCTGTTTATTTTCCGCACCACAATACGTCGACGGAATATTGTCGGAACGCAAAATCGGAGGTCAAGATCACCATTCCCTCAATCTGGGCCTGGGCAATAAGCAAGCGGTCGAAGGGATCACCGTGATGAAGTGGAAGGTCGTACACCTTCAAGGCGTGACGCTGTGTTACGGCGAGAGAGCGAATATTCTGCTGGGCCAGCCTTTTTGGAACATAACGGCCGGGCGGTTCGGTGAGATCAATTTTGCCTAGTTTGGTCTTTATCGCGATTTCCCAGGAACTCGCGGCGGAAAGATAGACATCCTCTTTTCCGTGGGTAAGAACTTTCAGTCCCGCCTCACCGATCTTCTCGGCTGGCCCGACGCTCCACAGCCAAACCATCGTGTCCAGAAGGTACTTCACTTTTGCCTCCGGCGATTCGGCGCCAGCTTAGGCAATTTGCCACCGTAGAACGACTTGAGTAGATCGTCGGGCAATGGAGCATCGAAATCATCGGCGATCCAGATTCGATCGCGATCCATACCCAGAGGACGAATATTTTCTTTTTCCTTTTCCACCGGAACCAATCGAGCTACAGGAGTTCCGGCACGCGCGATGGTGATTTCCTCTCCCTCCGCCACACGCTGCAGCAAACGGGAAAGATGAGTCTTAGCCTCATGGATATTCACTTCCATGAGGCCAAGACTAGACTAAGTTCATAGACTAAGTCAATCGTGGGTTGAAGCTACTCGGCGCTGCCGGGAACCGCCGCGGCTGCGGCGTCGAAGCCGATTTTGGTATGAGTTCCGTCGCAGAATGGTTTGTTGGTGGAAGCGCCGCAGCGGCAGAGGGCTATTTTTTCTCCAGCTTCAATTTTCTTGCCACTGGCATCGAGCAGGTTGATTCTTCCTTCCACCAGGTAGGGACCTTTGGGCAGAACTTTGATCGTGGGATCGGACATAGTGTTCTCCTTTTCGATTTGTTCGAATTTAAAATGCCACAGAAATTACGGCGATTACTTGCGACGCGAATCCAGGCTCCAGGGCCCTGAGCCCAACTGTGAGATGATCAGCGCGCCGCCCATCATCGACAAATTCTTCATGAACATAATGAGTTGCATTTGATGCATCATGGGATCAGAAACTGCCCAGAAGTTGTGCATCATCGGGGTGACACCGAGCAGGAAAAGAACGATCAGCCATGCGCCAAGTCTGGCACGGTAACCGAGCAGAATGGAGAGGGCACCGGCGATCGCCAGAACTCCGGAGATGGGCACCGCTATCGAGGCCAATGGTACCCCCTGCGATGCGGCATAGGCGGCGGTAGCACTGAGAAAGTGCCTCGGCCCAGCCATCAGAAAGATAAGGACGAACAGCAAGCGTCCTAAGAGTACGATCGGCCCGATTGCTCCTGAGGGAGCGTTCGAGATTTGGGATCGCAGAGATGCATTTAAAACGGTGGTCGACATTTTCTTTCTCCATTACTGCGAATTTTAAGATGCCCTTTTTCATCACGGCCGCATATCGCGCCCTGAGCGGGCAACCAGAATGCTTGTAGGAAAACGGCCCAATCACAGCGACTGGGATACAATTCATCCCCAAGCAGCCCGATCTCTACGAAGCAGTTTCTCCAGCTTTGGATGGCACCGGATCGTCTGAGGTTACAATAAATAACTATTAGCTCTTTACACAGTAGGCACTTTAAAGTAACTTAGTAACAGTATGGCCCATTCACGGAAATCGGCGAAACTGGCGTCACCTTGTGCGATCGGCAGCTTGCTGGAGTTGCTCACGCGGCCGTGGACGCTGCACATTCTGTGGGCGCTGAGTAACGACGGTCCGATGCGGTTCGGCGTGCTCCGGCGACGGGTGGAAGGCATCTCCTCACGGGTGCTGACGGAGAGGTTGCGCACTCTGGAAGACGCGCGATTTATCTTCCGCCATTACGAACCGACCATCCCTCCCGCCGTCACGTACGGCATAACTGATCGGATGAAAGACATCCAGAAGGTGTTGCATCAACTCGAGGAGCTGTCCCGAAAATGGCAGGGCGAGGGCAAGCCTCTCGCGACCGGGCGCACACCCGTAAGCCCCGCAGCTAGTCCAATGGCGCACATTTAGTGATGCGAACTTTTTCTAATCTGCACTGAAGGCTGTGTGCCGCCCCAGAAATGGACTCATTACCTAGGTCATCTTGGGGAAGGTGACGATTCGGTTCATCATAGGCAAAGCTTGTGAGGCAAAAGCGCCTCCCGGGAAACCCTTCGATGAATATTGACGATCTGCTGCGGATTGCGACTGAACGCAAATCCTCCGATTTGCATTTGAAGGTAGGAAATTATCCTCACCTTCGCATAGATGGTGAACTGGTGCCGTTGACCGACCAGCCGCGGGTGAGCGCGGAAGACATGCTGACCATGGCGTTCAGCATGATGTCGGCGCGGCAAAAGCAAAAATTCAAAGAGACCACGGAAATCGATATGGCCTACGGCGTGGCCGGGCTGGGACGATTCCGTGTGAACATTTTCCAGCAGCGCGGCAACGTGGGACTGGTGCTGCGCGTCATCCCCACCAAGATTCGCGCACTGGATGAATTATTTTTGCCCAAGGTGGTGGAACAGATTTGCGAGATGCCGCGAGGTCTGGTGCTGGTGACGGGCGTGACCGGCTCGGGTAAATCGACGACACTGGCCGCGATGGTGGATCGAGTGAATTCCAGCCGCGCCGAACACATCATTACGATTGAAGATCCGATTGAATTCCTGCATCGCGATAAAAAAGGCTACGTAAACCAGCGCGAAATCGGTGTGGATACGCCATCGTTTAGCGCAGCGTTGCGGGCATCCTTGCGTCAGGATCCCGACGTGATTCTGGTCGGCGAAATGCGAGATCTGGAAACCATATCGACCGCGCTGCACGCGGCTGAAACCGGTCACATGGTCTTCTCGACTTTGCATACTCTGGACGCGGTGGAAACCGTGAACCGTATTATTTCCATCTTCCCGCCACCCGAGCAAAAGCAAATTCGGCTGCAGTTGGCCGCGGTTCTGCGCGCCATCGTGAGCCAGCGACTGGTACGCCGCTGCGATTCTGATGGGCGTGTGCCGGCGGTTGAGGTCATGATCAATACGGCCTTCATCCGTGAGTGCGTACTCGTGCCGGAAAAGACGCGATCCATTCGTGACGCAATCGCTGCGGGAACGTCGCAATACGGCATGCAGACGTTCGACCAATCTTTGTGGGACTTGTTCCAGGCAGGACTTGTGGCTTACGAAACCGCGTTGGAGAATGCGTCGAACGCCGATGACTTCAAGTTGCGCATGCAAGGTATTGCTTCGACGGCCGACATTTCGCGGCAGTCGATGCAGTCGGCTGGTTTCGGCGGACGGTAAAACTTAACCACGGAGGGCACGAAGTTACACGAAGGAAAATGTGCTATCACTTCGTGCCCTTCGTGGTTAATTCTGTTTTTCTCCATCTCTAAGTGCGCTATCGTTAGTGCATGCCATTCTCGCGACCGAAGAAGCGGTCGTATTCCGAAGATGAGTTGTTCGAATACGCCGTGGGCGCGCTGGCGCGGCGCATGCGTACGGTCGCGGAACTGAAGCGTTTATTTCGCGCGCGGGTGGAAGACAATGAATCGGAGTATGGGCAGACGCTGATTGAGTTGGTGATCCGGCGGCTTAAGGATCGCGGCTACCTGAATGATTCTCAATATGCGGCTTACTTTTCTTCTTTGCGGCGGGACAATCAGAAGTTTGGACGCCGGCGCGTGATCACCGAACTAAAAATAAAGGGCGTGCACGGCGAAATTATCGAAAAGGCAGTGGATGCGGCTTTCGAGGGCGTGAGCGAGGAAAAACAGGCGCGCGAATATCTGCGGCGCAAGCGCGTTGCGAAACCCAAGGATCAGAAGGCAACCGCGCGAATTTTCCGGCAACTGGCGCGAGCCGGGTTCGGGGCAAAAACGATTTTCACTATTCTAAAGAGTTGGGATGTGGATGAAGAGACTTTGAGTTCGTTGGAAAACGAAATAGCCTGACTGATCGCGCTTGGCAAACGCCCTCTCGATGTTGCATACTCCTGCCGTTCCCTATCTCCGCTCCTAAGGAGGCACCATGAAAAGTAGTTGGAAAGCGATTCTCGCAGCCGTGCTCCTCAGCGCCGTTCCGCTCGCCTTGGCCCAGGGCGTCAGCTCGGACGTAAAGAAGACGGCAAATGATACTGGCACCGATACCAAGAAAGCCGCCGACAAAACCGGCGATGCAACTAAGACGGCAGCCGATAAGACCGGCCACGCCACCAAGAAAGTAGCCAAGACGACGGGCAAGGATACGGAAAAGGCCGCCGACAAAACCGGACACGAAACCAAAGTAGTGGCGAAAGACACGGCGAAGGACACCGATACAGCAGCCAAAAAAACCGGCAGCGGCATAAAGAAGGGCGCCGAGGCCACCGGACACGGAGTGAAGAAAGTGGGCGAGAAGACCGCAGATGCGGTGAAATAGCCCACCGACTTGCGAATCCGCGAGGGCGCGTTGA
The DNA here is from genome assembly GCA_035654555.1 of Candidatus Deferrimicrobiaceae bacterium. Taxonomy (GTDB): domain Bacteria; phylum Acidobacteriota; class Terriglobia; order Terriglobales; family Acidobacteriaceae; genus Sulfotelmatobacter. Next base: position 1,648 of record DASRWO010000083.1, on the reverse strand, counting down.
TAACGGCGGGACCGCCGTATGAGTTCCGCCATGTTCTTCGCGCCCTCAATAGTTTTATTTCCCAGTGCTAAAATTTAGGTTCACCGAAATGCTGACAGGATCTGAAATTCGGCGCAGGTTTCTCGACTTTTTTGTGGAGAAGGGGCATAAGGAGGTGCATTCGTCGTCGCTGGTGCCGGCGAATGACCCTACGCTTCTGTTCACGAACGCGGGGATGAACCAGTTCAAAGATGTTTTTCTGGGGCTGGAGAAACGCGACTACGTGCGGGCGACTTCGTCACAGAAGTGCGTGCGCGCGGGCGGTAAGCATAACGACCTGGAAAATGTGGGGTTCACCAACCGGCATCACACGTTCTTCGAGATGTTGGGGAATTTTTCTTTTGGTGATTATTTCAAGAAAGATGCGATCGCTTACGCGTGGGAGTTGATCACTTCGCCGAAGTGGTTTGGGATCGACAAAGACAAACTTTATGTGACGGTCTTCAACGGTGAAGGCGGCGTCCCGCGCGATGTCGAGGCCTACGATCTGTGGGCCGGGCAAGGGATACCGAAAGATCGCATCTTCGAGATGGGGCTTAAAGATAACTTCTGGCAGATGGGCGATACCGGCCCGTGCGGCCCGTGCAGCGAGATTCATTACGATATGGGGCCGGCGGCATCGGAGCAAGGTCATGTGGACTGCCGGTTTCCGTGCGATTGCGGGCGTTATGTCGAAATTTGGAACTTGGTCTTCATGCAGTTCGACCGCGATGCGAGCGGGAAGCTGAATCCGCTGCCCAAGCCGTCGATTGATACGGGGATGGGGTTGGAGCGGGTGACGGCGGTGCTGCAGGGAGTGATTTCGAATTACGAGACGGATTTGTTTACGCCGCTGATTGAACGGGCGGCGGAGTTGACGGGTGCGAACTGGGCGGACGAGCGCGTCCGCCCCTCCACGAGCGGTGCATCCACGAAGCGTGGAGCGACGGACGCCCCCGTCCGTCGAGCCGAGCAAAGCTCGGCAAGCTCTTCGAGCCACAAGTCGGCGGCGTCTCTTCGAGTGATCGCTGACCACTCGCGCGCGGCTACGTTCTTGATCTGGGATGGAGTGCTGCCTTCGAATGAAGGACGCGGGTATGTGCTGCGCAAAATTATCCGACGAGCGATTACGCACGGGCGGCTTCTGGGACAGACAAAACCGTTTTTGCACGAGATGGTCTTTGCGGTGCGCGATCTGATGCAGGATGCGTATCCGGAATTGAACGAATCGGCTGACCGTATTTCAAGAGAGGTCTTGGCTGAAGAGAAGAGGTTCGCCCACGCGCTTGAGCTCGGTTTCAGTGCCCTCGAGCAAGAAATCTCTCACGCTCGGCAGGAGGCAGAAACGCGCGCGAAGATTCGCAAAAAGGTGACGGAGACCCGGGACAACAATCCGGAGATCAAGCGAATCCTTGAAGATATCGTCGAGCCAAGCGGCACGGCTCCGGTATCTCCCAGACCGAGGCTTGAGGGCGAGAAGGCGTTCAAGCTGTACGATACGTTCGGGATGCCCCTCGATTTCATGCAGGATGCAGCGCGAGATCAAGACATCGAGTTCGATCAGGCCGGATTCGACCTAGCGATGGAGGAACAAAAGTCGCGCGCCCGCGCTTCTTGGAAGGGTGGCGCG
>DASRWO010000082.1:0-7442 GCA_035654555.1 Candidatus Deferrimicrobiaceae bacterium | reverse complement strand
CGCCAGAAAGCCCTGGATCAACGGAGGTGTACGACAACCTCCTATCGACAGCTCCTGCTCTCTTGCAAAAGTTGCGATAGTTCTGGTACGCATCGAACTGTTTCCCACAGAGGTTTTCGATTTCCCTAACCGCGTTTTCCGCGAGTCCGGGATTTTTGAATAATGCAACTGCAGTCTTAGGCATAGTGTCTCCAAGTTTCCGATCTGATCAACCTGACAGAGAATGTTCTTGTGGTTCTTCGCACTGCCCACGGCTTTTGGGGCGTCGCGGTTGTCGCAGAGGCCGCCAGTCCTTGCGGAATCGATTTGCATCTGGCGAATGTGCAAGCTGAGCGGGGCGCTGTATCCCAAGGTTCTTCATCTTATCGATCAGAGTCGTCCGCTTGAGGCCGAGCTTTGTGGCTGCGCCCTTGGATCCGCCGACTACCCATCCGCTCGCATCCAGCGTCTGAAGGATAAGATCGCGCGCGGAATCTCGGAGGGTTTTTAGGCTAGTTGGTTCAGAGTTTTTGGCTGCACTTGCCACGGCACAAGGAGCGATGGCCAGCTCAGTCGCGGGCAGCGGGTTCGGCAGCACTTTATCATTTGCCAGAATCACGGCGCGTTCAATCAAGTTCTGAAGTTCCCGTATATTGCCCGGCCAACTGTAGGACGTGAACGCCTCCATCGTCTGGGCTGGGACGTAATCGACGTCCTTGCGCATGCGCTGGCTGAAGATTTCTACAAAGTGGGTTACGAGCTCGGGGATGTCTTCTTGTCGCGCCCGCAGCGGCGGCAGAGCGATCGGGAAAACGTTCAGGCGGTAGTACAGGTCACTACGGAACTCGTTCCGCGACACCATTTCCAATAGATTTCGGTTCGTGGCCGCGACTAACCGAATATTCACTTTGTGGGTACGCCCGCTGCCTAAGCGCTCAAACTCTTGCTCTTGCAATACCCGTAAAAGCTTAGGCTGCAAAGGTAGCGGGATGTCGCCCACTTCGTCTAGAAACAACGTACCCGTGTCAGCCATTTCGAAGCGTCCAATCTTCTGCGCTATTGCTCCGGTAAAGGCACCCTTCTCATGACCGAACAACTCGCTCTCCAGTAAATCGAAGGGAATGGCGGCGCAGTTGAGCTTGATGAAAGGGCGTCCGCTGCGTGAACTAACACTATGTACGGCCTGGGCGATCAGTTCCTTCCCGGTTCCCGTCTCTCCTTGGATGAGTAACGTGGAATTCGTAGGTGCGACTCGCTCCACCTGCTTAAGTACGGTCCACAGCGCAGGACTCTTCCCTACGATTGCATCGAATCGGCATCCACGCCGACCCTGATCAGCCAACACAGGCACTGCCAAGCCGTCTCCATGGTCTCGTTGCCGCGAGCGACATTCCGTATCCAGTTGGAACAGAGGGGATTCTTTTGGGCTTGCGCTTGCTATGCAAGGGAGGTTGGCACTCATGGTTGTTAGATCCTTTCGTTCTCTCAAATCGCTACTTTCCCCGCCTTACTCTAGTAATCCACTCGCGGATGTATGGCGGGCAATTCTGGAGCTCGATACCATCCGTTTCACAGCTCTCGAGAAACCTGACAGCGTCAAGATCTACCAAGGTCAGATCTTTCAAATCCAGGACTATTTGCCCAGTTCCAGTCTCGGAGCTGAACAGTGCCTTAAACTCGGCCTCATGCTCGGCGTTCATTCGACCAGTGAGCGCGAAGATCACTTGCCCGTTCGATGATCTCTGAATCTTCAGCATCCGCCCTCTCACCCCACCCAAACATTCACAGCTCAGGCAACTTCGCTCAGTAGCTCGAACCGCTGCAAGAGATTCGGGTAAGTGACCGCGTACACTACGCCGAACTGATCGCTTCTGATTCGCTGCGATGTTCGTTTAATCCTGATCAACGGAACTGGATCTCGCCATACGATCGCCAGCGCCATAACCCAACTCCTCCCCAATAAAGCTTCAAATCATCTCCTCGACTGACTCGCTAATTGCAATCCCGCCGCCGTTGCTAACTCATTGAAAGGACATGGCCCAGGGCATGGATTTACTTGCGAGTCTTCGCAAATTTGCGAAATTTAGCAACGTTTTTCCCGCGGTTTGTTGAGGAAATTAGCTAAATGCGATCTGTGGCGGGATCGGTAGTTTTGAAGCGATTCTTGTTGATCTTTAGTGACCTAATCTTCGATTCCAAGGTGGATCCTGGAATACCAAGTTTTGCCGCGGCGCCCGAGGGTCCGGACACTCGACCTCCGCACTCTCGCAGCGCAGCTTCGATTGTCTCTTTTTCCTGAGTGGCAAGCTTTCCAGTGAGGTCATGCGGGATTTTCGGCTCGGTTGGTATATGCTGATGCGTAAGCCAACGTTCATCGACCGAGAAATTTTCGGTTTCGCACACGATCACGGATCGTTCAATAATATTCTGCAACTCGCGAATATTACCTGGCCAGGGATAGGACTGAAACAAGTCCAAGGTCTTTTTACTCACTCCCCGTATGCTCTTTCCTGCTTTCCTGGCGTAGCGATCAATAAAGTACTCAAGCAGCAGCGGAATGTCTTCTCTTCGTTCTCGCAGAGAAGGCATCTCAATCGGGAAAACGTTGAGCCGGTAAAACAAGTCGGATCGAAATGTTCCCGCGGTAATGGCTGCTGTCAGATCACGGTTCGTTGCGGCTATGACGCGAACGTCGGTGGTCAGAATTCGGTTACCTCCCACGCGTTCGAACTGCCGCTCCTGAAGTACCCGGAGCAATGTAACTTGGGCCTCGGCGGGAAGGTCGCCGACCTCGTCTAAAAAGATCGTACCGGAATGTGCCAGCTCAAAGCGGCCCTGGCGGCGCTGCACTGCACCGGTGAAGGCACCTTTTTCATGGCCAAACAGCTCCGATGCTATCAGGGAGGAAGGAATCGACGCGCAGTTTACGCTGATGAACGCCTGGCCTGAACGTTGCGAATGCTTGTGTATGGCGCGCGCAATCAATTCTTTTCCGGTGCCGGTCTCGCCAGTGATCAGCACTGTCGAATCGGTCGGCGCCACTTTCAAAATGATCGAAAGCACGTTTTGCAGGGGCGGAGACGATCCCACAATTTCCTCAAACATGAATGCCTGATCGATTTGCTCTCTCAGCGCCAGGTTTTCGTCACGCATCCTCTCTTCGGCCTGTTTGCGATCTTCAATGTCTGTGCCAGTCGCATACCAGCGAATAATGCGCCCCTGGTCGTCGCGAAGCGGATTGTAGCGGACAAGGAACCAACGATATTTACCATCCTTCCCAAGCCCTCGTTGCTCATTTTCAAAAGGCACACCGCGCGCAAGCGCCGCGCGGCGTTCCTCACGAAACCTTTCCACATCCTCAGGATGCAGGATCCGTGCGCGATGGTCTTCTTTCTGCAGCTCCTCTAAAGTGAGACCCGTGTAATCGAGCACTGTCTGATTTGCATAAAGGGGTTTTCCGTCCGGGCTCAACACGTAAATATAACTGGCAATCGCGTCCGTCATCCACCGAAGCTCTGTTTGTTTCGCCTTGATTTGCTCGATATCTGTGGCAGTCGCATACCAGCGGATTACGTTCCCATGGTCGTCACGCAGTGGATTGTAGCGGACAAGAAACCAGTGATATTTGCCGTCTTTTCCGCGCAGTCGCTGCTCATTTTCGAAAGGCACATCACCCGCAAGCGCCTCTAGGCGCTCCTCGAGCAATCTATCCACATCCTCGGGGTGCTTCGGTTCGCGATTGCCTTCTCTCTGCACGTCTTCCGCAGTCACACCGGTGTAATCGACCGATGTCTGATTTACATAGATGAGTCTCCCATCCGGGCGCAACACGGCAACAAAAGTGGGGATTGCGTCGATCATCCTCTGAAGCTCTATTTGCTCCGCCTTGATTTGCTCAAACGCAGTCTGCAGAGCCGCTCTCGCTTCGTGCTGTTCGGTGACATCCATGTCGGTGCCAACGTATTCGATAATATTTCCGCTTTCATCGAGGACCGGGTGTCCGACCCCGTGGATGTGCTTTATCGTGCCATCAGGCAGCACGATCCTGTAATCTACCGCGAAATCAGCTTTCTCGCGGACTGCCTTTTTGATCCGTTCGCGGAATCTGTCGCGATCATCGGGGTGCACCAGTCGGAGGAACTCTTCCGTATCTGGGAGGTTGCTTTTTTGAAGATCTAATCCAAAGATTCGTCGCATTTCCTCGGACCAGTAAATCGTCCTCTCGATGTTAGGGTTGTGGGCCCAACTGCCGGTTTTCGCTAGTCTCTGTCCTTCGACCTGGTAAGCTTCACTGCGTCGCAGCTTCTCTTCTGCTTTCTTGCGTTCATCAATGTCCACCCGGAGTTCGTCGCGAGCTTGAAGGAGTTGTCCCTCGATGCGGCGTCGAACGGCGCTGAACGTAGTAATCATCACCCCGAAGACGATCAGGATCGCCACGGCTGGAACATCGGCAACGGTGAAAGCGAAGCTGTAAATTGGGGGTGCGAAGAAATATATGTAGCAAAGGAACGAGAGCACGATCGACAGCGCAGCCGGTCCCACACCGGCGTACCAGGCAGTAAGCGCGACCGCGAACAGGAACAGCGAAAGTATGGCGTTGTGGAATCCGTAGTGCTGCAGGAGAAGCGTTACTAGAAGGGCTAACGCTACAGAAATAATTGCGAGACCGTAGCGTCGAATCGCGGATGTGATGTTTGGCAGTGATTTCCCGTGTGTTTGCTGAGAGCCGCTTACAGCCGACCCGATTTTGTCCAAAGAGCCCATCAGCGGACATGATAACGGACCGGATTACGACTGAGAAGCAAAGACAGAAGACTCGTTTCAACTCGAACGAATCCAGAGCCGGAGGAGCCTGACTCCTTGCGGACTCCGAGCTACTTCGAGACCGCATCTGCGGCACTCTCAATACATCTGTGAATTTCTTGGGATGCGAGACGTAGAGTGAGCGGCCAGGACTCGCATCATTTTGCGTCCATACCATGGATAGCACCGATGTGGCGCTTGACGATCGCGTCCGTCTTAGCGGCAAACAACTTGAAGTCGATCGAACCTTCCACAGCCTCTCTGGCAAACAGCTTTTCGTCCATATCGTGGATCTGGGCCATATCGTTGATGTAGGCGGTATCGAACGCGGCGCCTGAGTTACTCTTCAGTTGAGCGAGCCGTTGCTGGAGTGCGGCATTGAGTTGCGGCGGCACCTCGGTCCCTTCGGGGACGGCGATCTTTCTGAGTTCGGGATTCACCAGGTCGTGGTCATGAATTTCCATGATCGCCAGATCTTTCACATCCTGAGCGGTGGCTTTTTGCTCGGCAATCTTACTTGCTTCCACCTCGTACATGCCGCCTTGGGACACCTTATCCTACAAACGCCCTGTCCGTGGGAGGGGCCACAGATGTTTGGTCGACGGCGTTGCTAGCCCAAGTTCCGCAGGCGGAAGTTAGGCTGGATATTCCGACGGTGCATAGACATATGAGCCCTGCCTTGACATAGTTCGCGATCATAAAACTCCTCTCACATTTCCTATCCCAACACGAACGCGTGGTCAGTGCACTTCGTCAGTACACTTTGCCAGCGCACGACGGAGTCAGCTTTCAAATCGGAAGAAGCCGTTCGATCTTGTCGACCGTTCTTCTCCAATTCAAATTGTTTGGCCAACATCCGATCGATGAATCGGGCAGAGGAGTGAATTGACCTCCAAGTTCGGCTTTTAGCCGATCTGCGTCGACAGTCGAGCGCACGCCGCCGAAGACATGAAATCCCTTCTCGGCCAGGGTTCGTGCGGTCTCATATCCTATGCCCGTCGATACTCCAGTGATTACTGCTGTAGATGATAACTTCATTCGATTTCCCTCCGATTTTGTCGCTGCCATCTCTTTTCATCTGGTTACGTTCAAAACTTTCGATTGCTATGATAGCCGGGGATTCACTTGCGTAATGCGCCCATTTTACTTGCAAAATCCGCCACTTACTAAGCTGCTACGAGCATTTCCCTAAGTGCCCGGCGCTGAAGCTTTCCGGTGATGCCTTTGGGCAAGTCCGTTCGAAAAACAAATCTCTCCGGGACCTTAAAGTCCGCCAGCTGTTGACGTGTATGTTCTTTCAGTTCCTGCTCGCTTATCCTGTATCCGTCCCGTAGCGTGACAAAAGCCAGCACGCGTTCCCCGTGAGCACCGACCGGATCAGGCGCTCCGATTACAGCAACCTCGAGCACGGCCATATGCTTGTAAATCGCCCCCTCTACTTCCTGAGGAGAGATGTTCACGCCGTCGCGAATGATGATCTCCTTCTTGCGCCCTTCGAACCAGAGGTATCCGTCGGCATCTCGCCGGGCCAAGTCGCCGGTATACATACATCCATCCCGCACTGCCTCTCGTGTCGCAAGAGGATCATCCCAATATCCGGCAAATCTCGCGGGGCTCCGGACAACGAGCTCGCCGATTTGGCCATCGGAGACATCCTCACCTTTCGCATCAAGCACCCGTGTTTCGACACCCTGGAGTGCTTTACCAAGAGAGCCCGAGCGGATAGCGTCCGCGGGATTACTGATTGACGGACCGATCTCCGTCATACCGTAACCTTCGCGCACTGGAATTGCGAACAGCGCCTGGAAACGTTCTTGCGTGCTCACAGGAACGCGGTCGCCGGCTCCGATGAAGGTGCCAAGAGAGCGGATCTGCCGCGGCCTTCGCGCCTGTTCTTCAATCATTGCCTGGACCATGGAGGGAAGTGCAAACGTGTATGTGACCTGGAAGCGTTCGATCAAGTCGAGCACCAAGGGAGCGTCGAACGCAGGTATCAAAACGCCGGTCCCGCCTTTAGCCATGGCTGGGAGAAGGACGATGCACATCGAGGAAATAAAGGCCATCTGTGTCATTACCAACGCGCTCTGCAAGTCACCATCCGGCATCATGGCGTGTGTGAGCTTCACGCATTCCCAGAGCGTTCGATGAGTGTGCGTCACGCCCTTTGGTCGCGCAGTCGTGCCCGAGGTGTACAGAAGAAGAGCCGGGTCGTCATCATTCATCACAGGCAGTGGCCCCAAGTCTCCTTCGTAAGCCAGAGTTGTATGTATCTGGGTCGACTGCCTGTGAGCGCTCTTCGCCTCTTCCGCCACCGCCAACAAATCGGGGTGAGCAAAACAGATCGCCGCCCTGGAGTGCTCCAGAATATAAGCGACCTCAGGCGTCTTCATGCGCACGTTTATCGGCACGGCGATCATTCCGGCTTTGAAGGAGGCGAAGAAAAGCTTCACCGTTTCTATCGAGTTCGGCCAATAAATCGCAATGCGGTCTCCGGTCTTAAGGCCCTGTCGCAGTAACCATCGGGCGAGCGATGTCGTCGAGCGATCCAGTTCACCATAAGAAATGCTTTTCTTATCGCAGACGATTGCTGGTTTGCCCGGATCTTTCTGAGCTGAAGTAGTCAATATGTTGCCGATGTTCATTTTGAATGCTCCTTATAA
>DASRWO010000081.1:0-3736 GCA_035654555.1 Candidatus Deferrimicrobiaceae bacterium | reverse complement strand
GGTTGCCGGCAGCGCAAATCGATCTTATTCAGAAGTGGGTGGATCAGGGTGAACTGGAGGGCAATCCCGCCGAACGGCCGCAGCAGCCGAAGTTCGTCGAGGGCTGGCGGCTGGGAACGCCTGATCTGATTCTGAAAGCAGAAAAGCCGTTAGTTCTTCCCCCAGAGGGCACAGACACCTATTGGAATTTCATCTTCCGCCTGCCGATCCAGGAAACGCGTTGGGTCAAAGCAATCGAAATTCGGCCGGGCGATAAACGTTTCGTGCATCATGCCAACCTTATGGTTGACCGTGAAGGATCGTCGCGACGGCGGGAAGCCACACCCGGAGCGGGGTTTGGAGGGATGGAGATCCGGATCGAATCACAGGTGTTCGATCCTGACAGTCACTTGCTTTTCTGGAAACCCGGCACTGTTCCTTACACGGAGCCGGAAGGGATGGAACTTCGGCTGGATAAAGGCACTGATCTGATTCTGAATACTCACTTGCAACCCTCGGGAAAAACCGAAGTGATTCAGCCGAGCATCGGGATTTATTTCTCGGCTCATCGCGCGACTAAGTTTCCCATGCTGCTGCAGTTGGAGAATGATGCCAGCCTTGACATTCCTGCCGGGGACAAAGGCTTCCTGGTCAGGGATGACTTTACGCTTCCTGTCGATGTTGATCTGCTCGCGATCTATCCCCATGCACACTACCTTGGCAAGGACATTCAGGCTTTCGCCACTCTGCCCGATGGTGAGAAGAAGACTCTGGTTCATATTCCTCACTGGAACTTGAACTGGCAGGCGGTTTACCGTTATGCCGAACCGGTACTGCTGCCAAAGGGCACGATTGTGAGTCTGCGGTACGTATATGACAATTCGAATGCAAATCCGCTCAACCCAAACCATCCTCCGGCGCGAGTCAGGAGTGGGAACCGCTCCAGCGATGAAATGTGCCACCTCTGGCTGCAGGTTCTTCCGGTGAATTTTGATCCCGCGCGAGGTGACCCGCGAAGGCTTCTGCAGGAAGCTCTCGCGCAACATAACGTGGAAAAAGATCCCGCCGACTTCGAAGCGCATTACAATCTGGCGGCCATGCTTCAGGCCAAGGGAAAGCTGGATCGCGCGATGGATGAATATCAATCGGCGCTTCGCCTTCGTCCCGAGGACGCAGTTGCCAACAATGCGATAGGATCGGTGTTGCTGGCGGAGGGTCATCCGGAACAGGCCGGCCGTTACCTGGAAATGGCATTGAAAGCGCGGCCCGAGTATTTTGATGCGCACTACAACCTGGGCAACGCACTGGCGGCGCAAGACGATTTTGACGGTGCGTCGAAGCAGTTTGTGATGGCGTTGCAGGCGCGGCCGGCCGATGCAAATACAGAAGCGAATCTGGGTAGCGCCCTGGCGGAGATGGGTAAATTCTCCGAAGCCAAGATTCATTTTGAGCGCGCCTTGCAGCTCGATCCAAGTAACGCGCTGGCGAAAGAGAACTTGGCGGAACTGCGACGAACGATGAACCAATAGTCTGCCGCAGGAGATTTGATTTTCAGGACGTCAATGCAACGCGCTGGATTGATTTACACGATTTTGCTTTCGGCCTGTCTCTCCATACTCTCGCCGTGCGTATTTGCGCAGCAATCGCCGCCGAATGCCGCCGCTGCGCAAGGCACCCCATCGGCTCCGGCTGTCGCTGACTTCGCCGAAGCGCGCAAATTGATGCAACAGGGAAAGTTCGATGACGCGATTGCGAATCTGGATTCGATTCAGGCGCACAATCCCCACACGAAGGGACTCGACCTGGAACTCGGCGCAGCCTATTACAAGAAGAGTGATTTCCCTAAGGCTATCGAGTATCTGAAGAAGGCTTTAGTCGCAGATCCTCGCAATAGTGAGGCTACACAGCTGTTGGGACTTTCTTATTATCTCGGAGGGCATCCCGCGGATGCGATTCCACTGCTGGAAAAAGTGCAAGGCTGGTATCCGCGGGCGAATGTGGATGCCGCGTATATTCTGGGCATCTGTTATATCCAAACCAAAGATTATCCTCATGCCCGTCTCGCCTTCGCGAAAATGTTCGACGTTCCGCCCGATTCTGGCGCCAGCTATATGTTCACCGCGAGAATGTTGTTGCGCCAGGAATTCGATCCGGTGGCCGAAGAATATGCACAAAAAGCTGCTGCCCTCGACCCCAAGCTTCCTCTGGTTCACTTCCTGCTCGGTGAATTGTATTTGTACAAATCGCGCGTTCCGGAAGCGATCGCTGAATTTCAGAAGGAACTGGCGATCGATCCCGGACACGCTGAAACCTACTACAAATTGGCCGACGCTTATTCCCGCATCCAGAAATTCGACGATGCCGAACGCCTTTTGCAGCGCTCCATCTGGCTTGACGCCACCTCCACCGGCCCCTTCATTCTGATGGGAAAGGTGCTGGAGAAAAAGGGCGAGTTCGAACTGGCAGTTCGCGCTCTGCAGAGGGCTGCGACAATGGATCCGAACAATCCCACTACTCACCATTTGCTCGGGCAGGCCTATCGCGATATGGGGAAAAAAGAAGAAGCCGAAAGCGAACTGACATTGGCCGAGCAGCTACAAACCAGACAAGCTTCGCATCCGTAACTTGGCGTCACTGCGGCGCGGGCGGCAGCGGGCGATTTTGTTCAGCCGCAAGTCGATCAGCCGCTTCTTTCGGCAAGCTATGCAGCATCTCCAGAAACGCCGCATTGGTCCAGCCAAATCCGACGACGTTCATCTTATAGCCAAGTTCCGCGTGAGCGTCAGAGGAGCGAGTGACCACATTATATTTTTCGACGATGTAACCGTCGCGGCGAAAATTCTCCGCCACCACAGACAGGAATTCATAAGAAATCCGATCAGCATCCTGCTGGTAGCCGTAACGGCGCAGACCTTCAACCGCCAGCATCTCGATGTTTCCCCAGCCGTAAGGTAAATCCCATTGTGCTCCCGAATCTTCGGTGCTCATCGCCAACCCACCAATCTTTTCCAGAGCCGGAAGATTTTTGTCTACCCGTCGCGCTTGTTCTGCCGTGGCCAGCCCTGCCCAGAGCGGATAGAGAGTGGTCGCATAGCGGTAAGACGATCTTTGGCCAACAGCGAGATCGTAATCGAAGAAAAATCCGGCCGCATCATCCCAGAGATAGCGCGTGATGAGTTGCCTGCGTTTTTCAGCGCGCTGGTTCCATTTCGCGGCATCCGCTTCGTGTCCCAGCCAGCGACTGATCTGCTCCATATCTTTTTCAGTTTTGTAGAGCAGACTATTAAGGCATACGGGGGCGTAGTACTGGGTTGCAGAACCGAAAGGCCCGAAGCGAAAGGTTACATCGAATCCCGATTCCCGCATGGAGCGGTCGCCTTTGTAAAACCCGGAACTTAGTTTGAACTCTTTGCGCTGGTCGCAATCGGCAGGAGCCATCGTGTAAGAAACGCCGCAGACTTGCAGACTGAACGAGGGCCAGGCAGCGGAGTGCTGCTGATCTCCAGGCCGGCTCTCGACAATGTAGCTATCCTGCTGCGCAGGATGGAAAAAAAAGTAGGTGGAGACTTTGCGATAAAATCCGGATTCATCCTGTGCGGCTTCCGCCGGTGGGCCTTCTCCAAAATCATAGTACCGCGATAATCCAGTCTCACCGGCCAGATGCGGGTCGCGGTTCCACATCTCATAGTCTTTTTCCAGATCGGCGTAAGCCTTGGCCAGCCAGGGTGGATCGGTGTGTCCCGATTTTTGCAGGGCG
>DASRWO010000080.1:0-2130 GCA_035654555.1 Candidatus Deferrimicrobiaceae bacterium | reverse complement strand
CACGGCGCCTATCTTGAGGAAGATTTTGGCGACACCACATTGTTCGATTTCCTCTCGAAGCATCGTGACGGGGAAAAGATTGCGCCCGCTGCGGTTGACGCGTATCGCAAGGTGGTCGCGGTGTTGCCGCGATTTCAGATCAAGGCGGGACGTGATCTTGATTACAGTGTCTGCTATCCACGTGGAAGTTTCGACCGGCAGTCGATCGCGTGGGACCTTAACTATTTCAAATATTACTTTCTGAGGCTGGCGGGAATTTCGTTTAATGAGCAAGCGCTTGAAGACGACTTCGACAGCCTGACGAACTTCCTGTTGAGCGCGGATCGCGACTATTTCATGTATCGCGATTTCCAGTCGCGCAATGTGATGCTGAGGAATGGTCAGCCATTTTTTCTTGATTACCAGGGCGGTCGGAAGGGGGCTCTACAGTACGACATAGCTTCCCTGCTCTACGATGCCAAGGCTGATCTGCCGCCGGAGTTGCGCCAGCAATTGCTTGATCTTTATATCGAGAAGGTCGGCGGGATTATAAAGATCGATTCTGAAGCTTTCCTGCACTACTTTTATGCTTACGTTTATGTGCGGATTCTACAGGCGTTGGGAGCTTACGGCTTTCGCGGATTCTACGAGCGCAAGGCGCATTTTCTGCAGAGCGTTCCTTACGCGTTAAAGAATTTACGGTGGCTGCTACACAACGTCAAACTGCCGGTCGCGCTGCCAGCCCTAATGGAAGCTTTCAACAGCATGCTGGCCTCCGAGAAACTGCAAGGGTTAGCTTCCGACGCGGACAATCTGCGGGTGCGGATTTTGAGTTTTTCTTTTCATCGCGGAATGCCGAAAGATGAGAGCGGTAACGGCGGCGGTTTCGTTTTCGATGGGCGAAGCTTGCCGAATCCGGGGCGGGAAGAGCGATTTAAGGCGCTCACGGGGAGAGATGCACCGGTGATCGATTATCTGAATCAGCAGGAAAGCGTCCATCAGTTTCTGGCCAGCGTAATGTCGCTGGTGGATGCAAGCGTGAACAACTATCAGCAGCGGCGCTTCAAGAACCTGATGGTGTCGTTCGGTTGCACGGGCGGACAGCATCGGTCCGTCTTTTTGGCCGAGCAGGTGGCAAAACGGCTGCGTGGGCGAAATGGGGTAGAAGTGGTGGTGCAGCATCGTGAGTTGGAGAGTTTCGCCATGGATAAAGAAAGATCGGCGCAATGAAGGCGATGATTCTCGCCGCGGGGTTGGGCACGCGGTTGCGACCACTCACGAATGATCGTCCCAAAGCTCTGGTGGAAGTCGGGGGAAGAACGCTGCTGGAGATTACGCTGGCGCGATTGCGCGGCTTTGGCGTTCGCGAGGTAATCATCAATGTGCATCACTTCGGCGAGATGGTTGTCGACTACCTGGAGACCAAGAATAATTTCAGGATGCGCATTGAAATTTCGCGTGAGGATGAGTTGCTGGATACTGGCGGTGGATTGAAGAGGGCTGCCTGGTTTTTTCAAGAAGATTCAGCCGGACACGACGAGCCGTTCATCCTGCACAATGTGGATGTGATCAGCGCGATTGATCTGGCGCGCATGGTGCAGTTCCATAACGAGCATCAGGCTTTAGCCACGCTGGCGGTGCAGGAGCGTGAAACTTCGCGGTATTTGCTGTTCGATGAACAGTTTCGGCTTTGCGGACGGCGGGCGGGACGCGACGGGATTCCTGAACTGGTTCGAGATTGTGAGCGTGTGAAGGCGCTCGCCTTTTCCGGTGTACACGTTATTTCGCCACACATTTTTTCGACAATGACGGAGGATGGCGCTTTCTCGATCATTCCAACTTATTTGCGGCTCGCCGCGCAGGGGGAAAATATTCTTGGCTTTCGTGCGGATGAGTACTATTGGCTAGATCTGGGTAGGGCAGAGAATGTGGCACGGGCAGAACAGGATGTCGCCAGCGGTTTGTAGCCCCCGCTACTTAGGATCGGTTAATGCGTGTAATCGCGATATCTCGAAAAACTGAGGGTTTGCAGGCGTTTCATTTCGAATCGGCTGAGCGCGGTGGACCTTGATTTCTCTGCGACAGGTTCCCTGTGCGAATGTAAGTGTTCTGAAACACTGTTGTGCAGAAACTATCTTCTCCTACGGCATA
>DASRWO010000079.1:0-8702 GCA_035654555.1 Candidatus Deferrimicrobiaceae bacterium | reverse complement strand
CGATGATTCCAGAACCTGTGCCCACCCCTTGTGGCCAAGGCGGAATTCTCGATGGCTCGCCCCTCGGCGAAACCGACAGCTATAAATTACTGCACTCACCATTGATAGCCGGATGGCCGCTGCCCGGAGGAACACCATGATTGGAGTCAGCGCTAAAAAGAAAAACTGCGAGGCTTTTGTCAACCGCAGCTGACCGGGATGCGAATTGCGGGCCCGCTTCGCCTAGGCCTATCCAGAATGGGCGCTCTTCTAATCCGGCTTCGCAGTGAAGATCAGAAAATAATCCATGCCGTCCGCTTTCACGAAATCCTGCGAGTCTCGCAGTTCGTATCCGGCCTGCGCAGCTTCACGAATGACCACATCTCTACTCACTCCATGATTTTCTCCGTTGCCATTGCGATCAATGATGCCAATTTTCGCGCCGGGTTTTAGCGATGAGCGAAGGTTCCTGAGTAGCACAATCGGCTGGGCCACTTCGTGGTAGGTCTTGAGCAGCAGAACGGCGTCGATGTTGTGGGCTGGGAGTTGTGGATCGTCGGGTTTGCTGAGGATCGTCCTTATATTCTGGAATTGCTCTTTTTTCGCACGCTGGTCAATGTAATGAACTGCCTCGGGATTGATGTCCACAGCATAAACCGTGCCCGCGCCGGTGACACGGCGAGCGGCACGCACCGTGAACCAACCCGATCCGGCACCGATATCGGCAACGTTTTTGCCGGGTTCGATGGCAAGCATATCCATGACGCGATTGATCTGCAGGCGGTCATCCCGCCCCGGAGCATCGAAAATGGAAAGATCGCCAGTGTAAGGGCTGCTAGTCTTCCGTTGTGTCGGCGGCGCTGCGGAACCGGCCTGGGCACGAACTGGTATCGGCTCCCACAGACCTGCTAACAACACCGCGATGGGCGCGATCCATCTAAGGGGCCTGCTTAAAGATTTCCAGTTCATGGTTTCGCCGGATGCATGTGCGCATTCGTAATATCGGGATTCTATGCCAACTACCCGATTAGAGTGTCGAGGCGGGCCGACAAACCGGGAACTGACCGGATTGCTCAACACTTGCACGTTTATGGGTACTGATCTGGCCCGAACGAGCCAAAATTCTGGAGGAAAGTGCTCAGGCAGTGGCTCTCGCTTCGTAAGTAGTGAGAAAGCTCAAAATGATCTGAAGGACCGCAGTATCTCCAATCGCTGTATTCATCATGCCGTGGTAAATGGAACGATCAGGCCAATCGACGTTGAAATACTTCTGAATAAAGTCGGCACGCTCCCGATCGACGGTATCCACGAGTTGTTCAGCTTCCTTCTCCGTCTTGCCGCGCGCTAACAGTCGCCGCACTTTCTCTTCTCTCGGAGCGTAGAGAAAGACACGCAATGTGTCTGGCCGGTTTTTAAGGAACTGCTGGGAACCTCGGCCCACAATGACACAGTTCTCGCGTTCTGCCGCGTGCTCGACTACAAGTTTAGTCATCTTGAAAATGGTTTCGCTATCGACGAGATTGAGCTTGGGCGCATTGATGCTGCCCTCGTAACTGCCCCGCAAGAACGATTTGAAAAGTCTGTAATAGAGTGGATCAGTTCGTTCCTCTCGGACTTCAACCACGGCCTTGGAGCAATTGGCGAGCCTCGCAATCTCCTCAGTCAGCAACTGGTCCCACAGCTTCCAGCCGAGATGCTTGGCCACCAATTGAGCGATTTCGCCGCCGCCGCTTCCGTATTCACGTTCAATGGTAATGATTTTTATCATACAAATTGACTCTGAGTATCTTCCGCGACGATGCTTTAGTATTATTCCGCCACTCTCACGCCACCGCCGCCGGGATCATTTTTCTTTAGAAAGAAGGTCAGACAAAACATGATCGCCGCCCCAACGCAAAGCACCATAAACGTGTCGATGTATGCCAGACTCGCCGCTTGCGCCTGCAAGGATTGATAAATCCTCGCGTAAGCAGTGGCCTGCGCCTCGTGCCTTCCCAGTCCGGAATTGGCAAAATGCTGTGTCATGCTCTGCGCGATATTCATAAAGTTGGGATTGTCGATCCTCGCCTTTTCCACCAGCCTTAGCTGATGGAGTTGGGAGCGTCGGGCGATCAAAGTTGTAACCAGCGACGTTCCCACGCTGCTTCCCATATTGCGCATGAAATTTATGAGGCCAGCTACGGCGTTGTTTTTTTCCGGCGCGATTCCGATGTAAGCGACGAGCGTAATCGGCACGAACAGGAAGCCCAGGCCGATGACCTGCGCGATGCGGAGCCAGACCGCAGCATTAAAACTAATCTGCAGATCAATTCGCTTCGTGGAATAAAACATCGCAATTGACAACGCCAACCAGCCGAAGGCAATCAGCCGTCGTGCCTGTATCTTCGTCGTTAGCTGGCCCATGATCGGCATTTCCATCAGCAAAACAAGGCCTCCGGCGGAAAGTGCAAGCCCTGCCAGTTCCGAGGTGTACCCTAGAAGCGTTTGCAGAAACTGCGGCATCAGGACCAGGCTGCTGAACAATAAGATTCCCAGGGTGAACATCATTAGGCACGAACTCGCAAAGTTGAAGTTCTTGAACATGCGAACATCAATGATTGGCGACTTCGCGAACCATTCCCAGACCACCAGTGATATCAGGCATACCGTAGCAACGACGACTAAGGTCGTGATCAAACGCGAGCCGAACCAATCATCTTCCTGGCCCTTATCCAGCAGAATTTGCAATGCTCCAATCCCAACTGCCAGAAGAGCAATACCCACGTAGTCGAGCTTCACCCCGGCCGCCTTGAGCCGGCTTAGATAAGGAGGGTCCTCGACAAAGTACCGCACCAGAAACCAAGTGACCACACCGACCGGAATATTGATGAAGAATATCCAGCGCCAGGAATAGTTAAAGGTGATCCATCCGCCCAGAGTCGGACCAATCGTGGGTGCCATGATGGCTGTGATCCCGTACAACGCAAACGCAAGGCCTCGTTTTTCCGGGGGAAATGTGTCCGCTAAAATGGCTTGAGCCATTGGCTGCAAGCCGCCACCGCCCGCTCCCTGCAATACCCTGAAGAGAAGAAGAAGGCCGAGACTCGGCGCAATACCGCAGAGCAGGGAACTAATAGTAAAAATGCCGAGACAGCTCATGAAAAAGCGCTTCCGCCCCAGCGCGCCTGCGAGCCAACCGCTGATCGGCAGGATGATAGCGTTCGAAACCAGATAAGAAGTCAAAACCCAGGTGCTTTGATCGTTGCTCGCACCTAAATTTCCCGCCATGTAAGGCAGCGCAACATTTGCAATGCTGGTGTCGAGCACCTCCATGAAGGCGCCCAAGGCTACGACAACGGCAATCAGCCAGGGGTTGTACTTCGGCTTCCAAGCGTCCTGGTCGAGTGTGAGCGCGGCGGTGCTCATCGGAGATATACGTCGGGCACAACGTTCATTCCCGGGCGAAGCCGTCGATCCCGGTTCTCTCCAGGATCAAGAACAATCTTTACCGGAACCCGCTGCACAATCTTCACGTAGTTTCCCGTGGCATTTTCTGGTGGAAGCAGACTGAACAGCGGGCCGGTTGCTCCTGCAATGCTGTCGACGTGTCCTTTTAGAGTCCGGCCGCTCGAATCCACACTAATCTCCGCTCGCTGTCCGACTTGCATGTGCCTGAGCTGAGTTTCCTTAAAGTTGGCAGTTACCCAAACTTCATCCAGAGGAACAACGGTAAGCATCTGCTGTCCCTGCTGGACGTTCAGTCCCACGACCACTGTTTTATTAACCTCTCCGCTGACTGGAGCGAGAATTTTCGTGTATTGCAGATTCAACTGTGCCTGCTCAACTAGCGCACGTTTCTCTTGGACGTCCGCAATCGCTGCCTGCACGCGGGCACGAGTGGACGATACCTGCTGCGGACCAGTCTGCGCGTATTGGTGGTTCGCGTTGGCTTGTGTTAACCGGCTCTGTGCCTGTCGAACAAACTGCTGCGCAGCCGACTCGCTGGCTCGAGCGGCAGCGACCGTCGCGGTGCTGGCTTTTGCCGCGGCCAATGCCTGATCGTAGATTTGCTGTGAAACTTCGCGCTTATCGACCAATAGTTTGTAGCGGTGGAGATCGTCCTGCGCTTTTACGTCGTTGGCCTCATCTGCTTCCAACTGCGAATGCGCAGCGCTCAACTGCCTCTCTGCTGCGGTGACTGCGGCGCTGGCATCCTCGATGCCGGAAGCAGTAAATTCCAGCTGGCTTGACGTGTTCACCGAAGTAATGGGAACCGTGATATTCAGTGATCGGGCAGTCGCTTCGGCGTTGGCCAGGTTGGCTTGCGCTTGTGCGAGCGCGACTTCATAGTCGGTAGGGTCGATTTCGACAAGCACTGTGCCTTTCTCAACCCATTGGTTGTCGTTTACCTTGACCCCCACGACGTATCCTGAGATACGCGCACTCACCGGGTAAAGATGAACGTCCGCCTGTGCGTCGTCAGTTGACTCATAACTGCTGAAGTAACGCCACAAGAATAGGCCTACGACAATCCCCACCACGGCGACAACCAGAATCACAAGATTTCTGCGACCCTTCCGGCGCGCAACGGACGTGCGCTGCCTGCCCGCCAGTGGTATTGAATCCGCCGGGGCTTCTTTACTCGCCACCGGCACCGAAGGAGCTATGGTCTCTTCCGCCATGCTTATTTTCCTCTGAAATATTCCTTGACGCCTTGCTCAGCAAGGCCCATAGCGCGAATCAGGGAAATTTTCGCAACATTAAAGCTGTAGAGACTCGATATGTATTGTTCGTGTGCGCTGGCGACTGACTCTTGCGACTGCACCACCTCAACCGTGTCGGTGACCCCGGCGCTGAAGCGATCCCGCGATTGAGTGAGCGTCTGGTCCGCCAGGTCAATGTTGCTGCGTGCCACATTCACCTGATCCGCCGACGACTGCAGATTCAGCAACGCCACGCGCACGTCGGACTCGATCTGCGCTTGCAGATTATCGCGGCGCTCACGGCTCTGCTCCAGAGTCGCATCGGCTTGCTGAACATCGCCGTGAACCTTGCCACCCGTAAAGATGGGAATCGAAAGCGTCCCGTGTACGTCGTACACCTGGGTCGCATTGGAGGGATGTGCCCCAGCCGTTCCGTAATCGGCGCCGAAGGAAAGCGATGGAAAATAGCCCGCGACCGCGGCCTTTCGCGAAAGTTCCGCTGAACGCACGTTGCTCAGCGCCGCCTGGTAATCAGAACGCGACGTGTACGCGCGTTTCAAGGCCTCGTCAACCCTCATCCCCTCGAACGGCTGGTACGGTGACTTATCCGTGAGTTCGAACCCCTGCGCCGGAGGCAACCCAATCACCCGCGCCACCGTGAGCTTCTGTATTGCGAAATCGTTCTTTGCCTGGATCAACTGTTGCTGCCGGGTCTGAAGTTCGACTTTGCTGCGCAGGGCGTCGATATCCGCCGCAGTCCCGGCACTTACCTGATCGGTCGCTTGATCGTAGAGAGCCTGTGCCGTTTTGACTTGAGCTTCGTCTGTTTCAATGCGAGCTTCATCCTCGATGGCTTGAAAATAAACGTACCCCACGGCTTGTACAACGATGTCGTGCGCATCCTTAAACGTGTATTCCGCCGATCTTAGGTTCTGGTTGGCTGCGCGGGTCGCATTGACGGATTTCCAATCTAACAAGCTTTGGGTCACGTTGGCACGAGCGTCAAGGTAGGAAAAGGGTCCAATGGAGGGCGGGAAACTAAATCCAGCAAAGCTCGTAAGACCGAGTTCGGCGAGATTAATCTTCGATGCCTCGACATAAGGCGTTGCTGCAACGTGGGGCAGCAGAGCGCTCAGTTCCTGCCAGCGCTGACCGCGGGCCGAGCGAACGTCTGCGCGCGAAAGCAGGAGGCCGAGATTTTGTTTCAATCCGCGATCGATAGCGTCTTCCAGCGAAAGCGGGATAACCGCCGGGACCACCTTTGCTGGCACGCTGCCGGCAAACGAGTTTGTTTCATTACTAGGGGGAAGACCTTGGGATGGACTGCTCGAAACCGACGTCGAAACGATCTGCGCAGCCGATAGCGCTGCTCCACATAACAAGAGTCCAGCACAGAGAAAACGAAGCAGTGGAAGGACCACAACATCCCTTCTTAACCTCGATGGCTTGCCCTTACTATCGACGGCCGCCGGTGTGAAAAAGGATGGGCTCGGTTTGAGACGCCAACCCATCCTTTCAGATAATGTCTCATTCGGTGCCGATGTTCGCACGTTTCGCAGACCCACCCCCAGACGCGCCGCAGGAGAATCCCTGACCCGCGCCATCCTAACAGGAAAAGGCAATTTGTCGTCCAAAGAGGACTCACGTAACTCTCTGCGGAATACAAATAACAAGGACGGGTGAAACAAAGCGGGTAATGACGTATGCCACCGTGAGCGATCATTGAGCAACAACTAATCTTCATTACGTCAATAGCTTGGCGAGACTGATCATCGCATCGAGAAAGCCAATCCGATCTTCCGGCAAATCAACAGGGAAGAGGTTTTAAGGCGCAGGATGGGGCTATAAGCCGTTGACTTGCGTGCTTTAATGGACCGTCTGTCCGCATATCGACACTAAGTCCCATTTGTCCGAGAATGGCAACATGAGTAGGAGAATTGACGACTTATGGCAGCTGTGCATTTCAGTACCCATGCATCGACGAGTACTGCTCGCGACTGATTTCAATTACTGCTAGGTTCGCGCCATGCCCAAGTCTCCAAACCCAGTCGTGCCGCAGCAGGTGGCGCCTCTGCTTGCGTTGGCCACTCGGGCGCTCAGGGACGGGCGACCAGACGATGCGATCTCGCCGTTGCGCGAAGCAGCACTGCTGCAACCGTCCAATCCCATCATCCAGCACGATCTTGGCCTCGCCTACCTCGAAGTCGGCCGCGTATCGGATGCCATCGCGACATTGCAGCGGGCCGTCGCCAGCAACCCGCGCTACAGCGATGCATTTTTCCGCCTGGGAATCGCCCTGGAGAAGATGGGCAACATCAGCGGGGCAATCGTTGCATACGACCGCGCCACTGAGCTGCTTCCGTCCCTGACCGAGGCGTGGTTCCGCGCCGGTGCCCTGGTCTATACGCTGGGCCATCGCGACGAGGCGATTGGCTGTTTTCGCCGCGCGGCGGCGACCGGAGGTAAGAGCAGCTTTGGCCGCCTGGGCAAGGCGCGCGCGCTGCTGACCGAGGATCGCAATCAGGAAGCCGAACAAGTGCTGCGGCAGACGCTGGCGGTCGACCCCAGGAACGCCCTGGCGCATGATCTGCTGGGCAATCTGCTCTCTGAGTTCGGCCGTTTCGACGAGGCCCGCGAATGCTTTCAGCGCGCCGTCGAGATCGCGCCGCTGCTGGCGGGGTGCTACTACGATCTGGTCCGGTGTCGCCCGGTCACGAGCGATGACGACGGTCTGCTTCAGCGGATGGATGCGGCACTCGCGACGCCGGGGCTGGAAGTGGCGCAACGCCTGCGGCTTCACCTCGCGATCGGCAAGGCCGCGGAGGATCTTGGCGACTACGCCCTGGCCATGCAGCATTTCGATGCCGCAGACGGCGTGCGCCGAAGCTCTGTTTCGTTCGACTCAGCCGCGTTCGCCATCGAGATCGACCGCCTGATTGCCCGCTGCACACCCGAATGGATCGCGCGGGCGTCCGAACTCGGAAGCAGCGATACGACGCCAGTACTGATCATCGGCATGCCGCGGTCCGGCACAACTCTCGTCGAGCAGATCGTCTCCAACCATCCGGAGGTCGGGGCCGGCGACGAGTTGCAATTCTGGAACCAGCGTGGGGCAGCGTGGCACCGCTCGTGTGTGGCCGAGACCGAGATGCCGGTCGTTCCCACGGAAAATCTGGTCTCGGAGTTCGTCGCCTCGGAGTTTTTGGCCAAGGCGGCGGCAGATTATCTCAGTGTGCTGCGCGCGATCGCGCCGAGGGCGGCACGAGTGACCGACAAGATGCCGTTCAACTTCCTCTGGGCCGGGCTGATCCACGTGGCATTCCCGCGTGCAATCATTATCCATTGCCGCCGCACTGCAGTCGACACAGCGCTGTCGATCCATCAAACTCATTTCCACCCGGGGCTGGCGTTTCCGACCGGAGGTGCCGAACTGGTCGCGTATTTCCGCAGCTACCAGCGGCTCATCGACCACTGGCGGAACGTGCTGCCGGCGAATCGATTCATCGAGGTCGATTACGAGGAACTGACCCGCGCGCCCGAACCAATCATTAGGCGGATCATCGCGGCCTGCGGCCTGGCGTGGCACGATGCGTGCCTGCGCCCCGAATCGAATCCGCGGGCGGTGAAGACTCCGAGCAAGTGGCAGACCCGGCAGCCCATCTATCGCACCTCCGTCGAGCGCTGGCGACGCTACGAACCCTGGCTGGGGCCGCTGCGCGCGCTCGTCGATGTTAAGTAGAGGATGACGGGTCGAAACTGGACGCGGATGTCGCGAGATCGTGATTGGGCTGAAGCGACCCGCCTCAGCGGAAAAACCGAAGGCAATGTCCACGAGACAGACTCCACTTCGCGAAGATGACAAAACTGTAATCCAGCCGTCATGCTGACGCAGCCTTGCGCCACTAGACTGGCAGCCCTTGGTTTAGCAAAGAAAAAAACCAAGGAGGAGAACCGTACATGTCCAGAAAATCTCGAAATAACTCTCGGAATAAGTCTCGGATGAAGCGTCTGCGTCCGCTCGCCGGCCTGCTGGCGACGGGG
>DASRWO010000078.1:0-6515 GCA_035654555.1 Candidatus Deferrimicrobiaceae bacterium | reverse complement strand
CGCCGGGTGCAACCAACATCGTATCGTTCATAATACAGGCCACACCAAAATGGCACAATCGCTATGATCGCGCGTTGACTGGTACGTGCATAAGATTCGGCATTGTGGAGCTCGATTTTTTGTCGACCGGGAAGCGAACCTTAAGGTTCATGAGATGTTGTTCTCCTGCGTCCTGCCGACGCCAGATTCAGAGAAACGTTTTAATGAAAGTCGGCATGAAGGCCACTAAATTATTCATGATTAGGCAACTTTGCGGTTTTTAGCATAGGAACTCGAAGCGAGAGCATCACGCAGCCTCAGTCGACCCCGCAACAATCTAGTTTTCACGTTTGCTGTAGAAAGGCCAAGAACGTGCGCAGTTTCAGTAATGCTGAGTTGGTCTACGTCCCTCAGCACCACAACCAATCGATAGTGGATGGGCAGACTATTCAAGGCCCTAGTAAGGGCTTCCCGTAGTTCCGCATGTTCGAGGGCTTGAGAAGGTATTGGGCGCCAGTCTGCAAAATCTCTCGGAATATATTCGCCTTCGTCATTCGGCGCTCCACTATCCAGTGATGCAAAATGATGTCGGCGATGGTTGCGCAATCTCGTCCTTGCTTCATTAATCGTGATTTGGATTAGCCACGTGCTGAATTTGCATTCTCCGCGAAAAGAAAGTCTAGCCTTAAACGCTTTTAGCACCGCTTCTTGCGCAATTTCTTCCGCATCTGCGTGATTTCCAAGAATACACAGCGCCACAGCGAAAACTTGGCGTTCACATGGACGAACCAACTCGTAAAAAGAATCTACGTTTCCAGTTAGCCCGCCAGCGCTTAGGCACTTGACATCGCGCTGCTCAACCGTAATCGGTATCATCCTCTACCTCGATTTTTCTTTCGATTTGCCATTAACACTCTCGTCGATTGAAAGTATCGGTTCAGCTGTAAATTCATAAAAGCGGAACACTTCAGCAGCGGCACCTGACGGTGTTGTAGCGTTCGCATCAGGGCGATCCCTTCGGCATCGGCGAATATCAAGTTTTCGCAGTCGAGACTGAACCCTTCGCCACGAGTAAGCATGGACTCACAAAACTTTTTCAGCTCCGGCACCCAGGGACCGATTAGTTTTCCTTCGATACGAATGACTCGAGGACCGGGCTTCCCATCCGCAATGCTTAATATCTTCAGCACGTAATCGCCTCAGAACTGCTATCTCCCAATGCAAGAATGCGGCCACAAGGTGCCGAGACGGAAGCCGCCGTAAACTACTGAGGGGTTAGAACGTCGCCGCTTAACGGGAAGGAGGATTCTAGAAAAGGCCACGACTGTTCGTGGCCCCACGATGCGAACGATATTTTTTCTACGAGATTTCGTGGGATATGTCACGCCCGATATTGAGCTTCTTCATTCGACTTCGGAGCGTGTTGGGGTGCAACCGGAGTATCTTCGCGGCTCCCTTCACCCCTTCAATTACGCCGTTTGTCGTTTTGAGAACGGCAACGATGTGCCTTCTCTCGACTTCCTCTAGTGGCAGCAAGCTGGAGCTGTAAATGTCAGAAGTTGTCGAGTCAAGGGAATATGCCGACTGTCCTTCGACGGGCAAGAGGTCGGCGTCGAGTTTGAGCACGTCGCCCTGGCACAGCGCGACTCCGCGTTCAATTACATTTTGCAACTCTCGCACATTGCCCGGCCACGCATAGCGCATGAGGAAATTCATGGTCTTCACTGAGACGCCGCTAATTGGCTTTCCACTGCGTTTGCTGAACCGTTGAAGGAAGAAAGTCACCAAGTGCGGAATGTCAGAGCTCCGAGCTCTGAGCGGAGGTACGGTCATGAGCAAGACGTTGATTCTATAAAAGAGATCAGCGCGAAATCGCCCAGCGTTCACCGCTTCCAGCAAATCGCGATTCGTGGCGGCGATAATGCGAACATCTACGTGCACGGTTCGATTGCTGCCAACGGGCTCAAATTCCTGCTCCTGGAGCGTGCGTAAGAGCTTGGCCTGGGCATCAAGTGGAAGTTCTCCCACTTCATCCAGGAATAGCGTGCCACCGTCAGCGATTTCAAAACGTCCTATACGCCGCTCCAACGCACCCGTAAAAGCACCCTTTACATGGCCGAAGAGTTCGCTTTCCACCAGTCCAGCGGGAATGGCAGCGCAATTGACTTTGACGAGCGGACGGCCGCTTCTCTTGCTACGGTTGTGCACGGCGCGGACGATCAGTTCCTTGCCCGTTCCGGTTTCACCTTGAACAAGGACAGTAGTTTCAGTCGACGCGACCCGCTCTATTTTTTTGAGTAGTGCAAGAAGAGCTGGATGCTGGCCAATCATCTCTTCGAAATTGTGTTCGTTCCGGATTTCCTCCCGAAGGTAGATGTTTTCAGCTTCCGCCCTTTTTTGTAACGTCCGGACTTGCTCCAGGGCGACCTGAAGCAGAGACTCAGCTTTCTGCCGTTTCAGTTCCGCTGCCGCTCTCGAGGCGAAGATTTTGAGCAGGTCGACAGAATGTGCATTGAAATCCATGGGTTTGTCATCGAGGACCGCGATGTGGCCAATAACGCGGCCGTCCGGATCCAGCATCGGGATTCCTAGATAACTATCCGCCGACCAGTCGCTCAGACCTTTATCATGAGGAAAAATTGCTTGCAGTCCTTCCCGATAATGCTGCGTTTCGCCCATCAAGACTTTTTCACAAGGAGTGTCAACAATGTCAAACTCGAAATTTCCGCTAAACCCCGTATCCTTCCAAATCGCTAACACTTTGGCATGTTTCTGATCGTCGCATTCAGATACAAAGGCGTATCGCACCCTCAAAGCAGCGGCGGTGTGACGAACCAGTGCGCAAAAAAATTCACCTCCCGTAGCCGAAGCGGTTCCAACGACGAGCGAACGGAATGTTTCTTCCGCTAGATACTGGTCAGTGATATCGCGGGAAATTGACAGCAGATGATGCGCTTGGCCATTCGCATCCCGGACAGGCGTGATCACTACATCCCACCACCGCATTTGCTTCGTCCTAGTGGTAGGAAAACTACCGACAAAATGTCCGATCCCTCCGGCCTTCGCCGCTTCCAGCGCGACACGAACCGCATTTTGACAGTCGCTCTCCCACACATCGATCCACGGTTTGTTTAGCAGCGGACCTAAGTCACACAGTTCCAGCACCTGCATCCCGCCCTCGTTCATGAATACTAGGCGGCCCTCGAGATCGAGTACCTTGATGCAATCCCGGCTACAGGCTATGAGACGGCTCTTGAATTCTTCACTCGATTGCAAGGCGTTCCTCGCGTCGTGAGCTTCGGCCTCGACGCGTTCCAGTTCCGTTCTTAGGCGGCAGATCTCTTCTTCCAATTGAGTTTGGCGCATTTGCGGATTGGAATCTTGCACTCGGCGGTGCTTGTGGATCTGTTGTTCCATGAGGGTAAGCCCGGTTGAAAGACGAATCGCGCTAAAGTATGCAGGCGACCTACGGTACCCGCTGCGCCAGTGTAACTCTAGGCCCCAGCGTAAATTGAAGTCCAGATCGAACAACCACTTGATGCCGGGGGATGTTTCTCCGACCGAGGATTCTCGCGCCGTCGGCGGGATTGATATCCCTCGGCTCTGAACTCACATCAGCCCTGCGCCACGCCTAATAGGATCCGAGAGATAAAATTGGGATCGATTCGAGATGCCTGGCAGTAGCCGTGGAGCAGCTCAAAATATGACGCAGCACATCCCTAAAAGTTTCAGCGCTTGCAGGACGCGCCTCTCGTATTCATGCAAGAAGGCGATCGCACAGACGGTCGGAATCTGATCTGGCCGAGACGCTAGGCGATATCGGTCTCGAGTGAAGTATGCCTAAGTTTAACCACGGTAATGTCGTCTGCTTGACCGAATTGCTGTGCGGCGGCGGCGATTTCATGGGCCGATCGAGTGCTGAGCGCCTTTGTCCGTTCAGCTCCCAACATCTCGCCCTTTGAATCTGTAGCCTCGACGACGCCGTCTGACAGCAGAGTAAGGCCGTCGCCGCGATTGAATTCAAAGTGCGATTCTGAATAAACCAGCTCGGGGAACAAGCCCAGTGGAGGTCCTCCTTCGCTGGTGAACTCTTCGCCATTTTTATAGAACGGGCCATGACCCGCATTGGAAACCGTCATTTGTCCATTGGGATTGAGCCTTACGCAAAGGCAGGTGATGAATCCGCTGTCCTTTCCGCGGAGGATCTCACGGTTCAATCGATTAAGAAGTTGTGGAGGATCCGCGATCACAGCCGCGATCGCGTGGAGCGCGCCGATCGCGAAGGCTCCGGTCATTCCAGCTCCTAAGCCCTTGCCGCTAACATCTCCGATCACAATCAGAATGGACCCGTCCGTTTGAGGAAGGACCTGGTAAAAATCACCGCCCACCTCCCGCGCTGGAAAATAGGCCGTCTCAATCGCGTAATCCGGCAGAGTCGGAAGCACGGATGGAACGAGGTGCCGCTGGATTTCGCGGGCCGCAGCCAATTCTGCTGCAGCCCGCGCCTGCTCGCGGCTCACGCGGCTAAACCGGAAAAACATCACAACAGCGATGGAGAACAAAAACACGAGCGTCCCGACATCGACCAGTTGAAGGGTGATGGGACCGATCTGGATTGGTTCGACTAAGAAATTGAATGGTCGCCAACCCAGGGTGATCGATGCTGTTCCAAGGTCGAAGAGAGCAGTCGAAACGGCGGGAGCGAGGCTCGGAAGAATGAGCCATCCAGCCTCGCGATTACGTTGGCGATACCAGACGAAGAGCAGTACCGATAAGAGTAGCCCCACCGGAGCTGTTGCGGCCGCTTCAATCAACACATAAGTATCACTCCCAAACCAGCCGATCCAGGTAAGGAATGAAAGCGCCAGGGGCAGGATAAGAGACATTTCGTAGATTCGCCAAATCCGGCTCACGCGCTTGCCGGCGAAGCTGTATGTGAACTCGATCTGGGCTATAACCCACGCATAAATCAGAGGGTCGGCGATCAAGAAATTCGCAGATAGCGGGAGGAGGCCGCAGGATTGGAGTGTCGAAAGGGCATTGGATATCCCTACGATCAACAGGTACGACCCGAGAAAGATGTATTCCCGCGCGGTTCGTTGGATCTTGTACAGAGCCAAGCCACTCGTACCAGCAACGCAAAGCAACAAGTTGATGAGAATCGAAGGCGCAAGGCCAGATAGCCGCTGACTCTCAATCGCCTGTCTCTCGTATTCGATGGCGCTGGGAGAGCCCATCGTCACACGCGTAAATTGGGGCATGTGCCAGGCAGCATAGCCCGGCGGAACTCGTGTCCTCAAAGCGATTTCAAGAATGCCGTTGGCGGCATCTACTGGGAAAACGGTCTCGATCGGCTGGCTAACCAGGAGAGATGAGCGGAGAGTGGGTCCCGGCACTCGGATTCCGTTGACGAATAACTCGTAGGTCCCATCGCCTCCGGCAAGCAATAAATGCAAATCGCGTTGACCTGGCCCGAAGTTTACTTGACGCCGATACCAGTGCCAGCCCTGTTGAGCAGGGCCTTGATCGTCGAGATCGACCGGATTCCATCCGCTGTCATCGAAGTCAGGACGGGACCATTTCGTCTCGTCTCCGTCATGTTCGACCCAGCCCTGATTCAATTCGATCAGGCCGGAGGGTAATTTTGTTATCTCGGCAGGAGCTGCGGCCTGGGCTCGTGGGCACAATCCCAAGAACATAAGCGAAGACGCGAGAACTCGCCGCTTGCACCAGCTCATGCTGAATAGTGTCTGAAGCAATTCACGTGTCTCCCTCCGATATGAGGTGTTCCGAATCAATCACCAGAGGTTCTCAGTAAGACGGGTTCGTGAGAATGAGAGTCGTTATCGGCCAATACGTTACATCCGGCTCCGCTTTTTCGGTGAGATTATCCCTCGGCCCTGAACTCACACCAGCTTTGCGCAAGCTCAAATACGATCCGAGAAATGAAGGTAAGATCGATTCGAAATGCAGTTTTGCCAATTGTTCCCGCTATGGGTCAGAAGAAGAACTCGTCGGAACGGCTTCGCCGTGAAGCCCGAGAGCTGCAAGAAACAGCCATTCAGCTGGAGAAGAGTCCCAGCTTCTTGCTAAATCTATCAAATTAGATAAACAGGCTGATGGTCGAGCGGGCCGAAACGAGCGAAATTTTAGAAAAAACAGAACTAAGCAGCGTATGTGGGCGAGTCTACTGGCGGCCCCTCTTTTGGTTTCTTGCGAGCGATAGTCTCGGTATTACCCGAGCAGAATGGGCAGCAGTACTCCCAGACTCAGCGCGAAAAACCACAACGCAGGCGCAGGCGTTCCCACCGGGCGAATCCGTCTAAGCTCCCGAGCTGCAAACCGCGGATCGAGGAGGAGCCAGCGAGTGTACTGGCGTTCAAGCAAGAGAAATGCCAACGCAGTCACGGCGCCGTAGATCAGATGTCCGATCAGAGAAGGAAGTAGTGCTGACGCTGCGCTGACGCTCCAGTCGCAGACTCCGGTAAGCATAAGCGGCAAGAAGGTCAATGGTCCGAGATACCACCAGATCAGAC
>DASRWO010000077.1:0-4602 GCA_035654555.1 Candidatus Deferrimicrobiaceae bacterium | reverse complement strand
GGGGTCTGAGGCTGATTCGTCGGCTTCCACATGGGTTACATAGTTCCTTTCCTTGTTGGGATTAGGGATCACGTGCCGCACTTGCGTGACCAAATGGAATTGTACTCCGTCGTCTCACATTGAGCGCTGTGGAAAAGCTTTATTTTCAACGAAGTTTCCTTCTGTGGTACGCACTTTCGGGTCGGGTGGGCGCAGCCTCTGGGTTACCGAACTCCCCTTTTGGCTCTCACACCATGTAAGGATTCCCGGAACGAGGCTCACCTGTGAACCGTTCCACAGTCTATCGGAGTATGCTCTTGGCTCAACAAATTCTCGAGCCAGAATTCTACCAAGCAGGGTCCGACCAAAAAGCTTCATCCAAAGGAGCAAGCCATGTCAGAGCCAGCCGTCATTACTCCACCAGCATTCACGATCGCTCGTCCTCAGCCAGATGAATACGCTCCTTATTACGGTCGCTACATCTCTTTGGTAGAGGGAGATGACATTCTTGATAGGCTTGATCGTCAGCGGCGTCAGACCATGATGCTGCTCTGCGGGCGTGACGAGAAAGATGGGGACTTCCGCTACGCACCGGGGAAGTGGAGCGCTAAAGAGGTTCTCGGACATGTATGCGATGCGGAGCGAATTTTCGCCTATCGGGCGCTGCGCATTTCTCGCGCCGATAAGACGCCGCTCGAAAGCTTCGAACAGGATGATTATGTGCGCGAGGGTCCGTTCGCCAATCGTCTCCTCTCTGATTTGGTCGAGGACTTCATCGCGGTTCGCCGTGCCACTCTCTCGCTGCTGCGGAACCTCGACGAAGCGGCCTGGATGCGCCGCGGCGTGGCGAGCAAGAATGAAGTGACGGTCCGGGCGCTGGCTTACATAATTGCAGGGCACGAACTGCACCATCGCAAGATCCTGGAAGAGAAGTATTTCGCAGCGGCGCGTGGGTGATCGTCATGCCATCTCGCGCATTGCTTGAGTTGCTTCGCGGCAAGGGAGCGCACGCCGATCCTTTTGCCTGCGTGGAAGATATTTCCCCGGAACTTGCCAGTCGCCGCGTTGCCGGCTTCCCCCATTCGATCGCGCAACTTCTCTTTCACATGAATTATTGGATGGACTACGATCTGCGACGAGCGCGCGGCCTCAAGCCTCCGTATCCGGAACACAATGCCGAGAGCTTCCCGGAGGTGGCGCAGGTGAGCGAGGAGGAATGGAAGGCGTCGGTGCAACGATTTTTGCACTGCTGAGCAACGCCGCCACACTTGCTGATTCGGATCCAAACGAGCTAGAACGTCAAGTGGAAGCTGCGCATCCCAGTCACCAGCAACGCGCGGACACCGTGGAAGCGCTTCTAGGGCAACTGATGGCTCACAACAGTTACCACGCCGGGCAGATCGCGATGCTTCGCCGCACGCTCGGAGCTTGGCCTCCACGTGGCGGCGGTGATACATGGTGAGAAGATGCGTTTCCCTGTGCTTACGCTAGGATGGTGAGGGCGAAACTTTCCGCCGATCGCCAACCACGAGAACGAACGCGCGACCTCCATGATCTCCGATTCCGCCATTCTGAAACACATCGCCCTCCAGCCCAAACGTTCGGCAGGATTTAAGCAGCTTGTCCGCGAGTTGGGCTTGCATGGCGCTGCCCGAAAAGATCTCGAAACCCACCTGCAAAAGCTGCTTGCCGCAGGACAACTGGTCGAGTTGAATTCCGATCGCTACGCCCTGCCGCAAGCCGCAGCCGACAAGAACCTTGTTGCCGGACGCCTCACCATGCACCGCGACGGTTTCGGCTTTGTCGTTCCTGACTCGAACTCGCTGAGCCCATCGCTGAGGTCACTGCTGGTGGGGGACATCTTTATCCCGCCTCACGCAATCGGAAATGCCATGCACGGTGATCGCGTGCTGGTCGATATTGTGACCACCCGTCCCGACGGGCGCGCCGAAGGGCGCATTGTGCGCTCGGTGGTGCGTAATCATCCCACGGTGGTGGGAATTTTTCATTACGGCAGCCGCCACAATTACGTGAAGCCTATCGACAGCAAGATTACGCAAGAAATCGTGATCCCACCTGGCATGGAAATTCCTGACGCGAGAGAAGCCGGCGAAAAGGCAGCGCCGAATAAAAGCAAGAAATCCGTGGACCGCGTGCTCGGAGACGAAGCTGCACTGCACTCCGAATGGGACGACCTCGAAGGTGTTGTCGTCGATGTCGAGATCACGGATTGGCCCACGCCCACGCAGAATCCCCGCGGGCGTGTCTTCGAAATTCTCGGCCGCCAGGACGACTTCGGTGTCGATGTCGAAATCATCATCCGCAAATTTCATCTGCCCCATCACTTCCCCGTAGCCACTCTGGAAGAGGCGCAGAATATTCCCGCCGTCATCCCGGCGCGGGAAGTTCGCCACCGCGTCGATTTCCGCGCCGTGCCCATCGTCACAATTGACGGCGAAACGGCACGCGACTTCGATGACGCTGTAACCGTCCGCCGTCTCGAAAACGGCAATTTCGAATTGCAGGTACACATTGCCGACGTCGCCCAATACGTCACGCCCGGTTCCGCGCTCGATCAGGAAGCGCAACTGCGCGGGACGAGCGTTTACTTTCCTGACCGCGCCGTGCCCATGCTGCCTCTGGAACTGTCGACGGACATTTGCAGCCTGCGACCGCATCTTGATCGACTGGTGCTTTCGTGCGTGATGCAGATCGATCCCCAAGGCGAGATCCTGAGCTACGAATTATGCGAAGGCATCATCCGGTCAGCGGAGCGCATGACTTATACGGCCGTAAACAACGTGCTGGAGGACGAGGCCGCTACGCGCCAGCGTTACGCTTCCCTTGTGCCTACGTTCGAAATGATGCGCGATTTGGCGATGATCCTCAACCGCAAACGCCAGCGCCGCGGTTCGATTGACTTCGACCTGCCCGAGCCGGTCATCGAATTCGATGAACTCGGATTGATGAAGAGCATCACGCGCTCCGAGCGCAACATTGCCCATCGTCTGATCGAAGAGTTCATGCTCTCGGCCAACGAGTGCGTGGCGCAATATCTGGAATCCAAGCGCGTCGCGTCTTTATATCGAGTTCATGAAAAGCCTGATGCCAAGCGGGTTTACGATTTCGAGGTGATCGCTGCGACCTTTGGATATTCTCTCGGCGTCGGCCCACTGCCGATTCAGCGTGTGCAGTTCAAGAGCGATCGCCGCGCCGCACGCGGCACCGGCAAACAGGCGCGCACCATCGAAGTGCCGAAAGACGTTCACATCACTCCGCGTATGTACCAGAAGCTCGCGGCGAAAATCGCGGGCAAGCCGGAAGAGCGAATTCTGAGCTACCTGATGTTGCGCTCGCTGAAACAGGCTCGTTACTCGGAAGAAAATCTCGGCCACTTCGCGCTGGCGGCTCCGAGTTACACGCACTTTACCTCGCCCATCCGCCGCTATCCCGACCTGATCGTGCATAGAATTCTGAAATCTGTGCTGCATGAATCGGCCGAACGACAC
The DNA here is from genome assembly GCA_035654555.1 of Candidatus Deferrimicrobiaceae bacterium. Classification (GTDB taxonomy): domain Bacteria; phylum Acidobacteriota; class Terriglobia; order Terriglobales; family Acidobacteriaceae; genus Sulfotelmatobacter. The sequence continues at coordinate 1,114 of DASRWO010000077.1, read as the reverse complement.
GATGGGGAGATACCGATTGGAATTTTCCCCTTACCCTCGTCCGCATCGCAACCGCGATCCAACTCAGCAGCGCGCGAGGGTGAGGAAAATGCGCCTTCGCCGTGGTCCAAACGCCGCGATCACGGCGCGCATCGCCACGCGCTCGAACCTCTTGGCGGGCCGATCCCAATCGACGAACTGCACAACATCGCCGAGGAGTCCAGCCATTCCGAGCGCCGCGCCGACGAAGCCGAACGCGAACTCATGGAGTGGAAGAAAGTAAAGTTCATGCAGGATCGTGTGGGCGAAGACTTCGACGGCCTGATCACGAGCGTCACTAAATTCGGCTTCTTCGTCGAACTCACCGACCTGTTCATCGAAGGCCTGGTGCCGCTGAACACGCTCACCGACGATTACTACACCTACCACGAGAACACGCGGCAGATCATCGGCCAGCGCTCGCGCAAAACTTACAGCCTGGGACAGAGAATTCGCGTGCTGGTCGACCGCATCGATCCGGTGGAGAAGAAAATCCAGTTCGCGATCTTCGAAGAGAAGAAGCCTCCTGTTAAACGAAAGCGGAAAAGGGGCTGACCGAATTTATGTTGGAATGGAACGGAGGGCAGATCCTGCTGGCGAGCTTAATGGCGCTGATCGTGCCTGCGTCGGCCAGTGCGCACAAACAGCAATCGTTTTCCTGCCAGTCGGTATCTTTCAAAGTAGCGCTCAATGCTTCTAACGATTTTCAACGTGAGTTAGGGGGAGGCCTGCTGTTTCGGGTAATGAGCGAAAAACAGCCGGCATGGTTCATCGACATCGTTCCGGCAGAAGCGAATAAAGACGACTATGTCTACCCCGTCAATCCCCCCTTGCGGTTCAATCCGCACCAGACTTTGGGGCCCGGGTATGGAGAGACCATCCGGTCATCATTGTCTTACCCTCATGAAATGAAATTTCTGCTCAATCGGGCTGACTATGATCGAATTTGGGAACTGGTCGGCAATGTTCTATGGCCTTATCAAACCTCCGACCCAGATAAGGCAGTAGCCGACTACACCAGGGCCGTGGACGATGCGCGGAAAGGATCGCTCAAAGTCACAATCTCTTCTTACAAGATTGACGCCAGGTCCGGAGC
>DASRWO010000076.1:0-10598 GCA_035654555.1 Candidatus Deferrimicrobiaceae bacterium | reverse complement strand
ACCAGTGGAATCCACAGCAGAAAGTTCCAAAGACTTCCTGGGAGGCTGAAATCGACCGCCTGATGCGGGTCCAAGCCGCTTCCACAGATCCGAAACGCCGCAAGGAGGCATTCGATCGGGTGCAGGAAATCGTGGTCGAGCAGGATCCATTTATTTTCCTGATCAACAAGGACGCGCTCTCTGCTGTGTCCACGACAGTGCACGGAGCTGCGCCAGTGATTCTGTCACCACAGACGTTCTGGAACGCGGATAGGCTCACGGTGGCCGCGAAGTAGCTAACAACTCTTCGCGGGGGATTTGTGCGGATTCGCCGTGATCTGAGAATTACTGATCTGAGAATCAAAGCAGCACAAGGTACAAGAACGATGTCTCAGCTTCCACCAAACCAGCCTCTGCTTTCAGCACGACTCTCTGTCCGTTACGGAAATAAGCATGCGGTTTTACGTGACGTCGAGATCGCAATTCAGCCGGGTGAAGTGCTGGGTCTCGTGGGGCAAAGCGGCTCCGGCAAGAGCACGCTGGCCATGGCGATTCTCGGCCTTCTCGACAAAAAGCACTCTCGATCTGAGGGAACAATCAAGTTTCAAGATGCCGACCTCCTCCAACTATCGGAACGAGAATTGCGCCAGCTACGCGGACGAACAATTTCGCTGGTCTTGCAAAGCCCTCTAGCTTCTCTAAATCCCGCACTCAAGGTCAGAACCCAACTCAAAGAAGCCTGGCGGGCGCACGCCTCAGGTACTGCCACCGATTGCGCGAATGCAATTCGCACCTGTCTCGAAAGCGTTTCCCTTCCGTCTCACGACGAATTTCAACGGAAATATCCTTCGCAAATGAGCGTAGGACAGGCGCAGCGTGTGCTCATCGCAATGGCCATCCTGCATCGCCCCGCGCTGCTGATTGCCGATGAGGCAACCAGCGCGCTCGATGTGATTACGCAGGCTGAGATTCTTGCGCTGTTTCGCGAACTGAATCGCTCCACAGGAATGGCTATCCTTTATATCTCTCACGATCTGGCATCGGTCGCGGGAATTTGTGACCGCATCGCCATTCTTGACCACGGTGCGATTGTAGAATGTGGAACGACGTCCCAGATCTTCTCCCATCCCAGGCATGAATACACCCAGCAATTAATGGCGGCGCTGCCGCGGATTTTGCTTGCGAACGAAAAAGTACCGGTAAAAACTGAAGCGGCAACGGCGCGTTAAATCTCCCACCAATTGTCTGACCTTCTAGCACGGTAACCGCTGCGATCAAACTGAAGTAATCAGCCCGAGCGGAGGGGACAACTTGTCCCATGCCCCCGAGTGCGAGACAGACTGGCCTGATCGTACCCTCGACCACTCCCATGATCCCTAGACACTGCAACAACTTACGGCAGATCGATTGGCAGCGCCCGTGCACTAGCTTAGCCGAGTCGGAGCACAATTCTGTGCCACAGAAAGCGAGAGTTATGTCGCAGACACCGAAACCTAAAAGCCCGAGCCGAGGCGAGCGTCACAGCGCGGCTTGGGGAAAACGCTTGAGCGCGATCCTGTTGCTCTTGCTGGCAGAGTCCGCGTTTGCCCAAGGCGGCAAGGCGGTTGGCAAGTTTGCTCCGGATCTTGCGCCGATCGCCGCGCGAGCGAATCACGGCGCGAAAGCCAGCGAGACCGTGAAGGTCATCGTGCAGTACAAGCAGATTCCACAAACGGCCGAAGAAGGCCGTGCGCAGCTTTTGGGTGGCCGGCTGAATCACCGGCTCCATTCGGTCAAGGGCATCGCCCTGACGATTCCGGTTAACGCATTGCCGGCCTTGGAAGCGGACCCTGAGGTTCTTTCCATAAGCGTCGACCATCCTATGAAGGGGCTCGATGACGTCTCCGATGTCGCGACCGGCGTACCCTCAGCCTGGAATGCTGGCTATAACGGAGCCGGAATCGGCGTGGCTGTGATTGACAGCGGTATTAACGATAGCCATCCCGATTTAAAAGATTCGACCGAGTCTAACTCGCGCGTGGTTTACCGTCAGGATTTCACCGGCACCGCGAATTCCAACTCGAGCGGCGCCATGTACGACTTGTATGGTCATGGTACTCACGTCGCCGGAATAATTGGTGGCAACGGATATCTCTCCGGCGGGAATTACATTGGAGTTGCCCCTGGGGTGAATCTTATCGACCTTCGCGTGCTCGACCTGAATGGTTCCGGCAGCGACAGCAATGTGATCGCGGCCATCGAGCAAGCAATCGCGCTGCAGAGCACTTACAACATCCGAGTGATTAATCTGTCGCTCGGCCGCGGCATTTTCGTCAGCTACACCCAGGATCCTCTTTGCCAGGCGGTTGAAGCGGCTTGGAAGGCGGGCATCGTGGTAGTGGTAGCGGCTGGCAATTACGGACGCGTGAGCGTCAACGGCAGCAACGGTTTCGGAACGATCACCGCGCCGGGCAATGATCCCTTCGTGATTACGGTGGGCGCGATGAAGAGCAACGGATCTTCTTCTCCGGCGGCAGAGACGAAAGCGAGTTTCAGCTCCAAGGGCCCCACCACCTACGATCACGTGGTAAAGCCTGACTTGATGGCTCCGGGCAACGATATCGTTTCCTTATCCGCCCCTGGCGCCACGCTGGAAGCGACTTATCCATCTGAGCGGGTCAACGGTAATGACGGCAACAACGATTACTTCACGCTTAGCGGCACCAGCATGGCAACCCCCGTCGTAAGCGGAGCGGTTGCATTGATTCTTCAGCAAAATAACGCGCTGACACCCGACCAGGTTAAGGCGCGCCTGATGAAGACCACGTATAAAGCGTGGCCAACCTCCACCAACGCCTATGTTCCACATCTTCTGCAGACGTTCACTGACTTCTACGATCTCCTGTCAGTCGGCGCGGGCTTGCTCGATATGCAGAACGCGGTGGCTGACACTAACGTCGCTCCGGCCACAGTGGGAGCAGCATTATCTCCATCGATCGTCGTCAACTCCAAAGGCGCGGTTTCTCTGGTTGAGGGAAACGGCAGCGTTGCGGCAGGGTCGGTGGTTTGGGGAAGTTCAGTGGTTTGGGGAGCCTCAGTAGTCTGGGGAGCGAGTGTTACGGGCAGCTCTGTGGTTTGGGGAGCCTCGTTGCCCTGGAATACCAACTCTCTCAGTGCCTTTAGCGTGGTTTGGGGTTCGAGCACTGGCACGGGCACTCAGGCCACAAGCGTGGTTTGGGGCGCCGCTGTATCGACCACCGATGGTGCGTTCTCCGATGCTGGAGACGACGAGCAGTAGCTGTGTGTGATTAGACCAAAGAAAGGAGACGACCATGAATCACACGAAACGGCTGACTCAGACATTCATCGGAATGATAGCCCTGGCGGCGATTGCGAGCACGATATACGCAGGACTCGGAAGCCATACACTTCACCCCTTCTATACCCTGGCTCTACTGGCGCTAGCGGCGGCGACGTCGCGGATGAAAGTTAGATTGCCAGGGATAGAAGGCAACATGTCCGTCAACCTTCCGTTCCTGTTGCTTGCGGTGGTGAACCTCAGTGCGCTAGAAGCAATTTTGATTGCGTCTGCCTCCACCGTCGCGCAGTGCTGGCCGCAGCAGAATAAGGAGTTTCGGCCGGAGCAAATGGTGTTCAATATCAGCATGATGGCGGTGGCAGCCAGCATGGCAAATCTGATCTGGAATGCCGCATGGCTGAACCATGCGAGTTGGGCATCCGTACCACTCACTCTATCGGCGACAACCGCTGCCTTTTTTCTGGGGCAAACGGTTCCAGTGGCAGCCATCATCAAACTGAGCGAGAACAGCTCCATGCGTCGGGCCTGGAGGGGCATCATGCAGCTGTCATTCCCCTACTACGTGCTTAGCGCGGGAATTACTTCGATGCTTAGCCTGGTGGGCCATCGCTTCGGCTGGCAGGCGGCAATTCTGGTGTTCCCCGTAATGTATGGGATCCACCGCTCCTACCGGCTTTACTTTGGCCGTATCGAGGAGGGTTTACGGATCACACCACTCTCTCGAGCCGCCAGCGCGGGCGCCTGAGTCGGTTTCGTAATAAAATTGGCGTCCCACACAACGGGACGCCAATTTTTATTTTGCACGCTTGGAGCTGGCAAGAAAATCAACCTTCAATCGAGCTCAACTATTGCCACCTTGTTCACGCCGCTGCAAGCTAAGTAGAGCCGCCGATCTGGAGTTGCCACCATATTCCGGACCACTCCACCTCCGGAGGGGATCGGCTTGGCGCTGAAGCTCTCTGACTTAGAATCGAACCTTACCAGTGTATTGGGCTTCACCCCTGACTCGCTGTACCAGACTGTGCCATCGCTTGTGACAGCGATGCCATAAGGTTCTGAGTCGGGGCCGCCTGGCGATTTCCATTCTTTCAAGAGCTTTCCCGTGGCCGGATCGAAGTGTCCCAGATAACCACGAGAAAAATCAGTGTAGTAAACGGAGCCGTCTGGTGCCAGCGCGATGCGCCGTGGCCTCGCGTCGGCTTCGGGCAGAGCAAATTCGCGGATCGTCATGGTCCTTGGGTCGATGCTGGCTAGCTTATTGGCCCCGAACTCGCAAAAGAATGGAGTGCCATCCTTCAAGATCACGATGCCGTAAGGCACGGCATGCGGAGTCGGCACTTTAGTCAGGATCATTTTGCCGGTATTCGGATCGAGGCGTCCGATATAGTTTGTCTCTTCGTTGGTGAACCACAGAATGCCTTTGTGATCGAATACCGGCGTATGGGGATCAATTTCGGCTCCATCGGCCGGCCGATATTCAGCAATCTCGCCGGTCTTTGGATTCAGCTTGCCGACGTAGCCCGCAGAGATCGCAGTAAACCAAATATTGCCATCTCTATCGGCAACCAGCCCGTGTGGGCCGGAGTTGGGCGTCTTCAGTGCGAATTCCTTAAACACTCCAGTCTTAGGATCAAGCCGGCCGAGTTTGTTCGCTCCCTGTCCGGTGTACCAAAGGGAGCCGTCGGGAGCGAGTGCAGGATCATGGGGGCGTGACTTCGCGGTCGGTACATCGTATTCCTTTATCTTTACATCGAGCACGCCCACGGCCGCGGAACTGGCAAGCGTGGCGGTTAGCATGAGCAAGCCAAGTTTGCATAGAGACATAGCCAATCTCCTTGGCGGAATTGTAATCCTCTGGAGCTCATGCTCCCCCTTTGAAACTCACCTCGGATTTAGTTTCTTCTAGGTCAGATTGCCGATTGACCGCAATATCGATTTATGATTAACTTCGCAGAACCGGGCGGGGTTTGACGCGATCCCATATCGCGAGCCGGTGCATTAGACGGGAGGTCCCACCATGAAGTTCATCGCTTACACCACCCTTGCAACCCTCACACTCGCCTTTGCCTTAAGCGCCAGCGCGCGGGACGTCGTCCTGCCCGCCGGCACTCTTCTGCAGTGCACATTGAATGAACCGAACTTCTCTCCGTCAACCGCAGCCGTCGGCGATCCTGTTCTCTGCCACCTGCGCGGCGTCACCGAATTCGGTCAGGAGGCATTCCCCCGCGGCAGCTATCTGGTGGGACATCTGGAATCCGCGAAAGAGCCCGGCCACTTTTTTGGCAAAGGACATATGAAACTGCAGTTCGATCGTATCGGGTTGCCCAGCGGCGATCTTCCCTTGGATGCAAAGGTAATCGCCACGCGCGGATATAAGGTGGACAAAGAGGGCGACATCCGTGGAAAGGGTCACGCCAGGCGTGACGCGGTTGAATGGATGCTCCCGCCGTTGTGGCCGTGGAAAGTCATCATGTTACCCGCGCGGGGTCCACAGCCGGCACTCAAGGGCGAGTCAGTCATGACTCTGCGGCTTATGGATGACGTTCAGGTGCCACAGTTGGCGCAGCGTGCGTCTCTGGGCCAGGGCTGGCATTATTTCAATCAGCCCAGGAACGAGTCGTTCGAACAATCGCAGTTGCGGCAAAGCACGCCTCAACTATCCGTGCGCGCCAGGACCTCAACTTCAGACTTGGAGTTGACCGTAGCCCCACATGCTTCTTATGCCTCGCTGGTCACAAGCTCAGTGCCGGCAAATCCCGGGAGTACGCCGAGCATGCCCGTGTTCGTGCTAACTACCGGAATGGCTCTTTCCGTGAGTAGCTATGGCTATCAGGATGGTCGCATCACTTACACTCTAGCCAGCGGTGGAAGCGGCGTTATCAGCACCGATGACATCGACTGGGCGACTACTACTCGCGTGAATGCGCAGCGCGGCGTGCGGGTCACGCTGCATGGCAGGCATCAAAGCCAGGCAACGCCGGGGATGGAAGTGGCTGAAGAGCGCTAACATCCATCTCAATTGCCAGTCCGCAGGCCGGGCAGATTGTGAGTGTCCGGCCGCGGCGCAAAATACAAATCCAATCTGGCGCCACGGATTCCCGATGCGCGCTTCGGCGTTGATCTGTTTAAGGGCTTGCGTCTCTGGTCAGGCGATCGGCAGTTCTCATCCCCTTCAACACACCGAGTTGCACACTAACTTGCGGACCTAAGGCATTCGTCGCATCCGGATCTGCGTAGTACGTAATGATATTTTGCCTGAGGCCAACAGGGATCACCCGGCTGGGGTTCGACGTGATGCGCGCCAGTAGTTGCGCATACGTTTCGTCGGCCAGAGGGTAATCGCCGATTTTGGCGCGGTTTCCTGTATCGAGGTCAAGGTTCGCGAGGGTAACCGGGGCGTCGCGATCCGCGCGCAACGTGTCCAGGACTTCACGAAAGTTATCCACGGTGCGGTTGACGCTGCGCAAGTACCATTCTTCCGTTTCGGGTTTCGGAATTTTTATCGCCAGATCAGAAGCAGCGCCTACCTTCGGAATAACGAAGACCAGAATCGCCAGCAAGTGTGCCCTTACTCCAGGACCACGATAGGCATGTCTCCAATTGCGTTCATAGTTTGTGCGATCCACACGCTCGGCGAAAATGTGATACGCCTTGTCATCCGGGTGCGGAGGAAACTGATGCCGGTGCAACACGACTTCGGCTTCCGCAAAGGCGGGGATGAAGCTTCGTACCGAAGTGCGGTAGCTTCTCAGTGCGGGATGGGCTCTCCCCAGGAGTTCATGGATATCAAATCCGTAAGTGTTGGCAAAAGCCGCTTCCAGGAACTTTCTCGGTACTTTGAAACCGATAGAACGCAGGTATGCGGGTGGCCCAAACGCCCCGCTCTTGATCTCGTCAATATCAAAAGCGAATTCGGTTCGAATGTGACCGTGGGGGCTTTCGCCATAGGTGACGCTGCGTCCAAACCGCCGTCTCAATTTAGGGAACTCCACCGCCGTCGAGGGATTCACCGCCTCCGAGTGACCGATCGAGTCGCCCAGATAGTGCGACAATGCGCCAATGGCAAACGCATATTCATCGATGGTTCGAGCATTCTGAAAAAGCCACGCGATGAAGTCGCCGGTTCGCACGTAGTGGGTAAGATTGCTGAAAAATTTCTTCCCGAACGGATAATAGCCCATGTCCTGAATGGCGCAACCACCATAGGCGTAGGCGTGCGCCTCACGCAGTTGCTCTTCGGTCGCAGCGGGAAAACGCGCCTGCAGTAGCGGCCGGATGGAACCTTTCCATGCCAGGTCGATGAGCTCTTCGTGGGTAAGAACCGAGTAGGCGGGGGCGTTGGCCGCACTCAGAAGTATTGTCAGCAGGAATATCACGACGTAAAGCCGATATGCCCGCCAAAGTCGTGCCGCCTTATTCCGCAACTTTTCCTTAATGTGGATTACGTGCATACCGTCCAAAAAGATCCAAAAGTAGAGAGCGTAGTATCTTGACCCTCACCCAGCCATCGGACGTATACAGTACATTTGTTACCGGAATCATTTACCCTGACAGCGATTCGTTTCCTCGGCACGCAACCTGGGCTTGGTTTTGATACTCCAAGTAGACTGATTGCCGATGTGACCTCGACGTCTAGTACTTACTGCAAGAGCATCATGGAAAATTTATCGTTTTTTTTGCGACGGCACATTTTTTCGCTCGTCATCTGTTTGGGAAGCACATTCTGCCCCGCGCAGAGTATTCCCCTGCCCAAAACCTCCGCGGAGGATGTGACGCGCTCCACACTGCCCAACGGCCTGCGCGTTGTGATCGTGCGCAATGATCTCGCTCCGGTCGTCACGGTAGAAGAAAACTATCTTGTGGGTGGAGATGAAACGCCCCCGGGCTTTCCCGGCCTGGCCCACGCTCAGGAACACATGGCATTTCGCGGCTGTACCAACCTCTCAGCCGATCAAACCGCGGCAATTTTCGCCCAACTGGGCGGCGACAACGATGCCGATACTCAGCAGAACATCACGCAATATTTCGAGACGGTACCGTCTCAAGACTTGGAAATTGCGCTTCATGCGGACGCCGATTGCATGCGAAATATTGACGATACCCAGGCGCAGTGGGCACAAGAGCGCGGCGCCATCGAACAGGAAGTGTCACGCGATCTATCCAATCCTACTTACAAGTTTCTGGTTCGCATGAATCACGATATGTTCGCCGGTACGCCCTACAAAGAGGATGCCCTCGGCACACGGCCTTCTTTTCAGCTCACCACCGGCGCGATGTTGAAGAACTTCCAGACAAAATGGTACGCGCCCAATAACGCGATTCTCGTGATTACTGGACAAGTGGATCCGGCAAAAGCGTTAGATCTGATCAAGCAGTTCTATGGAGACATTCCGAAGAAGCCTCTTCCGCCACGACCAAAAATTGATTTGCAACCGGTCAAAGCCGAGCATTTCACCCTGCCGAGCGATTATCCCTATACGATCACGATCCTCGCTTACCGCATGCCCGGCTCCGACAGCGGCGACTACGCTGCAGCACGCGTCCTGAGCGATGTGCTCGCGAGCCAGCGCGCCGATATTTATGGCCTTGTGCCCGATGGAAAGGCTCTCGATGCCGGATTTGAACTAGGCGAGACTTACCGTAAGGCCGGCGCGGCGCTCGCCTACGCAGTCACGCCAACCACCGCCAACGCCTCCGCCATGGAACAAACGCTGCGGAGCATCCTTGAGCGATATGCTAGTAACGGCGTTCCGCCCGATCTGGTGGAGGCGGCCAAGCGCAGCGAAGTGGCGTCATTTGAGTTCGAACGTAACTCCATTCCCGGTCTGGCCTCGCTATGGGCTCAGGCGCTCGCCGCCGAGGGCCGCAATTCACCTGAGGAAGATGTAGACGCGGTTCAGAAAGTTACCGTGCAGGATGTAAACCGTGTCGCTAAAGAATATCTGATCAGTCAGCAAGCAATCGTCGCCACGCTGGTGCCTGAGTCTTCCGGACAGGCCGTCGCCGGCAAGGGATTCGGCGGTGCGGAAAAAGTGACGCCCACTCCAACCAAGGCCGTCGAATTACCAAAGTGGGCGCAGTCTTTGATAGAAAACGTTCACGTGCCCAAGTGGAATCTCCACCCGGTTGAGAGCACACTGCCGAACGGCATCGACTTGATCGTGGAAACCGAACCGCTGACTCCGACCATAACCATCACCGGTGAAATACGCCACGAGAACGTTCTCGAGGTTCCGCCGGGAAAAGAAGGTATCGCGACCGTACTCGACGGCTTATTTTCTTATGGCACAACCAGCCTTGACCGGCTCGCCTTTCAGAAGGCTCTGGACGATATCGCTGCCAACGAAAGTGCAGGAGAAGGTTTCGAACTTCAGGTGTTGAAACCTTTCTTTGACCGCGGCTTGCAATTGCTTGCAGAAAACGAACTCAGTCCCGCGCTGCCGGAAGCAGCGTTCAAGATTGTGCAGCAACAGACGGCGGAGTCGGTTGCTGGCCTTTTGAAGAGCCCCGACTACCGGGCCAGTCGCTCGCTGTTGCAAGGCCTTTTGCCTCCTGGCGACCCGGCGTTACGGGAGGCCACTCCGGAGAAAATTTCGTCGTTGACCCTGCAGGACGTCAACAACTATTACAAGAAAACGTTCCGCCCCGACCTGACGAAAATCGTGGTAATTGGTGATATCTCGCCGGAAGAGGCTAAGAAAGAGATTATGCGGAACTTCGGGTCATGGCAGACGGAGCAGCCGAAGCCGGAGCTTGATCTGCCTCCCGTGCCGCCGAACAAGGGCGCCGCCAGCCGGGTTCCTGATCCCGCGCGCGTTCAAGACGAAGCCACACTGTCGGAAGAAATTCCCATGAATCGCTTTGACGCCGATTACTACCCGTTGCAGCTGGGCAACCACATTCTGGGCGGCGGCTTCTACGCTACGCGCCTTTACCGCGATCTGCGGGAAAAGACCGGGTACGTCTATAACGTGGACGAAGAACTGGAAGCGGGCCGCACGCGTACCCGTTTCACCGTCTCATACGGCGCCGATCCGGTAAATGTGCCGAAGGCCCGCGCGCTAATAGAACAGGATCTGACCGCTATGCAGGTAGCGGCGCCCAGTCCCGAGGAGATGGCGCAGGCCCGCGCCATGCTGATCCGCCAGATTCCGCTGGGTGAATCCAGCGAGTCACAGATTGCAGACGGATTTCTCGCCCGCGCAATGATCGGACTGCCGCTCGATGAGCCCATTCGTGCCGCGGAACGATACGAAAAGCTCTCTGCCGAAGAAGTTCGTGCCGCTTTTGCCAAATGGATCCGGCCTGAGGATTTCGTGGA
>DASRWO010000075.1:0-6418 GCA_035654555.1 Candidatus Deferrimicrobiaceae bacterium | reverse complement strand
GCGGGAGGAAGCTGTACACCCTATACCAACCCAACCGGCACAACCACCGACAACGACCAAGGCGTTGATATTGATGACACCAAGCTGAATGGCGGCGCTCCCGGAGCGGGCCTGACAGAAGGTGGAATCGCCTCGCTCGATCCAAAGAAGCTGGAGCGAGATCCCCAGGAGGGTTGTGCGCCAGTTTATCCGTGGAACTTTATTCGAGTAAACACGGCGTTTGGTGTGATCCATGCAGCCGGCGGATACACAGCGTGGATCGACAAGCATCCTTCGTATTCGATGGTGGGTGGGCCCGGAGGCAAGGGCTTGGATGATTATTATTCCCCGGAGGTCAGTTCGGCCGTTGTGCCCCTGCCGGGTGTGAAAACGCTGGAAGGCGCTTCGTGCGACCCAGTTCGCGATCCAGTCGGTGCATCGGCCTGGAACGCCAGCTTTGAAAACATCCAGTGCTACGACGCGATCAAGGTGTACGCATTGCTGAACCAGATTGCCGGCAAGACTCATTCGGGCGCGCCGGCGGTTGTTCCGGCAGTTTTTGGCATGAATTTTCAATCCGTGTACGTGGGGCAGTCCGTGAACGAGGCGGGCGTGGCTACTGGCGGATACAAGAACGCGGCAGCTCTGCCCGGAGGGGAGTTGCTGCAGGAGATTGAGTATGTCGATACCGCGATCGGCGAGATCGTGAGTGCTCTCAAGAGCGCGGGCCTGTACGAGAACACGCTGATCATCATCACAGCGAAGCATGGAGAGTCGCCCATCGATCCGACTCGGTATGTGGCGGACGGCAGCGACACTCCCGCCACGCTGCTGGGTCCGGCAATTCCTTTTTCGGAATCGCCACTCAACACGACCGGCATCGGCGCCACCGAAGACGATGTCTCTGTGCTCTGGCTGAAAAAAGGCGCAAGCGTGACGGCCGCTGTGGATCTGCTCGAAGCCGATGCAACGGAGATCGGACTGGGAGAGATTTATTACGGTCCAAGCCTGGCGCTGAACTATAACGTCGGCGGTCTCGAACCGGGAGAAGATCCGCGATCGCCTGACATTATCGTCGCCCCCAACGTGGGCGTGACGTACTCAGGCAGTACCTCGATGATCGGCGACCACGGCGGCTTTGCGCATGACGATACCAACGTGATGCTGCTGGTTGCCAATCCCAGCTTCACGACGCAAACAGTTTCGGCCGAAGCGCAAACCGTGCAAGTGGCGCCGACCATGCTGCAGGCGTTGGGGCTGGATCCAGCAGCGCTCGATGCGGTCAAGATCGAAGGAACGTCGGTGCTTTCTGAAGTCGCGACCCAACTTGCAAAGTAATGCTCGAAAGAACCGGAAGAGAGGCACTGCCACTCGCAGTGCCTCTGCCTCTTTCTCAAAATTCAATTTTCCATATTTACTTTCTTTTAATCTTCGAGAAACCTCCCGGTAACTGAGCAGGATTAGATTCCAGATTCTGTGGTTCTGACCATCTCCGCTTGTTTTCAAGTTCAGCCAGTTTGACATGGAGAAACCAATGAAAAAAAATTTCAGGAGTGCCTCGCTCGTTCACACTCTGTTGTTCACGCTGATGTCGCTGAGCGTGTTCGCAGGACAAGTTCTCGCCCAAGGTAGCGATAAGATTCCCAACAGCACTACTGGTATTCAGCACGTTTTGCTGCTCAGCGTTGATGGCATGCACGCGCTAGATTTTATTAATTGTGCCAACGGGATCACGGGAGCGAACGGAGGCGAGCTCTTCTGCCCCAACCTCACCAGGCTTAAGCCGACAGGCATTGATTACCTTTTTGCCTACACCTCCGAGCCCTCGGATTCTTTTCCCGGCTTGATGGCGCTTATGAGCGGCGGTTCTCCACGCAGCGTGGGAGCGTTTTACGACGACGCCTACGACCGTTCGCTCGACCCTCCGGCGCAAACGACTGGTGACGGCCTGGCGGCTGGTTCGTGCGTGCCCTACGGTGAACCGAGTGGAACCACTACCGAATACGATGAAGGAATCGACATCAACCAGACGTTGCTGAACGGTGGCGCTCCCGCAGGAGTCGACGGAGGGATTCAGTCCATCGATCCCAAAAGGCTCGTCCGCGACCCCAGCAAGGGCTGCGCCCCGGTCTATCCCTGGAACTTTGTTCGGACCAATACCATCTTCGGCGTCGTGCATGCCGCCGGTGGATACACCGCCTGGTCGGACAAGCATCCTTCTTATTCTTCCGTGAGTGGTCCCGGAAACGGGCGCAACCTCGACGACTATTACTCGCCTGAGATCAATTCGATTCCGGTGCCGCTGCCTGGCGTGAGCGCGGGCCCCGTCAGTTGCAACCCGCTACCCGATCAGAGTGCGGTCTCGGCATCGAATACCTGGACTGACAGCTTTCAGAATATTCAGTGCTACGACACTCTAAAGGTCAACGCTATTCTGAATGAAATCAACGGCAAGACGCACAACGGTTCCAGCTCCGCGCCTGTGCCTGCCGTGTTCGGAATGAACTTTCAGGCAGTGAGCGTCGGACAGAAGCTGATCGAGAAGTCGCTCAGCCCAACCGTGACTGGTGGCTATCTCGACGCGGAAGGAACGCCGACCGAGTCGCTGCTGCACGAGATCGAGTTCGTCGACCTTTCCATCGGCGAGATGGTTGCCGCGTTGAAGAAAAATGGTTTGTTAGAGTCCACGCTGATCATCGTCACAGCCAAGCATGGACAAAGCCCGATCGATTCCTCTCGCTACCTGGGTATTTCGACAATCCCCGGTGACCCGATCACGACTTCTCCAGCCACCATTGCGGCCAATGCCGGTTGCTTGCCCTTCTCTGAATCCCCACTGAATCCAACCGGACTGGGGCCAACCGAAGATGACGTCTCTTTGGTCTGGTTGAGCAAAGGATGCACAGCTCAACACGTAGTGAATCTGATCGAGACACAATCGCCGGCGACAAACAACATCGCGGGCATCGGCGAGATTTTCTACGGAGCGGGAATGACGCAACTCTACAACGCACCCGGGCTGCCTCCGGATGGCGACCCTCGTACGCCGGACATTTTGGTCACGCCAGACATCGGTGTTACTTATTCCGGAAGCGGCAAGAAGCTCGCGGAGCATGGCGGCTTCTCCCATGACGATACGAATGTGATGATGCTGCTGTCGAATCCCAGCTTGAAAGCCACCACTGTGACCACTCCCGTGCAAACCATGGAGGTCGCTCCCACCATTCTGAAAGCACTGGGACTCAATCCTGGAGCATTGCAATCGGTGCAGCAGGAAGGCACAGCAACGCTTCCAAAATCGTTCTAGTTACGGAGTGCGCCTGGTTCTGAAACCAGGTTGGAAACGATTCCGAGATGAGGGCGCGGTACCGACACCGCGCTCCATCTTGGCTCTTCCCTCAGGGGGAACTAAGCGTAGAAAATCGTTGCCCGCCGTCAGGAAGCTCCAGTAACTTTCTATGTTTGCCTTCGCCGATCGCAAACAACCTGAATTCAAGTGAAACGATAGAAGCCTAGCTGAAAAGGTGCCGCGTAGGTACATTTTTTGCCTGGTTTCCGATACATTAGTGAGTCCATGCTCGATCTAAGTTTTGTTCGCGACAATCTGGCGCGGGTGGAAGAAATGCTGCGCCAGCGCGGTGCGGACCCGGCTGCCGTGCTCAAGGATTTTCGCGAGCTCGACACGCAGCGGCGGCACGCCATCACGGAAGCTGAGACCATGAAGGCTCAGCGCAATCGAGCTTCCGAGGACATTTCGAAGTTGAAGAAGAGCGGGCAGGACGCCAGCGTCGCCATTGCCGAAACAAAAGAATTGCGCGAACAGATCCAGCAGCGAGAGAAGGTTGCGGCTGACCTGGATGCGAGGCTGCAGGAGATTCTTTCGGGCATTCCGAACATGCCGCATGAGAGTGTTCCGGTTGGGCACCGTGCCGAAGAAAACGTGGAGGTGCGGCGCTGGGGCGCGCCACCGAAATTTGATTTTACTCCGAAGCCACATTGGGAGCTAGGAGCGGAACTTGGAATTCTGGATTTAGAGCGGGCGGTCAAGCTGACTGGGGCGCGGTTCGCGGTGTACTGGGATATAGGCGCGAAGCTGGAGCGGGCGCTGGCGAACTTTATGCTCGATCTGCACACCGACGAGCATGGATATACAGAGGTTTTGCCGCCTTACCTGGTGAATTCTGAATCCATGTACGGCACGGGACAGTTGCCCAAGTTTGCGGCTGATTCGTTTCGAGTACCGCACGGAGAAAAAGATCTGTGGCTGATTCCGACGGCCGAGGTGCCAGTGACGAATCTTTATCGCGATGAAGTTCTTGACGCCGAACGCTTGCCGATTTCGCTAACGGCATATACTCCATGCTTTCGCAGCGAGGCGGGATCGTACGGGAAAGACGTGCGCGGGATCATACGGCAGCACCAGTTTCAAAAAGTGGAACTGGTGAAGTTCGCGCGGCCAGAGAACTCGTACGAAGAACACGACAAGCTCACGCGGAACGCTGAGACGGTGTTGCAGAAGCTAGGTCTGCACTACCGCACGGTGGCGTTGTGCACCGGGGACATTGGCCCATCTTCGGCGAAGACATACGACATTGAAGTCTGGCTGCCGGGGCAACAGTTGTTTCGCGAGATTTCGTCCTGTTCGAATTATGAGTCGTATCAGGCGCGGCGGGCGAATATTCGCTACCGGCCAGAGGGCAAGAACAAGACGGAGTTTGTGCACACGCTCAATGGCAGCGGATTGGCGGTGGGTCGCACCTGGGTGGCGATTGTGGAAAACAATCAGCAGGCAGATGGGAGCGTTGTGATTCCCGAGGTCCTAAGGCCTTACATCGGAGCCGAGCGGATTACGAAGAAGAGCTTCTAGCTTCTGCCGCTAGCTTCCAGGTTTGACGGAAACTCTGCCAATGGTCCAGGCTGGAAGCCAAGAGTTAGGAGCTAGCAGCCTGCAGCTTAATGATTGCCAAGAAGGGAAGCGGTCACTAGACTTGCAAAGTGTGGACATCACCACGACCAGTTCGAGTGCGCCTGCGCTTCCCATGAACGCCTTTTGGCGCACAATCCGCAGCTACATTCTTTGGCAGCATGAGCGTGGCACGCTGCATTATGACGTGATGGTCACGCTGATTCTCATATTCATCTTTGCCACGCCTTACTGGATCAACTACAACGACAAACCTGTCCCCCGCAACCTGCATCAGACTGATGTCGTTGTAACAGCTGATGCGCAAGGCGGACTGGCCTATGTGATTCCTGGCGGCGCGATTACGCCGGGGGATGATGCCTCTGTGCAGGGTCAATTGCGGCGGATTATCGCGCCGATTTCAGGGGCGGTAACGATTCTGAAATACGAAGCTGTGACCGATCGCAACAGGACAGTGCAG
The DNA here is from genome assembly GCA_035654555.1 of Candidatus Deferrimicrobiaceae bacterium. GTDB lineage: Bacteria > Acidobacteriota > Terriglobia > Terriglobales > Acidobacteriaceae > Sulfotelmatobacter. Next base: position 1,055 of record DASRWO010000075.1, on the reverse strand, counting down.
AGCTACCGGGTTTGGGTGAAGAGAGAAGAGTGAGAAACTTCTTGCTGACCAACGGACTGCTCTGGCTTACGCTGCTGAGTTCATTTGGGGCGGCGGGGCAACAACAGGACGCCTCGTCGCTCGACAGCGTCCTGAAGAAAATGGACGAAACGGCAGCCCACTTCCAGACTGCGCAGGCTGATTTTGTTTTTCAGCAGTATCAGAAAGTTGTGGATGAGACCGATACGCAGAAGGGAACGGTTTACTATCGTAAGGCGGGACAGCAGATCGAGATGATGGGCGAGTTCACCGACCCGGACAAAAAATTCGTGCTTTATAAGGACGGCAAGCTGCAGGTGTACCAGCCGAAGATCGAGCAGGTCATGGAGTACTCGACGGGCGCGAACCATCAGGAGGTTGAAAGCTTTCTGGTTCTGGGTTTCGGAGGCAGCGGCGAGGACCTGAAAAAATCGTTCGACGTTACCTACCAGGGCGAAGAGACCATTGATAACATTCCGACGGCGAAGCTGCAACTGATTCCCAAGAGCGGCAAAGTGCGGGGCAATTTTCCGGAGATTATTTTATGGATCGATCTGGCTCGCGGAATTTCCGTGCAACAGAAGTTGATCCAGACGCAGGGAGACTATCGCCTGGCCAAGTATTCGGCGATCAAGGTGAACGTTAAGATCAACAATGATGTATTTCGTCTGAAAACTACGGGCAAAACGAAATTTGTGTCGCCGCGCGGATAAGTAGCTGCATCTAAAACGCAAGAATGTTGTTCTTAAAAACGCACGTGGGCGCTATACTGCCTTAACAATCCTTATCTGAGTCGAAGCATGGCCAAAGTGTTCACCATTCCAGTCCCGCCGAAGTTAGGTCGTCCCACAAAAAGAGAACGCACGTCCGATCCGCGCTACGTCGATGGACAGCGGTTGCTGGTAGAGGCGATGCGGTATTTGGCCCAGAGCGACCCAGTCACCAACCGCGCCGCGATCGAACTGATCTCCGAGCATGTGCGCACGCGCTTTCGAATGAGCGACTCGCCGCTGTCGTAAGCCTAGCCTTGCCGCCGA
>DASRWO010000074.1:0-5285 GCA_035654555.1 Candidatus Deferrimicrobiaceae bacterium | reverse complement strand
AGGATGACAAGGGGACGAGACAATGCATGATGTGGCGACGCACGATGACAGCAAAGCGCAATATTTCTGGGTGTGGGGAGCGCTGCTGGTTCTAACCGGGATCGAGGTCTGGCTGGGTTACCGGCAGGTCTTCGAACCGGTACGCATGCTGGAAGTGCTGCTGGTGCTTTCGGTGATCAAATCAGCGCTGATTATTGCTTATTTCATGCACTTGAAGTTTGAGACCGCGATCATGCGATGGATGATCGTGATTTCGGTGTTCGGGCTTTTTGTGATTATGTATTTGTTTTTCTTCCCCGACGCGGGACGCATTCTGCGTCTGGGTGTTCATTAAGGAATAAGTCATCATCATGAAATTCCTGGGGCATCAAGGTCGCCTGATTGCGCTGCTGTTGATGTTGGGGTGGTTCAGCCTGCCCGCCCTGGCACAGGGCTGCGCGATGTGCAATGCCGTGGCGAGGAGCACACCGAAAGAGGGTCAGCGGGCTTTGAACCGGGCGATTCTTGTAATGCTGGTTCCTCCGATTAGCATTATGGTGGTGGGCGTGGGATTTGCTTTTCGCTACGGGAAGTGGCGGGATGAGGAGCAGGACGACAGGGGCTGAAGCCCGTATCGACTGGAGGGTATACGGGGCCCTAAAGCGCCGCTCTCCCACGGTGCCGCAAGCGTTCCCGCGCGGTGCGAGTGTTCCCTGCAGTGACAGTGTTCAGCTCTATCCAGCTACCGTTTCCGACGGTGCTGCAGGCATTCTCCGGCAGTGCTTGCAAAGCTCTCCCACAGTGCAACCCATAAAGTGCAAACCAGGATTGCCAACTCTTTTTTCTTCACGCGACGGCGGTTGCTGCCATTTTCTCTTCCAGGGTTGCAGCCTCGCGGGCGCCGGTGTGGCGCAGGACTTCGCAAGCCCACATAGTTTTGGCGCTCTCTGAGCAGGAAACGTAGACCAACACTCCCAGGTTGCGAAGCTGGTTTTCGAAGCGGTCGGCTTCATCGTCGGAAAAACCCAGGCCCACCAAAGTTCTGGCATTCCCGCACAGCGCCGGGCCTTCGCGCGAAACCATGAGCGCGTGGAAGAAGGTCTGTGACTTGATGAAAAAGCCGACGGTGGGGATGAGGACGGCGCCGAAACCTGATAGCCATCCGATCATCTGAGCGGTTGTGGCATTGGATTCGCGTTCGGAGTTGAACAGGCTGGCATCGCGCACTAAAGCGGCAATGGGATGGGTGGGGGAGAGCATCATGCAGATATCTTTGTTTTCGAATCCGGCCTGATTCAGGGTGTGCACGACGTCGTTCAGAGCGACGTCATGCGAGTACATACCGTAGGCGGCGGGGGAGTTGAGTAGCATGTGAGTTCTCCAAGTCTGCGAACAATGTTCCAACCGAGGACCGGGAATCATGTATGACTTAATAAAAGTTTGGATCGACAAAGTCTGGGTCGACGTTGCTGCGTAAGACGCTCAACGAAAAGCCCCAAAGCACTAAGACACTCCGGAAGTTACACTGCCGAAGGCAAATTTAAACTCGGGTGAATCATGTAGGGATAGATAGGGCTTTAACCTGTCGCTTGCATTAGCCCCATCTTTGCGGCCTTCTTCATCGGTCGATATACGGAACTCGGTTGAATGCACGCAAGGCCGATTGGCAGGCTTGTTGCAGGAGATTTCGGTAACTTAGCTGTTCGGAGGCTTGGGTATGAGACGCTTCCTGCTTCGTTTCTTGCTGGCTGCGCTCTTAACGCTAGTGGTGATGGTTGGTGGGTCGTCGGCCCAGGCTCAGCAGCAAAACGAAGGGCAGATTCCGGCTTCCGGAGAGGCTACGACGCAAGAGGCTAAGTCATTCAGCGGAAATATCGTAAGAGAAAACGGTAAACCGGTACTTAAGGATCCGGTAACGAAGGTTACTTACAAACTCGACGATCCAGCGAAAGCCAGGCGTTACATGGGCAAGCATGTGAAAGTGACGGGCAAGCTGGAGATGAATAGCAATACCATCCGGGTGGAGAATATTGAAGTCGTAATGGAGCAGGACCCGGGGGACTAAATCCTACAGCGGCTTTTCGCGGCCCCGCTCGACCTCGCTCGCGGTTGCCTGTTGAAGCCCCATCCTCCGGTGGCTGTGGACATTCTTGTCGTGGCAAAACGCGTTCTTCTGGCCGTTTCAGGCGCTGTCATACGCGTCCGCGTGGCAATAGAAAACTCTGCTTTATAATGGAAGATTCGGCAGTGCTTGCTGAGGCTGCTGGGCGGATCCGGGGCGCGCAACTGCGGGTCCACGCAATAGCGGTGTCTCACCTGATGTCCACGGAAAATCACATAGTCGTGCACGGAGCGCGGGTTCATAACCTTAAGAATATCGATTTTGAGGTGGAACACAATGCGCTGACGGTGGTCACGGGAGTGTCGGGATCGGGCAAGTCTTCGCTCGCGTTCGACACAATTTATGCAGAGGGGCAGCGACGGTATGTGGAGTCCCTGTCGGCGTATGCGCGCCAGTTTCTGGAGCGGATTGAGAAGCCAGACGCGGATTCGATCGATGGAATCGCGCCGGCGGTGGCGATCCGGCAGAAGAATTCGACGCGGAATCCGCGGTCGACTGTGGCTACGGCAACGGAAATTTATGACTATCTGCGGCTGCTGTTTGCGCGGGTGGGGCGGACTTACTGCGCGAATTGCGGGCGCGAAGTAAAGAAGGATACGGTCGACGAGATTGCCGACACGATTCTGGCGCTCGATCCGGAGACGCGGGTGCAGGTCGTGTTTCCGTTGCAGACGGCGAGCAGCGCCCCGCAGGAACCGGCGAAGAAGAGTCCACGCGGACGCAAGGGCAGCAAGAAAAGTGCCGGGGCGGCTTCCGGGTTGACGGAACAGTTGAAGGCCCGGCTGTTTGATTTGCGCAAGGCGGGATTCAACCGGTTGTATCAGGCAGGACAGGTATTCGAGTTTTCCACGCCGGAATCGTTGCTGGACATTAACTTCAATCAACCGGTTTTCATGTTAGTGGACCGGCTTACGGTTTCGGCGGAGGCGCGGACGCGAATTGTGGATGCGGTGGAGACCGCGTACCGCGAATCGGGTGAAGTGATCTTTGATCTGCCGCAGCATAGGGATGAACCTGCTCGGCAGTTACGGTTTTCGCAGCGTTTTGAATGCAAGCACTGCAATTTGCGCTATGAGGAGCCGGAGCCGCGGCTGTTTTCTTTTAATAATCCTTACGGGGCTTGCGCGCGCTGCCAGGGATTTGGAAACACGATTGATTTCGATCTCGACCTGGTGATTCCGGACAAGACGAAATCGTTGGGCGAGGGCGCGATCGATCCGTGGAACAAGCCGAAATATCGGCCGGTGTTCACGGAGATGAAGCGCTTCGCGAAGCAAAACGAGATTCCGCTCGACGTGCCCTGGGGACAGCTAGAACCGGCGCAGCAGGAACTTATTTTGTCCGGCGAAGGTGATTTTCTGGGAGTGCGCGGATTCTTCCAGTACCTGGAACGGAAAAAATACAAGCTGCACATACGAGTATTTTTGAGTCGCTATCGCGGCTATTCGACTTGTCCGGATTGCCGTGGAAGCCGGCTGCGGCTGGAGGCACGTCAGGTCAAAATCAACGGCCGAAATATTTGCGATGTGTGCGCGATGACGGTTGAGGATGCGGCGAAATTCTTTGCGGGAGTGGAGTTGAGCGTGGAAGAGGCGGAAATCGCGGAACGGCTGCTGGAGGAAATCCGCGAGCGTCTGCGTTTTCTCAACGACGTGGGACTGGAATATTTGACGCTGGACCGGTTGGCATCGACGCTTTCGGGGGGCGAGGCGCAGCGCATTCAACTGGCAACGTCGCTGGGATCGCGGCTGGTGGGAACTTTGTATGTGCTGGATGAACCTTCGATTGGATTGCACAGCCGTGACACGCATCGGCTGATCAAAATCCTGCAGGATCTACGGGACTTAGGAAACACGATTCTGGTGGTGGAGCATGATCCGGACATTATGCGGACCGCAGACCGGATTCTCGATCTGGGTCCGGGCGCGGGGGAAAATGGCGGGAAGCTGGTGGCGGCAGGAACTTACGACGAGATTTTGCGGAATCCGGCTTCGCTGACGGGGCGTTATTTGTCCGATAACCTGCGAATACAGATTCCGGCGGTACGGCGGCAACCGGGAGCGCAGCAGATCAAGATCAAGAATGTGCGAGCGAACAATCTGAAAGGAATCGATATCGACATTCCGCTGGGGATGCTGGTGGCAATCACGGGAGTGTCGGGGTCGGGGAAATCGACGCTACTGCATCAGGTGCTTTATCAGGCACTGGCCGAGGCAAAACAGCAGCCTGTTTCCAACGGGACGCGAGGAACGGCGACGTGGGAAAGTCTCGAGGGGGATCAGTTTATTGATGAGGTGGTGCTGGTGGATCAATCGCCGATCGGGCGGACGCCGCGGTCGAATCCGGTTACTTATATCAAGGCATTCGATGCTATCCGCGATTTGTTCGCTTCCCTCCCGGAGGCTAAGAAACGCGGGTTTGGGGCGGGACATTTCTCGTTCAACATCCCGGGCGGGCGCTGCGAGACTTGTCAGGGTGATGGCACGGTGACGGTGGAGATGCAGTTTCTCGCCGACGTGGAATTGATTTGTGAAGAGTGCAAGGGCTCACGGTACAAGGCGCAGGTGCTGGAGGTCCGCTACCGGGGGAAAAATATTCATGAAGTGCTGAACTTGACGGTGAAAGAGGCGCTGAAGTTTTTTGCCGAAGCACCCAAGATTACCGAGAAGTTGCGCGTTCTGGATGAAGTTGGCCTGGGCTATTTGCGGCTGGGGCAATCAGCGACGACGTTATCAGGGGGCGAGGCCCAGCGCATGAAATTGGCGGCTCATCTGCAGCCGGCAGCGCGGGAGATTGGCCGGCCCAGTTCGGGGCGGCCGGACGAACCTCGCCGCCGACGGCGATTACTTTATATTTTTGATGAGCCCACGACTGGACTGCATTTTGATGATGTGAGCAAACTGCTGGCCGCTTTTCGCCGGCTGATCGATGCGGGCGGATCCATTCTTGTGATTGAGCACAATCTGGAAGTGATCAAGACCGCTGATTGGATGATCGATCTGGGGCCGGAGGGTGGAGCGCGCGGCGGCAAAATTGTGGGTATGGGAACGCCGGAGACGATCGCGAAGCTGCCGGGCTCTTATACTGGGAAATATTTGGCTCGAGTGCTGAACGGACATGGCAGTGGCAACGGAGCGTCGAGTCCCGATGGCAGTAAATAAGTTTCTTGCCAGCGCGCTACTCG
>DASRWO010000073.1:0-12162 GCA_035654555.1 Candidatus Deferrimicrobiaceae bacterium | reverse complement strand
AGGCGCGGATGGCGAAGTGCAGATCCTTACGCCGGATCTGATGGCTGGGTATCTCGACGCTGATGGCCGGTTGCTGGAAATGGAAGCCGCGGCGTGGTTTGCCACGGGCGATGTTGGCCGTCTTGACGATACCGTTTCACTTTCAATTACGGGGCGCAAGAAAGACATCATCATTCGCGGAGGGGTGAATATTAGTCCGGCGGCTATTGAAGAAGTGCTGATGCATGCGGCCGGTGTCGCTGAGGTTGCCGTAGTGAGTATCCCGCACGAACTCTATGGCGAAGACATTGTTGCGGTGCTGAAAATGGAGCCCGGAGCAGAAGCCGAAACAACGCTGGAAATGGCTGCAGCGTATGCGAAACGAAATCTGGCACCGCATCAGCAGCCCGCACGCTATATGGCGATTGATGAACTGCCGAGGACGACGAGCGGCAAGGTGCAGAAGGCTCGGATCCGCGAGTTAGTAGCAGAGAAGCTGCAGGCAGGTTCGGCGTCGGCCCTTCGTAAGGTACCCGTGGAAAATGCAGTCGTGTCCCGCTGATCGATTAGAGTGACTGTGCCCCGCACTGATTGATCCGTCGTGATCATCTGGACTGCTCGATCTGCAAACTGGATTCGTATCAAAGACCAAGTATGAAAATCATCGACCTCTCCCTGCCGATCGAAGAAGGCATGATGACGTTCCCGACGCACTGGCACCCCGTGGTCGAGATCACGATACTTGGGCGTCACGGAATCGAAGGACGAGAGACGCGAAAAGTAGTTTTGGGAACGCATATTGGTACGCACGCGGACGCGCCTCGTCATTTCATTTCGAACGGCGGAACGATCGATGAAGTTCCGCTGGAAGTGCTTGTAGGACCGGCTACTGTTGCCGACTTCACTGGATGCCGGCCGTTGCAGGAGATCGACGTTGCCGATCTAAAGAGAAAATTGGGCGACAAAGTTCCGAAGCGTTTGATTCTGCGGACGGGATGGTCCGAGTACTTCGGCGACATGAAGTTCTACAATGAATATCCGTTTCTCTCCGAAAATGCAGCGCGGTGGCTGGTAGACAGTGGCTTGCGGCTTATTGCGATGGACACGCCATCTCCCGACAATCCCGCTCATTCGAGGGGAACGGCCAGAGATTCTCCCAACCACAAAGTTCTTTTGGGTGCCGGGGTTGTGTTGGTGGAATACCTGGCCAACCTGAAGGCGCTGACTGCATCGGAGGTAGAACTGATCGTGATGCCTTTGAAGTTGAAAGGGTGCGATGGTGCGCCGGCACGTTGCGCGGCAATTGAAAGATAGAGATCAAGATCGAAATCGAGATTAAAAAATCAAGGGGAAGAGTTGAGGGCGCGAGTTCAAACGTGGATCATAGATTGGTTCGAGAGCCGGGTAAAGACTGCTAAAGCAGCAAGCGAATCTTTACTGAACGTCGACTACTTCGACGCAGGATGGCTTACATCGATGCAGGTTGTGGAATTCATTACCGAGATCGAGCAGACGTTCGGGATGCAGTTCTCCGACGACGACATGCAGGATCCTCGTTTCGCAACCATCGCCGGCCTGACGGAACTGATTCTTGAACGCTCGACACAGAGCAGTGAGAGCAGGTAACTTCAGACATTGTGCATCGGGATGCGGCGCGCGCTGCGAAAATTACGGAGCAAGGAACTTGTCCCAAGCCGCATGTTCTGACGCTTACCCCTTTTTATCCGTCCGATGGCGACGAGGTGAGTGGGTGCTTCGTTGCCGAAGCGCTGCGCGAGATTGAATTGCAGGGCGCGGCCTCTTCCGTTATCGCGGTTGATTCGATTTATCACGCCGGAAGAAAATCGAGCCGGCGGTTCCCGGCCCATTGGATTCGGTATCCACAACTGCCGGGAAACCTCGGGCTGGCGAGTGCTGGTAGATTTCTAGGTGCTGTGCTGTTAAAGCGAATACGGAACATTCATCGGCATTCGCCGGTCAGCGTAATCCATGCTCACGCCGCGTTGCCTTGCGGTGATGCAGCGGCATTCCTCTCGCGCCATTTAGAAATTCCGTTTGTTGTCACCGTTCACGGGCTGGACGCTTTCAACCGGTGTTTTCAAGATGGGATCGCCGCGAGATGGAGACGAACAAGCTCAGCACATGTCTACTCGAGCGCAGGCAAAGTAATCTGTGTGAGCGAAAAGGTGCAACGCGTGCTGCAGGATGGAATGGCTGCGGCGGGAGCGACGGCAGAATCCGAGATCGTTTATAACGGAACCGATCCGGAATTCTTCGCACCGAAGCATAACCACAGCGATCGGCAGACCATCCTGGTTGTTGGGAATTTGCTGGCAGGGAAAGGGCACGAACTCGTATTGCGGGCTCTCGCCGGATTGAAGCACTCGCACCCCGGTCTGCAGTGCGAAATTATTGGCGAAGGAGCGGATAGGGTTCGCTTTGAGCGGTTGGCCCAAGATTTGGACATCAGTGCTCGGGTTCATTTTCTCGGGCGAAGAAGCCGGACCGAAGTCGCCGACGCCATGCGGAATTGTACAATTTTCGTCTTGCCCAGCCGTTATGAGGGTCTGGGATGTGTTTATCTGGAAGCGATGGCTTGCGGAAAAGCGGCAATCGCGTGCCATGGGCAGGGCATCGAAGAAATTATTCGCCACGGCGAGAATGGATGGCTGATCCCGATTGATGGTATGGAAGAATTGGTGCAAGGCCTGCGAGTCTTGTTGGGAAACGCCGATCTTCGCGCGCGAATTGGCAACGCGGCGCGTCTGACGATCCTCGATAATCTGACAATGTCACACCAGGCTGGAAAGTTGATGAGAATATACGAGGAAGCTGCGAGATGAACATGGGGATCCCGGCTCCGGAGCAACGGTCTCAGCGCGCTGACCTCATTGCTCTCTTGGAGAAGGATCTTGGCGAGACTGCACGATTCATTGCGAAGCAATCGCGACGACCCGCGGAAACGGTGGAAGCACATCTGCAGTGGTTTCTGCTGGAAAATCCAGCGCGTGGAAAAAACGATCCACTGGGTTTCGGATTAATGGTCGCTGACCAATTAGCGGGATGCATTTTGTGTGTTCCACAATTCTTTCAATTCGGGCACGAGAGAATTCTGCTGAAGGGTTCCAGTTCGTTTTACGTCGATGATCATCATCGCGGGCGGGGGGGACTAATTTTTCTGAAGTATTCGCGCATGGCAAACCAATGGCCTTTGTTTGGAACGTCGGCCAACGCTGAAGCCGCAGCATTGTGGAAGGCGGCAGGAGCGCAACCGATTGCATATTCTGCCGCCGAGCTTTTTGGTGTGCTGCACTGGCCGCCGGTGGCCGAGGAAGTTGTTCATCGGAAGTATTCGAATCGGCTCCTGTCACGCGTGGCGGGCAGTCCTGTCTCCCATCTGGCTCGATTACTACGACCGTTAAAAATTGAGTTTGAAAACTGCGCCACGTTGCGGCAGCTTACATCCGCCGAGCAGGTCAATGATCTTCCGATTCACGGTCGCGGCGCTAAGCTGACTGCCTTCCGTGATCCGGCCTACATTCGTTGGCGCTATTTCTCCGGCAGGGATCACACAATCTCCGCGTTTGCATTTCGCAGCCATCGGCCGGATCAGGAAGTGCTGGTGACGGTGAATCAAAGAACTCGAGGATTTCGCGATCAGATCAAGACACTTAACGTACTCGATGTCTATCCTGAAGTTCCAGTCGAGGAGTGGTTGCGTATCCTTGGCGCGCTGCTCGCTCGCTATCAAAAGACCGTCGACGCAGTAGTGTTGCGCAATCAAAATCCAGGCCTGCAGGATTTGTTTTGCAGAAGGGGTTTTCAGCTTCGAACTTTCAATGCTCCAACCGGCTGGTATCTCGACAAAGCGCATCTGTTGCCGACTTCCGATTGGTATCCAGTACCGGCCGATGGTGACGGGCTCATCTGACGAGACGAATGAACTTGCGACACCAGGCTCGCGCATTTCTAATGCAGGGGGCGAATCTGACTGGGGCGAATTCGTTGGCCTTCATCATCCAAAAGAGCATGCGCTATTCGCGAGGAGTGGTAATTGCGATGCACGAGACCCCGGCATCGATGGAAGCGCAGTTTCGCCAACAACTTGAGTTTGCCTCGCAACATTTTACGATTACGAGTCTCGAAGGGTTCGCAAGGCTGTGGGAGGGAAGGTCGGATGCCGGCACCCTTCCCAAGCCCTTGCTGCTGTTTACGTTTGACGATGGAAGGGAGAGCAACTACGTTGTTGCCGCTCCGCTGCTGGAGTCGTTTGGCGGGCGAGGGGTGTTTTTCATAGTGCCTGCGTTTGCGGAACAAGCTCGCTCGGAAAAGGCTCTCGCTTTTTATCAAACGAAAATGAATCCAGGCTCAAGACCGGGCGATGAAGAAATCGAGGACTGGAAGCCGATGAGTCCAGTCCAAATCGCGGACCTTGCGAATCGAGGTCACGCGATTGGAAGCCACACGCTCACCCACGAGAGACTGGTCGGACTCACGCCTGAAAGCCTGGAGCAACAGATTGGCGATAGCGCCCGGCAACTTTCGGCTTGGACGAAGAAGCCGGTCGATGCATTTGCCTGGACGTTCGGCTGGGATGTGATAGATGCGGAGGCCTGGAGAACGATACAAAAATACCATCGCTATTGCTTTGCACCATGTGCCGGAGCGATTCATCCCGATCGCGAGCATCCGTCTTTGCTATGGCGGCGCGAGATCGAGACGAGATACACAAAGCCGGAATACCGGTTCTGCTATTCGGGACTGGTCGACTTGTGGTGGCACAATCGCAGAGCACGACTGCGCGATCTATTGGGAAGTTCCTCCGCTGGAAGGTCCGAATAGTTATTTGTCGAATGAAACGTGGGCGCGACTGCGTTGAAACAGAGTGATCGGAAACAGAATGCTCCATATTTTCATTAACGCACTCTCGGCCAGTGCAGGAGGAGGTCTGACTTACGTTCGCAATGTTTTGCCGCGCCTGGCTGGGCGGGAGGGCGTACGCACGACATTGCTGGTTGGCGGAATTCTGCGCGCGGAGATTTCAGAATCAGAGCACCTGAGGGTTCTGAACGGATCACCCCCCGATGGTTCGGGGCGAAGATTTTGGTATGAACAGTATCACCTTCCGAATGTAATCCGCCGCTCGGGAGCGAATATTCTTTTGTCTACGGGGAATTTTGCGCTCTATCGCTCGCCGGTCCCGCAGATCCTGTTGAGCCGGAATGCCCTGTATACGTCGGCGGATTTTCTTCGCGACGTCAGAGAACGTGGAGATTATCGCCTGTGGATCGACACGGAAACAAAGGGCGCGATGGCTCGATGGTCGGTGAAAGTGGCCGACTGCACGGTCGCTCCCAGTGCGACCTTCGCCTCCGAACTGCGGGACTGGACAGGGAAGGAGGTCATCTCGATTCATCACGGCTTCGACCACGAAGCATTCTTCCGACAGCGGGCTCCGTTATGTCAGGAAGTGCAAAGACGACTTGCGGCCACCCAAGGCGCCGTCCGGGTCTTGTTCGTCAGCCACTACAACTACTATCGGAATTTCGAAACTCTGATTCGAGCGATCGCATTTGTAAAAAAGATGCTCCATCCGCGGGCCGTCCGGCTGATTCTAACTTGCAAACTGTCCTCAAAAGATAATCCGGGAATCTACCAGGCGGACCGGGCTGCGGGTTTAGTCCAGCAACTCGAGCTTCGCGAAGAGGTGGTCGAGTTGGGCGCCGTGCCCTATGGTGCGCTGCACCACCTATACCGGAGTTGCGATCTTTATGCGACTCCCGCTTATGCCGAAACCTTCGCTCATCCGTTAGTAGAGGCAATGGCGAGCGGGCTGCCGGTGATTGCATCGGACCTGGCGGTGCATCGGGAGATTTGCGGAGATGCCGCCCAATATTTCCCCCGCTTTGAGCCGGAAATCCTCGCGCAGCGGATTATGCAACTATGCGAATCGCCGCAGCAGAGACCGGACATTCGTGAAATAGGGATTTTGCGGTCGCGGGATTTCAGCTGGGACAAGCATGTGGAACAGTTGCTTTTCCTAGCTCGAAGCCTCGCACATAAATAGCACTTGTATCTTGAAACGTGTTAGAGGCGACTGGATGTTTTTACTGCGGCAAAGGAGCGGCTGACGATTCACGTAAGATGATCTGCAAAGGTCCAGGAGGCGACGCTTCGCATGTGCGGAATTGTCGGCATCATCGGCTTGAGGGCATCCGTCCCGGCCGAATTGCTGGAGCGCGCTACTCGTTCGCTGGCTCACCGCGGACCGGATGATAGTGGCACGGTGATTCTGCATGACTCCGTGGGAGGACGAGCGGACCAGGAAATCGAAATCGGTTTAGGGAATCGACGACTCGCCATTCTGGACCTTTCACCCCTGGGGCATCAGCCCATGAAGGATCCAGCGACTGGCAATTGGATCGTTTACAACGGAGAGGTATACAACTTCCGCGAAGTTCGTGAAAAACTGGCACAAGTTGGACTGCAGTTCGGCAGCCTCTCTGATACTGAGGTGATCCTTAAGGCGTACGCGCACTGGGGTGAGAAGTGCCTCCATGAATTTCGTGGGATGTTCGCATTCGCGATTTGGGATGCGCAGCGGCATCATCTATTTGTTGCCCGCGATCCGATGGGAATCAAGCCACTCTATTATTTCCAGTCGGATCAGTATTTTATTTTTTCTTCCGAAGTCCGCACTCTGCTGGGCACCGGGCTGATACCGCGAGCTATAAATCCAGCGGGTCTCATCAATTATTTAGCCTTCGGATCGGTTTACGATCCAAACACTTTAGTAAAAGGGGTGCGAGCACTGCCGCCCGGGCATTCTTTGATCTGGAAAGACGGGCATGCGGCACTGGCGGAGTATTGGGAGCCGATCGGCCCGGAGCAGAATGCTGGCGTCGCCAGCGCAGCAACACGTGGTGAAAGCGAAGAGCAGATTGCTGCCATGCTCGATGAGTGCGTGCGCATGCAACTCACCAGCGATGTGCCGGTGGGAGTTTTTCTTTCCGGCGGAATCGACTCCAGTGGTCTGGTCGGGGTTCTGGATCGGAACAACGTGCGACCGAGTACTTTTTCTATCGTATTTCAGGAGGCTGACTACTCCGAGGCCAAGTATTCGCGGACGATCGCCAAACAGTTTCGAACCGATCATCACGAAATTACGGTTTCACAGGCTGACTTTTTTGCGGCTATCGATCCTGCTATTCGAGCGATGGATCAGCCTACGATAGACGGCATCAACACCTACTTCGTTTCGGAGAGAACCCGTGCGGCGGGCGTGAAAGTTGCTTTGTCTGGTCTTGGCGGCGACGAAATATTTGCCGGCTACTCTAGCTTTCGCACGGTGCCGCGGATGGAAAAATTTGCCGAGCCATTGCGGCGTGTACCGGCAATCGCCCGCTCCGTCTCGGCAAATATATTTTCGGCACTCACTCCCACCAACGACCAGAATCGCAAATTCAGCGCCCTCGTCCAGAATGGGGGAAGCGGCGTCCAACCATATTTTCTTGCGCGCATGCTCTTTACTCAGGCGATGCAAAACGAATTGCTGCGCACGGCGAATATTGACTGCGGTGCATTCCGCTGCGCCGAGCGACCATTGACCGAGGCCGGATGCCGCGCACAGAGCCTGGATCCGGTCAATCGCGTTTCCTATCTCGAGGCACGCTGTTATATGCTCAACACGCTGTTGAGGGATGCCGATTGCATGAGCATGGCGCATGGCCTGGAGGTACGTGTGCCGTTGATCGATCACCAAATGGCACGGAGAGTTCTGGCCTTGCCGGGATCGTGGAAATTAGACGGTCGCACTCCGAAGCCTTTGCTGGTTCACGCATTGCGTGGACAGTTGCCAGACGAAATCATCCATCGACCCAAGCGAGGTTTTACAATGCCGTTTGAGCATTGGCTCCGCGCTGCGCTGCGTCCAGTCATGGAAGGATCGCTGCGGGAGATTGGTGACGGCGCTCTGGGTACGCTGATTAATGAACCTGCCGCGTGCCGCGTTTGGCAAGACTTTCTCGCGGGCCGAACTTCGTGGTCGCGCCCCTGGTCGTTATACGTTCTCCAACGCTGGTGCCAGCAGCATCTTTCGCGTTGAGCGGTTGACGCAATGGAAAAAGTGGACGAACTCCAGAAACTCGAGAGCAGCGTTGCCGCCGGCAAAATTCCGGTTAGCGTGATCATCGCCGCGCGGAATGAGGCCAAGAATCTTCCGAGATGCTTGCAGGCGCTCACAGAGTTTGGCGACGTTTACGTAATCGACTCACAGAGCACAGACGATACCGTGGAGATTGCCAGATCTCTCGGAGCACAAGTGGTGCAGTTTCATTATTCCGGTGGATGGCCCAAGAAGCGGCAGTGGGCAATGAATACATTGCCCCTGGCTCACGACTGGATTCTGCTGCTGGATGCCGACGAAGTGTTGACGACTGAACTCACAGAAGAAATCCGTTCTGCAATTTCGAATCCGGAGATCGATGGATACTCGATTCTGCTTCGCACCTGGTTTCTTGGCCGCGCTCTGCGGCATGGAGGCGTTGGATTGTGGAAGCTGGCATTGTTTCGCCGAGACAAAGGACGATTCGAATGCCGGCTGAAAGATCAGGATATTTCCATGGCGGATATGGAAGTGCATGAACATATCGTCGTCGATGGCGCGACCTCAAGACTGCGGAATCCGGTGATTCATCACAACTTGGAATCGCTCTCACGCTACATCCAAAAACATGATGAATATTCAAACTGGGAGTCCCGCGTATTGCTGGAGCGAGGGGACGATGAAGAATTGCGGCCGTCGCTCTTGGGGACCCAAGCGCAGCGGCGGCGCTGGCTCAAGCGCAAACTCTTTGCCTTGCCGGGTTCTCCCGTGCTGCTTTTCCTGTATCGTTACGTCTTCAGGTTCGGGTTCATGGACGGAGTACCGGGACTGATCTACTGTGGGTTCCAAGCGGTTCAGATGTTTCACACCAAGGCGAAGATCTACGAACTGAAGTCGAAAAGAGCTCGAGAGACAAGGCGTTAAGAGGATTTGGTTCTAGCATGTGCGGAATTGCTGGACTCGCGAATTGTGGCGACAGAGAGGTGCTCGCTCGCATGACGCACGTGCAGGCGCATCGCGGCCCTGACGATTCCGGTTTGTGGGAGCGAAGATTTCAAGATGGGTCTTACGTTGGCTTGGGCAGCCGCCGGCTCGCCATTCTCGATCTTTCAGCTGGCGGGCATATGCCCATGTGCAACCAGGACCGCACGGTGTGGATCACTTACAACGGCGAAATTTACAATTTCAAAGAGCTTCGCGGCGAGCTGCAAAATAAAGGCCACCGTTTCGCCTCCAACACAGATACCGAAGTTGTGCTTCACCTTTACGAACAGGAAGGCGCGGATTGTGTTCTGAAGCTAAAAGGCATGTTCGCCTTTGCGATCTGTGATATGCGTTCGGGATGGCCGGAGTTGTTTCTCGCGCGAGACCATTTCGGGGTAAAGCCCTTCTACTATGCTCACCATGGAAGGAAGCTGGCATTTGCTTCAGAAGTGAAAGCGTTGCTTCAGGTGCCACAGATCGAGGCCCAACTCGATCTGGAATCTTTGCATCAGTATCTGACGTTCCTGTGGGTTCCTGATCCCAAGACGATGTTTCGTGGAGTTCGTAAGCTTCCCGCGGGACACTGCGCGACGTTCCGCGATGGGGAACTGAAGATCACTCAATACTGGGATCTGACGTTTCCCCGCGCCGATGCTGAGTACCCACGATCCGAAGCCGATCTTGCCGATGAACTTCGAGAACGCTTTCAGCAGTCAGTGGAAGCCCAGATGGTGAGTGACGTTCCGATCGGAGCCTTTCTCAGCGCCGGGTTGGATTCCTCGAGCATCGTGGCGATGATGTGCCGAGCAACGAAACAACCGGTTCGAACTTACACCATTACGTTTCCGCGAAAATATCGGATTGGAGAAACTACACTTGATGATCCGCAAGTGCCGGCCCGCCTGGCTCGGCGGCTGGGCTGTGAGCATCAGGAAATTGTCGTAGAGCCGAACGTTGCCGAATTGTTGCCGCGCTTAACGTGGCACATGGATGAGCCCACCGCGGATCCCGCCATCCTCACGGCGTTTCTCGTCTGCCGCGAGGCGCGCAAACAGGCCACTGTTTTGCTTTCCGGCGTGGGCGGGGACGAGTTGTTCGCGGGATATCGAAAGCATGTGGCTCATCGCTGGGCCGCCGCATATCAAAAAGTTCCTGCCTTTCTGAGAAATGGAATCGAGTCTGGCCTGGAGGCGTTGCCTGGTCTGCGAGGCACCGCTATCAAAGGACGCGTGCGACTGGCCAAGAAGATGGCTCGCAGCGCATCCCTTTCGCCGGAAGATGGCTTCATTAGAAACTGTACCTACTTGAACGCAGCGCAGAAAATGGACTTGTACAAGCTGGAGATTCAAGATCAACTTCGGACGTCAGATCCCGAGACGAGCCACCGTTCCGGTTTTGACGCAGTGCGCGATGCCGACTTCCTCAACCAGATGCTTTACCTCGATACCAAGATTTTCATGACCAGTCTCAATCTGAACTATAACGACAAGATGAGTATGGCATCGTCGGTGGAAGTGCGGGTGCCGTTTCTCGACCGTGAACTGGCCGAGTTTGCTGCCTGGAATATTCCGCCGGACCTTAAGCTCAAAGGGTTTTTCCGCCCGACCACTAAACATATTTTCCGCGGAGCGATGCGGGAGGTGTTGCCCACCGAAGTGTTACGGCAGCCAAAGGCCGGTTTCGCGGCTCCAGTGGATTACTGGCTGGC
Source organism: Candidatus Deferrimicrobiaceae bacterium (assembly GCA_035654555.1). Classification (GTDB taxonomy): domain Bacteria; phylum Acidobacteriota; class Terriglobia; order Terriglobales; family Acidobacteriaceae; genus Sulfotelmatobacter. The sequence goes on along the minus strand of DASRWO010000073.1, from coordinate 1,387 downwards.
GAATGATTTGCGCGAGATGGTGGATGATCTGCTCTCGGACACGAACATTCGAAAGCGCGGTTTGTTTCGTCCGGAAGTTGTGCGGCGTTTTGTTGACGAACATCGTTCCAGCGCGGAAGATTGGTCGATGCAAATCTGGCAGTTCCTAACTCTGGAACACTGGATGAGAATTTTTTTGGATGCCGGAGCGCAGCAGAGAACGGAGGAGTTCAATCACACGAGTGAGGCTGCCACCGCGTGAGTTTCCCCAGTCGACTAAAACTCAATCTTGCGCGGACCCATCGATGACAAGCTTCGGCGATGCTTGCAGGGCTAATCGCAATGACAGGGCTAAGGCTGCCAAAATCGCGAAGGCGCTGACTGAAGCGACTGGCCTGCTGCGCGGGCCGCAGCGCCTCGGTCCGTTGTTGCAGAAGCTTATCTCCGACAAATTGCGGATTAGCTTCGAACAACGGCACCTTTACTCTTACGCAACTACGAGGCGGAGTAGCGAAGAGACTTTGCGCGCATTGCTGCGCTGGATGCTGCATGCTCAACGGCACGATGGAGGCATCGCGGCCTATTACAGCCTCCTCACCGGATATTCGGGATCCTATCCGGAAGTTACGGGTTACATCGTTCCTACGCTGTATGACCTTGCGCGCGAGACCGGCGACGACCGCTGCGCAGTGGCGGCGGAGCGCGCTACGCAGTGGTTGCTTTCCTTGCAAATGCCGACCGGCGCTTTTCCTGGTGGACTGCACGGCCTATTCCATGGAAACGAAGCGCAACCGTCGGTGTTCAACACGGGACAGATATTGCAGGGATTGGTTCGCGCTCATGCGGAGACAAGGCGCCCCGAGATTTTGCAAGCGGCAGTCTCGGCCGGCGATTGGCTCGTCGACATTCAGCAGCCAGACGGATCGTGGTCCGGCGCCGGAGCTTATCAAGGGACAGCTCACACTTACTACAGCATGGTCGCATGGTCGCTGGCAGAATTATCAGCCCGCACCGCTGACGACAAATACGGCAATGCAGCGGAAAGAAATCTCAATTGGGTGTTGTCGCACTGGAGGCCCAGCGGTTGGTTCGACGGCATCAATCTGCGAGGCCATCCTAATTATTTGCACTTCATCGCTTACGTGTTGCAGGGCGTTCTGGAATGTGGCCGGTTGCGGCGACGAGACGATGCCATCCAGAAGGTTGCGAAGTCAGCGTGGATTTTGCTGCGCAGGTTTGAAAACAATAAATATCTGCCTGGTATCTACGAAGCTGATTTCAAGCGCGGGGCGCAATTCGCATGTCTGACCGGGAATGCTCAGATGTCGTGCGTGTGGCTGCGCTTGTTTGAAATGACGGACGACCTGCGCTATCTCAACGCGGCGCTGAAGATGAACGAGATGCTGAA
>DASRWO010000072.1:0-10886 GCA_035654555.1 Candidatus Deferrimicrobiaceae bacterium | reverse complement strand
GCGTCCTTCGCCAAAACCAGATCAGCTCGATACGTCTGCCTGTAATACCCGCCCTCCGGATGCGCTTCCAGTTTCAGCTTCTCAATCCAATATGCCGCGTCCTTCGTCATCGAATCCTCTCATCAGGCTGGCGTTCACTGTAGCAACGTGAAACGTTTTCCCGCGCCCGCTCACTATGGAAAAGAAGCTTGGCAGCAAAAACATTTTCCGCACGACCGCCAGCCCTTGCTTACCGGCTGAACCGCCGCCTGAAATGCGGGTAAGCTCCCACCTGCCAGGTTCGCCAACCTTTTGCGGGAAGGCCCACCCTTGCACCCTCTGCAAGGGTGGGATTGTTTCTTCTTGTAATGAGGCGTCGGCGAACTGCGGCTCGTAAATGAGTTAACTCGAGGGGAGCGTGAACTTCAGGGTGATCTGGGTCTCCATCTCGAGGCGGCGGCCATGCACTAACTGCGGCTTGAACTTCCATTGCCTTACCGCCGCAGTCGCCGCCTCTGCCAATTGAGGATCTCCACTTATCACCTTGATCGCCTTTACGGTGCCGTCCTGTCCGATACGCAGGTCGAGCAGCACTGATCCTTGCACGTGCTGCGCCAACGCTTGCTCGGGATAATCGGGCTCCACGCGCCGCAGCAGGCCACCCTCTGCCGCAGCGGGAGACAATTCGACGATGCTTGCGGGCTGCAGTGCTGAGCTAGCGCTTTTTTCCGCCGAAGCTGCCCCCGTGGCATCGGTTCCAGAAGGTGGCATACGGAAGATTTCCTTGCCATTTTCGTATACGCGCAAGGAACCTTCGGGCAGACGCCCAGCCTCTGTCCGTGACGCAGTTTCGCTGGTTGTTACTTTGTTCTGCCCGCCGCTGGTCGTCTTCGGTTGCGGTACACGCGGACCCATATCTGCCTGGTTGCCCGTCGGGTTTACTCGGACCGCGGGCGCTAACGAGCCTGCGGCCGCCAGTCTTGATGCATGATGCTGGCTGGCTGCTTTCACCCATCCCATGCGTATCGTCAACGCCGTCCCCATCAGGAGTGCCATGCTGACCAAGATCACACACATCAGTGCGGCGACCCAATCAAACCGCCTAAGGATTGCAAATGTACCTGTGGCGTGCTCAGACTCGCGGTGCGTCTCCGCATCCTGACTCGAACCTTGGTCGCCGGGGGTCCGAAGAACTGCTTCCGCCGTTTCTCCGATCGATGTTTCGGCGCCTTCTTGCAGCATTTCGCCGATACTGGTCGGCGCGAGCTCAAGCGCATCCAGTGAGGACTTGCGGGCCTGGATATTCTTGAGAATCCGGTCAGTCAATACTTCAAGCGTTCTCAAGTCACGTTCACCAAACGCAGCCACGCGAGCAGAAAAGACCTCAAAGATACCGATCGAATCCTCGCCACGCAAAAGCGGCAGCAACACCACGGATCGTATTCCGAGCTCCCGCGAAACTTCCGGATCTGCGTTCGGGTCAGTGAGGGTATCGTCGCAACGCTGGATCTGCCGGCTACGCAGGCAGGCACCCGAGAGGCCCGAGTTCATGTCCAGAGGCGTTCCCAACTCCGGGGCGTTCCCCCCAGTACTGGCACGGCAAACCATCTCTCCGTCGCGGGCCAGAGCGATTGCGGCTCCGGTTGCCCCTGTCGCCAGACAAGCCTGTTCCACAATTTCATTCAGTACAATATCGAGTGCCAGTTCGCCTGAAAGTTGTGCAGGAATCCGGCCGCGTCCGTGAGTCGCGAACTTGGCAGCCACTTCGGCAAAATCCGACTCCTGCCGCATCGCTTCAGAGTTTTCAATCCCGGAATCACCGGGCGGAAACGGTAACTCTTCAGGCGCAGACTCAGAGGGAACTGGACTGGCTGGAATAGACTTCGCGGAGTCCGGCCGCCACATGGGGTAATGAGCCATAACCAGTACGTACAAATTCGACAAAAACTGAGCGTCTGTAGCGGAGTTTCGCCCTAAAGTGCAACCTTGTCAACAAGGAATCCGCGGTCTCCATCGACGCGCGTTTTTTTCGATAATGTTGGGTCCGAACCCATCACCTGACCCGCTGTTCCTATTTCTGGCCGGTAACGATAGTTAGCAGCCGTCCCGAAACGGCAGAAAAGACAATTCGATCGATCGTAATGAGACTTTAGGGCTTCCGTTCGTGCAAGGAGATGTTAGAATCCACTCATACTTGGGACGAGCTGAGAGCTCCCCAGGCCGGTTTTTCTCCCCCTTGATTTCCGTAAACACATCTGAAAACGTTCAAGGACCTTAGCTCCAGGGAGTTTGATCCATGCGCATCGCTGTCGTCGGTTCCGGATATGTGGGATTGGTTGCAGGCGCCTGCTTCGCCGATCTCGGTCACGACGTTGTCTTGGTGGACAATGATGAGCGTAAGTTAGCCGCTCTCAAGAACGGCCAAGTACCTATCCACGAGAATTTTCTGCCCGAATTACTCGGACGTCATCGCGGCCAAAGGCTCACTTTTTCCGACGATTTGCGCGAAGCCGTGCGCGCCAGCGCAGCCATCTTCATCGCTGTCGGCACACCACCCACGGAGAGCGGAGAGGCCGACCTTTCCTTCGTCGAATCCGTCGCCCGCGAAATCACCGGCGCCGTGGATGACTACAAGGTCATCGTGGAAAAGAGTACCGTTCCCGTCTACACCAGCGAGTGGATTCGAAAAATCATTCTGCGCAATGGCGCCGATGCCGGCTCTTTTGATGTTGCATCCAATCCGGAGTTCCTGCGCGAAGGCACCGCCGTCACCGACTTCCTGTTCCCCGATCGCATCGTTGTCGGCTGCGACAATGAGCGCTGCGCCAATGTTCTTCGCGAAATTTATGCGCCCCTCACCAGCGGTAGCTATTACGAAACCGCCGGCGCCATTCCGCAACCCGACCGAACTTCCATTCCAGCTCCCATCATCGTGACCAGCACCAAGAGCGCGGAACTCATCAAGCATGCCTCGAATGCATTTCTTGCCATGAAGATTTCCTTCATCAATGCCGTTTCTTCGATGTGCGAATCAGTCGGAGCTAACGTGAATCAGGTCTGTCACGGCATTGGCACCGACTCGCGCATCGGTCCACGGTTCCTGAACCCCGGTATCGGCTACGGCGGTTCCTGTTTCCCGAAAGACGTGATGGCCTTCCGCGCCGTTGCCCGTGAATGCGGATACGATTTCCGTCTGCTCGATGAAGTCATGCGCATCAACGAAGATCAGCGCGATCGTTTCCTGCGAAAAGTCCGCCGTGCGTTGTGGACGCTTCGCGGCAAGCATCTCGGCGTCCTCGGCCTTGCCTTCAAAGGCGGTACCGACGATATCCGCGAATCTCCTGCCATCTTGATCGTGCAGGCGCTGATGCAGGAAGGCTGCAAGATCACTGCATACGACCCGGCGGCGATGGACCGCACCCAGGAAGTGATGAATTCCGGGCTGAAGTTCGCCGGCTCAGCCTACGAAGCGGCTACTGGTGCCGACGCTCTGCTGATTCTCACGGAATGGGAGGAATTTGCCAACCTCGATCTCCGCCGCCTCAACGATGAACTGAAATATCCCATCGTGATCGATGGCCGTAACCTGTATGATCCCGAAGTAATGGCAGCCAATGGCTTCACCTATTATTCCGTAGGACGCGCAGCCTCTCATCCAGACGGCGTTCCCGCCGCTCTGCGCAACGGCGCCAAGAAGGCATGAGTCAACAACGCGCTCTGGTCACCGGCGGCGCCGGTTTTCTGGGATCTCATCTCTGCGATGCTCTGCTTGGCGAAGGCTGGAACGTAGTCGTCGTCGACAATCTGCTCACCGGCCGCCGAGCAAACATTGACCACCTCCGAAACGACTCCCGCTTTGAATTTATAAACAAAGATATCTGCGAGCCTTTCGACGTGGGCAAAGTCGACTTTGTCTTTCATTTCGCCAGTCCCGCCAGTCCGGTGGATTACACCATCCACGGTATCCCCACGCTGAAAGTGGGATCTCTGGGAACTTTCCACGCCCTCGATGTCGCCCTCAAGTACGGCGCCAAGTATCTCGTGTCGTCGACCTCGGAGTGCTACGGCGATCCACTCGAGCATCCGCAGAAGGAAACCTATTGGGGCAACGTGAATTCCATCGGACCGCGTTCCGTCTACGATGAAGCCAAGCGCTTCACCGAAGCTGTCACCATGGCTTATCACCGCTATCACAAAGTGGACACGCGCATCGTCCGCATCTTCAACACCTACGGCCCGCGCCTTCAATTGAATGACGGCCGCGTAGTATCGAACTTTATGAAGCAGGCGATTCGCGGCGAAGACCTCACTGTCTACGGCGACGGCAGCCAGACCCGCAGCTTCTGCTACGTGAGTGATGAAGTCGATGGTTTCATTCGCCTCGCCAAATCTTCGGAACATCTGCCGGTCAACATCGGCAACCCGAACGAGTTCACCATCGTCGAATGCGCCCAGCACGTGTTGAAAATTACGGGATCGAAAAGCAAAATCACCTACGAACCGCTGCCTCCAGATGACCCTAAACAGCGTCGTCCCGACATCACGAAAGCGCGGCAACTACTTGGCTGGGAACCGAAGATTGACCTCGAAACCGGTCTGCGCATGTCGCTCGATTATTTCCGTAAAGCCGTAGCCGAAGAAGCCGCCACCGCGAAATAGCGTGAACGCGGACGGCTCTCTAAATCTGACGTGCTTCTTTGAAGAGGCGCGGCTTCAGCCGCGCCGTTAAAACGTGATAAATTGACTCTTCGCAATTAAAACAAAATCGCAGTCGATTTCCGCTAATGGAGAACCCCTCGATGCGAACGCCCATCTCTCGAATCGCCACAGCACAGCTCACTACTGCAAAGCTCACTACACTAGCTATCGCAACCGTAATCCTGCTACCGGCACTGCTTCACGCGCAGGCCAAAGACGAAACCTCAACCGTCAAAGTCGAATCCGCCAAGACTGAAACGCCAAAGCCGGAACAATTCAAACCGGAACAACAAGCCAGCAAGGGTTCGGTCACCGTAGGAGGAAACGTCGTTAACTACGACGCATTTGCCGGCACGCTTGTCGTGCATCCCAAAGGCTGGGACGATGTTCCGCAAAATGCCGACCCCGATCCCAAGAACAAGCCCGCGGAAGCCAGCATGTTCTACGTCGCCTATTTCAAGTCCGACACCAAAGGCATGCCGCGCCCTCTCACCTTCCTCTACAACGGTGGCCCCGGCTCTTCAACCGTGTGGCTTCATATGGGGGCATTTGGGCCGAAGCGGGTCGTCACAGCTGATGATACCCACACTCCGGCCGCGCCTTATTCCATCGTCAACAACGATTTCAGCCTGCTCGACGTAAGCGATCTGGTCTTTGTGGATGCGCCCGGAACCGGCTTCAGCCGCCTCAGCGGCAAAGACCGCGAGAAAGCCTTCTACGGCGTTGACCAGGATGCAGAAGCCTTTGCCGATTTCATCACGCAATTTCTGTCAAAGTATGGACGCTGGAATTCGCCCAAGTATCTCTTCGGCGAAAGCTACGGCACCACACGCTCCGCTGTTCTGTCCAACGTGCTGGAAACGGAACGCAATATTGACTTCAACGGCATCATCCTTTTGTCTCAAATATTGAACTTCTCGCTGGATTCCGACATCCCCGAGTTCAATCCCGGTATCGACACTGCGTACCAACTGGTCCTCCCAACCTATGCCGCGACCGCCTGGTATCACCACAAGCTGCCGGAGCAGCATCCGGAACTTGCGCCTTTGCTTGCCGAAGTCGAGCACTTTGCCATGAACGAGTACGCGCTGGCTCTCGAAGCCGGCTCCTCGCTTCCTCCAGATCAACGGCATGCCATCGCCGAAAAGCTTCATCAGTACACCGGTCTTCCCGTCACTTACATCGAGAAAGCGGATCTGCGCATCAACGGCGGAGAGTTTGAGAAAAATCTACAGGACGATATCAATTTAACCACCGGCCGCCTCGACACCCGCTTTTCCGGGCCCACATTTGATCCCCTCAGCAAAGAAGCTGAATACGACCCGCAGTCTGCGGCCATCGCTTCCGCCTACGTCTCCGCCTTCAACGACTACGTGCGCAAGGAACTGAAGTTTGGCGAAAACCGCGAATATAAGCCGACAATTGAAGTATGGAGATCATGGGATTTTCTGCACAAAGCCCCCGGCTCCCCCATGGCCTTGCCGATGGCGGCCAACGTCATGCTCGACCTCGCCATCGCCATGAAGTACAACCCGCATCTGAAAATCCTTCTGAACGCCGGATACTTCGACCTCGCCACCCCGTTCTACCAGGGCGTCTACGAGATGCAACACCTGCCGATTCCGCCCGATCTGCAAAAGAATATCGAATTTCAGTTCTACGAATCCGGGCACATGGTCTATGCCCACCAGGCCTCACTAAAGGCGATCCACGATAACGTCGCCGCCTTTATCCTGAAGAGCGACAATTCTAAGACGAAGTAACTTTGGCAGCAGAGCATCCGGCCGGATGTCTCCCTGAAGATCGCGCACGTCTGCCCGAAGCGACACCTGATTTAAGGGCTACTCGTGGGCCTTGGCCGCCGCCCGTCCATAATGAGTCCCCGGCAGGGTGAAAAGAATGATAATGGCGACGAAAGCCAGTACAACGAGCGTGAAGATGCTGCCTTCAGGGCCGGTGGTTCCTCCACTAAAGATCGGCTTGCCAACAGGGTGAGTGGCGAGCAGATGGTGCTGGGCCATCATTCCGCTGTCGGCGACGCCATAGAGAAAAGATTGGCCCCAGTCCCACGCGGCATGGAAGCCGATAGCCCACCAGAGCGAGCCGGTGCGCCACAGACTAAAGCAGAAGACTAAGGCGGCCAGCCCAGCCGAGAGCAATCCAATAGGAGATTCGCCTGGGTTCTTGCTGTGGCCGAGGCCGAACAGGAAGGAGAAAATAACGGCTGAGGTCCAGAAGCCCAAGGCCGGACTGTGAGGTGACTTGAGGGCCCGCTGATAAATGGCCGTCAAGCCGCGAGTAAGCGTGTACTGGAGGTAGCCGCGGCTGAGGTACTCTTCGGACAGACCGACCAGCAGGAAGCCGAACAGCCAGATAGCTCCGTAGCGGAGAATGTCGCCACCAAAGAGCAGGCGGCTGTCGATAACTAGAAGGCCAGTCTTCACCAGGGTCAGGACCACGAGCGACACGCAAGCGACACCCCAACCGAGGCCGGCAAGAAAGTGAGGCAGCCAGCGCTCATCTCCGAAACCGTACACGGTGTTGGGACGGCGTTCGATCTTCGACATGACCCAGGTGACGAAAAAGACCAGGAGGAAATTGAGCCCCTCGACGAGGATCCCCGCCAGTGCAGGAACCTCCTGGCCTGGCTTCAGGGTTCTTGGAATAGACGGGAAGAGCTTGTGGCCAACGAAGTTTATGCAGAAGGCAATAGCGGCGAAAATGGCGATGAAGATGAGCAGGCCCCAACCGGCGCGGATGCCGTCTTTGCCAATGAAGATCTTGCGCAAGGTTGACGGCTGCGTCGGCGGAATTGGACCTGCAGGTGTCAGCGTTGCGCCGGGATTATCGTAGAGCGGCTGGTCGTTGGTCTCGGAGTTCACAGGACTTCCTCACGCGGCAACAATATATACGAAAGCGGCAGTCAACTTGTTCCCGCGGCCGGGATTGCTTGGGCGTAGAAGTCCAGTGTAGGTGTTCAGTTCGGGTGACGAACTCTTGCCCCCTCGGAGTCATCGTCGCGCACAGGAACTCGACCCCTGAAAATTGACAAACGGTTCACACCGCCGTAAACGGAGGTTAACTTGGGTAACCTACTATCAACCCACTTCCCGGACGTCTGGTAGAGCTCTGTTTCCATTGCTCGCCGGGCTACGGGATTCGAATCGTCAAGTGAGCTGGCCCGTCCAGATCGTAATTTCATCTCTAATCCCAGTTGCCGAGCAAAGTTGTCGCACCTGCAGATCGTTAAAAGCCCTAGCCCAACTCGAAACCGACGACGGTGGATCGGAACAGCCCATCCGCCAAGATCACGTCACCCACCTTCTAAAGCAGTCCATATGGCGTCGAAAATCAATTTCAATTTAGAGGAGGATTTCGTATATGAGTAGCGACCCGCGTTCTAATTTTTATTTTCCCTTGCTCACCGCGTTCGCGATTTTTCTGCTTTCACTGGCCGCATTTGCGCAAGACGCAAAAACCGAAAATCACGTCAAATCCGCTGAGAGCATAAATCTGCCGTTCTTCCCCGGAAATTTGGTCGTGAGCCGCAGCGTGTATGACAACCTTGCGAGCAACGTCACGGCGGGCGAACCACTGCCACCCAATTGTGTGGCCACGTCCGGGGGGTGCGGTGGTGTGGCCGGGTATAACGGACTGTTTCCGTTCATTTTCAACAACGACGCAGACGATGGCAGTTTCGGCATCACCTCGAGGATTTTCCTCGACCAGGTCACGCCCTTCGGCTTTCGGTTCAGTTCGCTGGAGGTACCGAATAGCCTGCAGCGAGGAATCACATCGACGAGCGATCAACTGGTCACCAGTTTCAGCTCGAAATCCGAATTATCCCTGCATCTCTCCACCGACGGCAGATATGTCACCTTCATGGGTTACGTAGCGCCCGTCAACACGATCGATGCATCTGCCTCCAATACTCCGGGAGTAATCGATCCGACGAATCCGGTTGGAGAGTATGTTTATCGAGCGGTGGCGCAGGTCGACCAGTTCGGCAAGTTCCAATTCACGGAAACCAACGCCTACAGCGGAGACAACGGCCGCGGAGCGGTCCTGAATAACACCCACGGCGCGGACATCTACTACACCACAGGCAACGCCGGAAATGGTGGCAATCCCGAGCCGACCGGCATCGTTCTCGGTGCTGGCGCCCAAATCATTGATCCCGCGAATGAGCCCGAAAGTGCGCAAACTCCCGGACTCCCCACCCCGGTCGGCACGTTTAACGTGACTGACCTTGGCGACAAAGCGGACAAATACGGCAAAGACGACAACTTCCGCGGCATGACTATTTTCAACAACGTCCTCTACTATGCCAAAGGCAGCGGCAGCAACGGGATCGACACGGTCTACTTCGTCGACACCACGGGCACGGCTTGCCCCTCCGGCGTAGGTCTTCCCTCACCTTCGGCTGTGTTGCCCTCTAGCCCCGACACGACTTACAACCCCGCGACAGGGACTCCCACCAATATGTGCATCCTGGCGGGTTTCCCCACGATATTGGCGAAGCAGAATACAACCAACTTTCCGTTCGGAATATGGTTTGCGAACGCCACCACGCTTTATGTTGCCGATGAGGGTGACGGCTACACGGGGGGCACGGACCTTTACACTCATGCCGCCGCTCAGACTAACGCGGGCCTCGAGAAATGGGTATTCGATTCCGCGACCCAGCAGTGGACGCTGGCCTATACCTTGCAAAACGGCTTGCACCTGGGCGTTCCCTACACCGTGCCCGGTTTTCCCACGGGAACAAACGCCGCCACAGGCCTGCCCTGGTCCCCCGCCACTGACGGCCTCCGCAACCTTATCGGCGCGGTGGATCCTTGGGGGAACGTGACCATCTGGGCCATCACGTCGACGATTAGCGGAAATGGCGATACGGGCGCAGACCCCGACCGGCTCGTGGTCATCGTTGACTCTCTCAATAACATCGAACCCACCGGCGCTGCCCGAGAGCAATTCTATACACTTCAGACGGCAGGCTTCGGCGAAGTTTTACGGGGTGTATCTTTCACCCCTGGCACGAAATTTTAATTGGTAAGGAATCTCGGTAAGATTACAGGACTCCAGGAGCAGCGCGGGCCCCGTCTAGGGGCCCGCACTTTTTTGATTTTGCTGAGGAGTTTACAACGAGTGCAGCGACGGGCTAGGAGCTCTGCGCCGTGGCCGCCACAAAATCAATCAACTGCTGCACACCATGCCGTTCATCTTTGGTGTTCAGATGAAACAACACTCCCATCCCGTAGCTGGGATGGGAAGCTTTCACTACTCCGGTCAGGCGCAATTTTATTTCGTAGGTTCGCACCACAATCTCAACCGTTGTCTCGGCTGCAAAAGCCAGCGGCATTTCTAAATAACAGCCCCCCGGGCTCAGGTCGCTCAGATGGCAATAGTGCCTTACCGAACTTCCCTTCTGGTAAACCTCGGCTCCCAGTCGGCAGGGATAACGGGTTTGTCCGCGACGATTGTCCGGCTCGCCGCGCAGCCGCGCAGCCGCTTCTCCGTCGCTGCTCTTCACATCCTGTTTCTTGCCGCGCACGTTCGTTAGCACGCCTTGCTCGTCAGGACGAATGGAAGATTCAACCGCCACTTCCTCGGACGCAAGTTGTCGACCCGGCGGGGCGAGATTCATCTTCAGCCACTCTTGCAAAACCCGCCTGGAGGTCTGCGGCACATCCACAAACTGAATTCCGGCGCGACCGTTCCAGTCTTGCCAAACCACCTGGCCGGAGAGCCGCACATTTGCCGTCTGTCCCGGCAATTGAAACTGAAAATAAACTTTACAGGTTGGCGGCAGTCGCTTGGCGAAATTCACTGCCATGCCTTCTTCCCCCAGATCCACCAAAGTTGCTTTGGCCTGTTCTCCACCCGCGTAATCGATGGTGGCATGGGCGTGCACTGTGGCGCGCGCCTTGCGACGTTTATCCCGGTACAGCACGCTCTGCGCCGCGCGCAAGCTGCTCAATGCGCGCTCGTGGGAGACCGGCTTGTACAGCACGAAGTTCACGCCAAGAGAAAATATCTCGCGGATGTTCTCCTGCCCGGACACAACGGCGACTGCCAAACTCGCATCGTTGAGCCGCGAAGAGCGGCTCTCATGCAATAAGGAAGTGACATCCGCCTGGGTTTGGCAATCGAGAATGATCAGGTCGAAGCGCTGCTGCGCCAGCCTTACCGCAGCGCGCGCAACCTCT
>DASRWO010000071.1:0-3605 GCA_035654555.1 Candidatus Deferrimicrobiaceae bacterium | reverse complement strand
CGCTCTTTCCCCGGATACATCGCCGTGCGGACGGAAAGCACTTTCACCTTGAAAATCGTCTGCACCGCTTGCTTCACTTCTGTCTTGGTCGCCCCCGGCGCGACCTGGAAGACCAGCGTGTTCTGATTTTCCTTGATGGCCAGACCTTTTTCTGTGATCACCGGACGGCGAATAATTTGATATGCGGATTTCATATTGCTTAGGCCACCTCCGCCGCTTTTTCATGCCGCACGCGCTTGCGCGGAGCCGCCGACGCCTTCTTCGCGCCTTCGTCTTCTTCCTTCGCATGCTTGCGCTGACTCTTGGGCAAAGTATCTTTCAGCGTTAGCTGCAATTTCTCAATCGCGGGATGGGAAAAAATCACGCGATCATAACGCAGCAAATGATAGGGATGGACCTCATTGCCGGGAACCAGCTCCAGCCCCTCGATGTTGCGCGCGCTCAATTCCAGGTTGCGGTTGCCGGCGTTGGGCACATCCACAATCAGCACCGTCGACTCCACCTTCAAAGCCTCCAGCGCGGTCCGGAACTCTTTCGTCTTCGGTTCCTTCACATCAAACGCATTCACGATCGTGAGCTTGCCGTCGGCAAACTTCGACGCCAGCGCCGATCGCAATGCCCCAAGAAGCTTTTTGCGCGGAAACGCGTAATCGTAGGATCGCGGAACCGGACCATGCACGGTCGCGCCGTGTCTCCACAGTGGAGAACGGATCGAGCCGATACGCGCCCGTCCCGTGCCCTTCTGCTTCCACAGCTTCTTGCCCGAACCGGAAACCTGCCAGCGGGCTTTGGTTGCATGCGTGCCGCGATGCTGCCCGGCGCGGTAATGCTTCACCGCCTCCCAGAGCAGGTCTTCGTTGACGGCGCCGAAAATTTCATCGGCGAGGTCGAACGTCCCGACCTTCTTTCCGCTCAAATCGTGTATGTCAATCGTTGCCATTGTTCTCACTAGGTACTAGCTACCAGGTACTGGGTACTAGGCTTTCTTCGCCGCTCGCTTCGCAGCCTTCAACGGATCCACCGTAGCCGCACCCGCAAATCCGCGCCTCTCTCTAGGAGGCTTCTTTGCCTTGGTAATCACGATGTAACCGCCCTGCGGCCCCGGCACACTGCCTTCAACCACCAGCAGGTTCTCATCTTTATCGACGCCCAAAACTCTAAGATTGCGCTGCGTCACCCGCTCGTGCCCCATATGTCCGGACATGCGCATTCCCTTGAACACGCGCGAAGGAAACGCCGACGATCCAATCGATCCCGTAATCTGAAACATCGAGCCGTGCGATTTGGGACCGCCGCCAAAATGATGCCGCTTCACCACACCCTGGAAGCCTTTTCCCTTGCTCACTCCCACAATGTCGACAAACTTCTCGCCTTCAAAAATCTCCACCAGCACGCGGTCTCCAACCTTCACCGCTCCGTCACCAACCCCGTCACTCTCGAGCGGTACCTCGCGCATGAACTTCACAGGAGGAAGATTGTTCTTCGCCAAGTGTCCCTGCGCCGGCTTGGTCAGTCTCGACTGCTTTACGAATTCCACCAGGCCGACCTGCGCCGCCTCGTAGCCGTCTTTCACCGCCAGCTTGTGTTGCGTCACCACGCAAGGGCCAGCCTGCAATACTGTGACCGGGCGCACATCGCCCTTCGAGTCAAACAGTTGCGTCATGCCGACCTTCTTGCCCAGAATGCCCGTAACCTTGATCGCCATCTTTATCTCCGTTCCCAGCGTGGCCCGTCAATCACTGAACGACGTCTATTGGCTGGGGAGCTCATGTGCCCATGTGGGGACGGCCGCCCTCGGCCGTCCAGCGGGCGAAGCCCGCGCCCTATCTACTTGTGTTCCTTACCGAACGCCTTGATCTCCACATCCACACCCGCCGGCAGATCGAGTTTCATCAGCGCGTCCACCGTCTGCTGTGTCGGCTCCAGAATATCGAGCAGCCGCTTGTGGGTGCGGATCTCAAACTGCTCCCGCGACTTTTTGTCCACGTGCGGCGAACGCAGCACACAGTACTTGTTCTTCATCGTGGGCAATGGAATCGGTCCGGCGATCTGCGCACCGGTACGCCGCGCCGTTTCCACAATCTCGCCGGTCGACTGATCCAGAATGCGGTAGTCGTAAGCCTTCAACCGGATGCGAATTCTCTCTTTTCCAATCACGTTTCACTCTCTCTGACCCCTCCCGGCGTCTCCGGAAGGAAAGATCTGGCGGCAAGCCGCAAGCCGCTAATTAATTTAAGTTGTCATCCTGAGCGAGACGCCTTTTGTCTCGCGAAGGACCCATGCAATTTCTTCCGCACTTCGCTACTGCACAATCTCCGAAATCGTTCCCGCACCCACTGTGTGCCCGCCTTCGCGAATGGCAAACCGTAAACCCTTCTCCATCGCCACCGGCGTGATCAACTCAATCACCAGGCTGACGTTATCGCCGGGCATCACCATCTCCGTGCCCGCCGGCAACTCCGCTACTCCCGTCACATCCGTGGTTCGCAAATAAAACTGCGGACGGTATCCCTTGAAGAACGGCGTATGCCGCCCACCTTCTTCCTTCGTCAGGATGTAAACTTCCGCCTTGAACTTAGTGTGCGGCGTGATTGATCCGCCTTTGGCCAGCACCATGCCGCGCTCCACATCTTCTTTCGCAATACCGCGCAGCAGCAGTCCCGCGTTGTCCCCTGCCAGGCCTTCGTCCAATTGCTTCTTGAACATTTCCACGCCAGTCACCACCGTCTTGCGCGTGTCGCGGAAGCCGACAATTTCCACTTCCTCGCCCACCTTCACTTTGCCGCGCTCGATCCTTCCTGTCACCACCGTGCCGCGACCCTGAATCGAAAAAATGTCTTCAATCGGCATCAGGAACGGTTTGTCCAGTTCGCGCGCCGGCTGCGGCACGCTCTTATCCACCGCCTCCATCAGAGCATCGATCTGCTTCTCCCACTTCTCTTCGCCGTTCAGCGCGCCCAGTGCAGACACCCGCACTACCGGCACATCATCGCCGGGAAACTTGTAACTCTTCAGCAACTCCCGTACTTCCAGCTCGACCAACTCCAGCAGCTCAGGATCATCCACCGCATCGACCTTGTTCAACGCCACCACCAGATACGGCACGCCCACCTGCCGCGCCAGCAGCACGTGCTCGCGCGTCTGCGGCATCGGACCATCGGTCGCGGCAACTACGAGAATGCCGCCATCCATCTGCGCCGCGCCCGTGATCATGTTCTTGATGTAGTCGGCGTGCCCCGGACAATCCACGTGCGCATAGTGCCGGTTCGCCGTCTCATATTCCACGTGCGCCGTCGCAATCGTAATGCCGCGCGCCTTCTCTTCCGGAGCGTTATCAATGCTGTCAAAAGACCGGAACATGTTCTTCGGATTGTGCTTCGACAACACCTTGGTGATGGCCGCCGTCAGCGTGGTCTTGCCATGATCGATGTGACCAATCGTTCCCACGTTGCAGTGCGGCTTATTCCTATCAAATTTCTCTTTCGCCATTTCCTTTTCCTCAGCTTTTAGCTCTAGCTTGTCATCCTGAGGCGCAATTCTTGGGCGCCGAAGGACCTATGCAACTCTGTCAGTGCTACCCAGTCAGTAGTACTGGTACAGCTTCT
>DASRWO010000070.1:0-6181 GCA_035654555.1 Candidatus Deferrimicrobiaceae bacterium | reverse complement strand
ATGTCTACGCTCAAATATGTGAGCTGCGTCGCATGTTTGGATCGTAGGTCGGTCGCATTCCTCGGTTACCAGATACGAACGCGATAGGAGTTGTCGACTACTTCACAATGTTGGCGTTCGACAAGAGATGATCATGTTTATTAAGCGATTGCAATTCCTGTTTCTGTTTCTTTTAGCGTTCTGCAGCTTCGGTGAGGGGGCTTTGGCTCAGTCGGTGCAGCAGCAGTTCGTCGTCACCTACGTGGAGTTCAAACCAGGCGACACAAAGGCCGGAGCTCAAATGCTTGATGAACTGGCCGCAAAGGCCGAGCACAGTTCCGGAGTCGTCAACTTCGATGTACTACAGCAGATTGACAGCCCGAATTCCTTCGCTCTCTTCGAGACCTGGACCACGGCGCAGGCGTTCGCGGATTTTCAGCGCTCGTCGGCAACCCGGTCCACTCTATCCCAACTAACGCATCTGCTGGAGGCGCCGCTCGATGAACGGTTGGGCAATCTGCACGCGGGCACTGTGACTACTCGCAGTCAACCCGCGGAGGACAGTCAAATATTTGTGATCACGGACGTGGAGATCGATCCCCAGTTGGTTGGCCAAATCGGACCGCTGCTCGATACGTTCGTGAACAAAAGCCTTCACGATTCCGGGGTCCAGACATTCGCGCTGCTCAGCCACACACCGACGCCGAACTACTTTCAGCTTGTCGAGACCTTCGCAGACCTGCAAGCATTCGACGCCCACGTGAGTGCGCAGCACACGCTGGAATTTCGAAATCGCACATCCGGGTTATTGGGGCCGCCCTACGCTGAACGCCTCTATCAATTCGTCGATGGGGGAACAGTGAACATTGCGGAGAAAGCTGCGGACATCGTGATTGGAAACGTGCCTGCAGAAGTGAAGAGTCGCGCATGGCAAGAGTCATAACCGCTCTCAGGTCCGCCATTGAGAAAAGTGCTCCGGCCCGGAAAGGTCGTTCTAATCACAGGTGGCACCAGCGGCGTTGGCGCTGCCACCAGCGAGACGAGGGGGGAATTGGGCGCGACGGTAGGTGTTATCGCCCGGCGTATTTGCCACGCCAGAAGACTAGTACAGTGCGCGGCACTGAAACAATTGCAGTCACCGGCGTAGGAGCGCGAAATGATGCAAAACACAATCACGATGCGCCGAAATAAACAAATTGCCTTGGCCGCTCACAATAACAAGAAGGAGGAACTTTTCGAGTGGGCCAAGTTTAATTGCAAATTGTTAGCTGGGCACTCGCTGTATGCAACAGGGGCAACAGCGCAACTCCTCAAAAGCAGGCTCGGACTGAATGTGACGCACCTAGAATGTGGGCCGTTGGGAGGTGACCAACAGATCGGCTCTCGAATCTCAGAAGGCCAGATCGATCTTGTCATATTCTTCTCGGATCCGTTGGAAGCTCAACCTCACGACCCCGACATTAAAGCCCTTCTCCGGATCGCTGTAGTGTGGAACATTCCGGTTGCCTGTAACAGGGCTTCGGCCGACTTCATTATTTCGTCGCCACTGATTTCCAAAGTGTATGAGCGCAAACTTCCCGATTACTCAAGCTACAGAACCCGGCTAGCTGGCCGCGGGGCCGAGGGTGACGTAGTGGACGCGTCTGTGATGCCACCTTTCATTCGCGGCAACCCCAATGCGCCCGTAATAGCCATCGCGGAAAAAGCGGCGGACATTCTGATTGGAAATGACCCTGTAGAAGAGGAGGACGCATGGCAAGAGTCGTGACCGCTTTCAGGTCTGCCATTGAGAGTGCTATTTCGGACGAACGGGTCGCGCTCATCACCGGTGGAACCAGCGGCATTGGCGCTGCCACAGCGAGACGTATGGCGGAGTTGGGTGCGAAGGTTGTTGTTACGGGGCGACGCCAGCGCGAAGGGCGCCTGCTGGTCGAAGAGATCAGCCGCAACGGAGGATGTGCGGCATTCTTCCAGGCCGATCTCAGTCGGCCCGATGAAGTGCGTCGCATTGTGCCATTTACGATCGAGACTTTTGGCCGTCTGGATTATGCATTCAACAACGCGGGAATATCGGGTGACAACCGTCTGCTCGTCGAACAGACGGAGGAGAACTTCGACCGTGTTTTCTCCGTGAACGTAAAGGCGCTGTTTCTCCTGCTTCAGGACGAGGTGAAACAGATGCTGGCGCAGGGCCGCGGGGGATCGATCGTCAATACTGCGTCGGTCGGCGGGTTTGTGGCCACGCCAACAGCCGGCCCCTATGTGGCCAGCAAGCACGCTGTGCTTGGATTAACGAAAACCGCTGCGGTCGAATATGGAAGATGCGGTATCCGGGTCAACGCAGTCAGTCCCGGTGCCGTGCGAACTGAGATGCTGCTCGGTGTTCTTGGCAGCGAAGAAGCACTCGACCGGATGGGTGCGGCTCATCCCCTTGGCCGCGTCGGGCGACCAGAGGAGATTGCCGACGCCGTTGCATGGCTCTTTTCGGACGAATCGTCCTATTTCACCGGCCAATCGTTGACTCTCGATGGCGGTTTGACAGCGCAGCGACCCAGCGGCCCGGGACCGATTACTGCATGCCCGGTTGAGCAGACAGAAGAGTGGTCGATTGGACGAGGTCGGATAGCTTCCTCTGATTCTCAAGGTGAGGCCATAGTGCGCTGACCACGCACTCCTTCAGGAGATACAGCGGTTGTGGAGAAATATTTCTCCAGATAACGAATTAAGTCAAAGGAGGTTGCAAGCTATGAGCACGGAAATGATGACCGTAGCGACCGCAGATGAAAAAACAATCTTGGAGCCAGCCGGTTCACGAGTGAATTCACAGGTAAAAGAGCCGACGGTGGCTTCCACATGGCACGCCGTTGCAGGGAGCCCGATCAGCGACGAACTCCTCGATTGGCCGGCCGATCTCTTCGCTCTCGCAAACGTGATCCTCGGGCGCTCAGAGGCGTATCGATTCGTCTTTTCTCCACCTCCCGGCGCAAATTGGCCGCCGACTCGCCTTCCCCGCTGGTCTGAGGTCGTCATGGAGGCGGGTCGCCGATGGGGTGCATGGGTCGAGGATCGGAAGAATGCGCTCCCTCAGCTTCTGGCCGAGGAATGGAGCTTCTTCCTTGACCGGGTTGGCACACCGCTCAAGGAACTGAGAGAAGGGCGTGACTGGCGAATGTGCGAGGCGCTGCTGACACTCCACGCAATTGCCGACGAGGCGTGCGCCGGACTCGGGCTAGCACTCGACAGATTGGATGGAGAAGGATGCGTATATCGCGCCCATGGCCGCGAGCTGCTGGCAAGGACCGGCTCGTTGGCCCGGATCCAGTCAGACTTCCTACGCGTGCTGCCCAAGGTTCGTACGCCACCTGACGGGACCTCGCTTCGCTCGTTCTCGCGCTACGCATGCGTGCACGGTCCGGATCTCGAAGCCAGGTGGTACAAGGTGCCGGTCCGTCGTGGCGGCACGGAGCCTCACGCCAGGCACGCCAACTTGCTACTGCTGCCTTGGCCGCTGCATGTGCGGGAGTCCGACTTCCGCCCCCTGGACGGCTCAGTGCAGCGATTCGCAAAGGAGCCCTTCGGCATGTTCGAGTTCGCGCCTGCAGAAAAGCTTGATCTGGACCTTGTGAGCCGCGTTATTGACTCTGCTAAAGACGAGGTCGACAGCGTTGACATGGTGATGCTGCCCGAAAGCGCGATCGACGAGAGCGAGGTCAATGATCTTGAGGCCCTCTTGGATCGGAACGGAGTGGCCTTACTGATCGCGGGAGTTCGGCAGAGAGCAACGCAGCCAGGGCAACTTCCAGGTAACTGGGTGCACATGGGTGTCACCCCGAGGCTCGAAAAAGGTGTATCGGACGCCCGTGCAACCGGCGAACAGTGGATTCACATCCGCCAGTACAAACACACCCGATGGTCACTCGACGAAGGACAAATCCTGCAGTACCACCTCGGAGGCGCGCTTCACCCCCACATTCGTTGGTGGGAAGCGATGGACGTCCCTCGCCGGAAAATCCAGTTCATAGAGCACGGTGACGGAATCGCCATTGTTTCGCTGGTTTGCGAAGATCTCGCCCAAATATGCGAGGTGGCCCAAGTCATACGGTCCGTTGGCCCCACCGTAGTTTTGACTCCCCTGCTTGACGGGCCGCAGCTCAATTCACGCTGGGCGGCACGATATGCGAGCGTCTTAGCCGATGACCCGGGCTCGGCGGTTCTCACACTAAGTTCTTTCGGCATGGTGCAACGCTGTCGACCTCACGGGCGGGACTCGTCTCCCGTAGTCGCGCTGTGGAAGGACCCCGTCCGCGGAGTCCGCGAGATTCCGCTCGAGACTGGCGCTCAAGGCGTCCTCTTTACTATTTGTGGGGGCCGGGGGACACGCCGCAGCGCAGATGGGCGCTGGCCCGTCGACAACGTGATTGAATATTTCGATGCCGCGGTCCATCAGGTCCGGGCCAGCGACAAAGGCTCGCAGCCGCTGAATTCCTCGCCCGAGATGCCAGCCCCGCGCGTTTTAGAAGCCGACGAACTCACCATCCTCACGGGCTGGGCACAAGCGCTGGCGGAGGCGCTGGCGTACGCCCCCGAATATGTTGAGGACTTACTGGCCGACGCACAGGCAGGCGCTCCGTGGCGGGCCACATTCGGCATAGCGGAGCCTGCTCATCAGCTCAGCGAAGCGATCCATTTCATGGGTCGAACAGTCAGAGCTGTAGCGCCGCAGGGGTACGTGCCGACGCTCGATGCGGTGCTCATTTTGTGCCGGGAAGATCGACCGGACGAACAGGGACTCAAGCGCTTGGTTCGCAACGTGCTCCGATCAACGCTCGAACAACTTCGCACCCAACAAGCGGCGGAAGTGGGATGACACGAGAGACCTGGGAAGATGCCAACGCGCTACAACCGCAAAGCGGGCTGCTCGGAAGTGAAAGAGTTTTATGGACGCAGCAAGAACAAATGGACGTTATAAGGAGCATTCAAAATGAACATCGGCAACATATTGACTACTTCAGCTCAGAAAGATCCGGGCAAACCAGCAATCGTCTGCGATAAGAAAAGCATTTCTTATGGTGAACTGGATCGCTCGACGACATCGCTCGCACGATGGTTGCTGCGACAGGACCTCAAGACCGGAGACCGCATTGCGATTTATTGGCCGAACTCGATAGAAATTGTGAAGCTTTTCTTCGCCGCCTTCAAAGCCGGAATGATCGCCGTGCCGATAAATGTACGCATGAAAACGCCTGAGGTCGCTTACATTCTGGAGCACTCGAAGGCCGCGGTCTGTTTTGCTCATCCCGATTTGTTGTCAGTGGCGGAAGAGGCGAGGAGCGCCTCCTGGCAGTTTAACCAGATACAGACAACTCTGGAGGCTGTTTACGAAGGAGACTCGGGGCCGTTGCCTGTGATGAATGACGAGGATCCGGCTTTTCTTCTATATACGTCGGGTACGACGGCGCGCCCAAAAGGGGTGACGCACACTCATCGAACGCTCTCAGAATGCGTAAAGCTGACACACGCCATGGTGCCGGATGGTGACTGGCAGAGCGCGCTGGTAATGACGCAGATGGCATTTGTCTCCGCGATGTGCTTGATTCTTCTGCCAGCTGTGGCTAAAGGCGGTACCGTCGTATCGGTAACTGCGTTCGACGCCCCCTTGGTCCTCGACTTGATCGAGCGCTTCCAGGTTACATACGCGTTTGCACTTCCCTCCATGGTCCAGGCAATGATTGAAGAACAGGCGCGCAAGCCGAGGCAGGTTCGCTCTCTTCGCAGCTTTCTCGCAGCCGGAGACCGCGTTCCTGTAAGCACGCAGCAACGTTTCCAATCGCTGTTCGGAATTTCAGTCCGCGAAGGTTTCGGTATGACGGAGATGTGTCCCTCAATGGCCAATCCCGCCGATGCTATCCGCTCGGGCTCTCTTGGTAAACCACTCCCGGGTGTCAAAGCACGCGTGGTTGACGCGGAAGGTGAAGATGCGTTCGATGGCCAAATCGGCGAGCTTATCCTCCGGAGCCCCGCGAAATTTGCCGGGTACTGGGATGATCCCGCTGCGACACGAGAGGCAGTGCGGGATGGATGGCTGCACACCGGCGACCTGGTTCGGCGAGATGCCGACGGATACCTCTGGTTCGAGGGCCGCAAGAAGGAGATCATCATTCGCGACGGCGTGAATATTTCTCCGCAGGAAGTGGAGGAGGCC
>DASRWO010000069.1:0-7430 GCA_035654555.1 Candidatus Deferrimicrobiaceae bacterium | reverse complement strand
CAAAAGCTGGTGTGATATTTACCCTCGAGCAGCAGGATCATATACAGCGCAACCACGACGTAAGCCACGAATTCGGCGAGGAGCGCCAGTACAGGCTTCTGCGCAACTTCGATCCAACTCCGGTGCGGATAGGCAAAGTGGTGCGCAACTACTACGGTGACAAGTTGAACCGTGAAAAGAATGCCAAGCGTGAGTACAGCGATAATCAGGACATCCCACCCGCTCCAAACGGGATTCTCGCCGGCTTTCGGGGCAGGCACTTTCGGCGGCCGTTCGGGCGGCGGGGGCGAATAGGTCACCAAGGGGGCGGACAACTGCGCTTCGCCGTTCGGCGGGTTCCGGTCAAACTGCGGATTTTCGGGTGATGACAAAGATATCCTTCTCGATTATGCCAGTCTATCGAATAGATGGAGAATGTGCGGTGCGGGCTCACATCACGCTCAACGCCCTACGCGCTACGCTTCCCGTTCCCCGAAAAATATCCCGCCAACGCCTGCCCTGTGTACGACCTCTTCACCCGCGCCACCTGCTCCGGCGTGCCTTGCGCCACGATGCGGCCGCCTTCTTCGCCGCCCTCCGGACCGAGGTCAATAATCCAATCCGCATTGCGGATCACATCCAGATTGTGTTCGATGATGATGATGGAATTGCCCAGGTCGGTCAACCGGTGCAGCACGTCGAGCAGTTTTTTTACGTCATCGAAGTGCAGTCCGGTGGTGGGCTCGTCCAGCAGATAAAGAGTTTTACCAGTCTGCCGCTTGCTCAACTCGCGGGCCAGCTTGATGCGCTGCGCCTCGCCTCCGGAGAGTGTGACGGCTGATTGACCGAGATGAATGTAACCCAGGCCGACATCGACTAAGGTTTGCAGTTTTTGTTTTATCTGGGGAATATTTTCGAGAATCGGAAGCGCATCGGAAACCGGCATCTCCAGCAAATCGGCGATTGAATAGCCGTTGTATTTCACGGCTAGCGTCTCGTGGTTGTAGCGCCGCCCTCCGCATACCTCGCAGAGCACATACACATCGGGGAGGAAATTCATCTCGATGCGTCGCTGACCTTCGCCCTGGCAAGCCTCGCAACGGCCGCCCGGGACGTTAAAGGAAAAGCGTCCGGGCTTGTAGCCGCGCTCGCGCGCCTCCGGCAACATCGCGTAGATGTCGCGGATCGCGGTGAATACTCCGGTATAAGTTGCGGGATTCGAACGCGGCGTGCGTCCGATGGGCGACTGATCGATGCGAATCACCTTGTCAATGTTCTCCGCCCCCACAATTGACTTATGCTCACCCGCCTTCTCGCGCGAGCGATAGAGCTGCCGCGCGAGCGCGCGGTAAAGAATGTCATTGACCAACGTGGATTTCCCCGAGCCGGAGACTCCCGTCACTACCGTCATTACGCCCAAAGGAAACGTGACATCGAGATTTTTGAGATTGTTTTCTTTCGCACCGAGAATAGTGAGCGCGGCTCCATTTTGTTGCCGGCGCTGGGACCGCATCTCGATCTGAACTTTTCCCGAGATGTAAGCTCCGGTCAGCGAGTCGGGATCGCGCATGATTTCTTCCGGCGTGCCGCGGGCGACCAGGCCTCCGCCATGGCGTCCCGCGCCGGGACCGAGATCGATGACATAATCAGCGCGGCGAATAGTTTCTTCGTCATGCTCGACAACGAGAACTGTATTGCCCAAGTCGCGCAGATTTTCAAGCGCGGTCAGCAGGCGGCCGTTGTCGCGATGATGCAAGCCAATCGAAGGCTCGTCCAGTACATAGAGCACGCCGCGCAGCTTGGAGCCGATCTGCGTAGCCAATCGGATGCGCTGGCCCTCGCCTCCAGATAAAGTGGCCGCTGACCGATCCAGCGAAATATAGTTCAATCCCACTGCGTTCAGAAATTGCAAACGCTCGACTACTTCATGCATCACGCGGCCAGCGATCTTTTCCTCGCGACCGGCAAGCTTGATGCTGCGCGCAACTTCAAGCGCCCGCGAAATTGGCAAGGCAGTGAAATCGGCGATCGACATGCCGTTCACTTTCACGGCGAGACTCTCGGCACGCAGGCGCTTCCCATGACACACCGGGCAATCGCTCGCCGACATGTGATCCATCAGCCAGTCCCGATAACCTTCGGAAGTAGACTCCTCGAGATTCTGCTTCAGGTAGCCGAAGATTCCGCGGAAGCCAGTCTTGCCGCGTCCCGACTCTCCATTCAGCAGCAGGTCCTGAATCTTCTCGGAAAACTTTTCGAAGGGCGTATTCAGATCGATCCCATGCGCCGCCGCCACAACCTGCAAACTGTGGATCAATCCCTGCGACGCCGAACCCGGCCCCAGCCCGCCATCAAGCAGCGGCTTCGACCAATCCGTAATCACCTTCGCAGGATCGAAATCGTACCTGCTGCCCAGGCCATGGCATTCCGGACACGCACCATACATGCTGTTGAAAGAGAATGACCGCGGTTCGAGTTGCGGCACGCTGATGCCGCAGTCGGGACAGGCCAGCTTTTCCGAATATAGTTGCTCCTCACCGCCGACCACAGCCACCTGCACTAGACCGCCCGCCAGCTTCATCGCCAGTCCGACCGACATTTCCAGGCGATGCTCGATTCCCGGCTTTACCAGCAGGCGATCGATCAGCACTTCGATCGTATGATTCTTGCGCTTATCAAGATTGAGATCGTCCTCCATGTTCACCAGTTCGCCGTCGACGCGCGCACGGGTGTAGCCATGCTTGAGGAGCGTCTCCATCTCTTTCTTGAATTCGCCCTTGCGTCCGCGGACGATCGGTGCCAGCACCATTACGCGATCTTCGGGAGTGAGCGCCATCACCCGCTGCACAATCTGCTCGGCCGACTGCCGACTGATTGGCCGGCCGCACTTGGGACAATGTGGAACACCGATAGAAGCGAACAGCAAGCGAAGATAATCGTAAATTTCAGTGATGGTACCAACCGTCGATCGTGGACTTCGGCTGGTGGTTTTCTGCTCAATCGATATAGACGGGCTAAGTCCATCAATTGCATCTACATCCGGCCGCTCCATCTGGTCGAGAAACTGGCGGGCATAGGTGGAAAGCGTCTCTACATAACGGCGCTGGCCTTCGGCATAAATGGTATCGAAGGCCAGGGAGGACTTGCCGGATCCGCTCAGCCCAGTCACCACGGTCAGCGTGTTGCGCGGAATCTCAACGTCGATATTCTTGAGGTTATGTTGTCGCGCCCCGCGCACTGAAATTTTAGTAATAGCCATTTAGTTCTGGTCTGAAAATCCAGGCTGGATAGCCCTTCCGTAACGTCGACAGCCCTACAGAATTGTTCGACATTAGGAGTGCGCAGCTCTACTCCGTATTTTACTACGGAGCTAGTGGCCGCGGAGCATCTGGATCGTCACTAGCGGCAGGCATTAAGGCAGGTAGATTGAAGATGCCGCGTAGACGAAAGTAGAGCCAGCGGCATCTGAGTATTGCCATTTCTAACTGCGTTTTTGTGATTCGATCTTTTGATTTAGACAGGGTGGGCCGTGATTTCGCTTTTCATGCCTCTTATTCTCTGCGTTACGGTAGTTGCCTCGGTTGGAATTGGCGTCGTCGCAGCTTACGCCGCTGTCATCGGAATTCTGGAAGCCTGCGGGCGAGCTTCGCGGCAAGTGCCCGCGGAAGCCAAGCCAAGGCTGGTTCTCGTGCCAACTCAGACCCACGCCAGCGGGGATTAAGTTTCGCTATCTCGATTGAACTTCATCTCGATTGAACTTCGATCGCCTCGGTCACATTGATTGCCCCACTTCCCTGATTTCCTACCTCTATCCTTCGACCATGCTTTAAGTAGGAGGCAATCACTCCTGGCTGCGACCACTCCAGGTCCCATCCATTCTCGATGGCGAGAAGAGTATAGGAGCCCGGAATCACGTTTTGCAAAAGGAATGTGCCATCCAGATCGCTCTGATCGCGGCGGAAAAGATCACGATCTGCCTCGGGATTCTTCGGCACCAGAACCACCATCGCCCCTGCGACACCCTTGCCCGCACGCGTCACCGTTCCTCGTATCTCGGCGTTCCCAGTCACCACGGCAAGCGACACCGAGGGTGAAGAACCGGCCGCGACCGACAATGTATGTCCTGAAATCTGGGCACCATCCACCGCCATGTGGGCAACGGAATAGCGTTTTCCCGGTCCCCACACCAGAACCTCATACCTTCCTGCGGCGACTTGCTGCAGCTCGGCTTCTCCTTTGGAATCGAATTGAGAAGCTCCGACAGTCCTCGTACCTGATCGCAGGGAGACGGAGAGGCGTTCTGCTGGCTCTCCTTCCGTGATCTGCACCGAAAATTTGAGGCTGCTCGCGGCCTCGGCTTTGGTGACATCGATCTCGTCGCCATCTTTTGTAAAGTCGACCCCGCTCATTTGCATCCCTTGGCCCGGCCCGTACAGATGGACGTTGTAGTGGCCCGCTGGAATTCCGGTAACCTCGACCAATCCCGAAGAAATACCCCGGGCAACGCCAGCGCCTACGGCCGCGAAACCGTCAAAGGCAGGTTGCTGAATCTGCGGGAAAAAGAAGCTGTGGTTCCCAGGGTCCGGCACATGAAAAAGAATGCGCAGCGATGGCACTGGATTGAAGTGGATATCGGCCTCGACACGCTCGCCGCCGCGGATCGGTATGGGCATCGCATCGTCGGCCTCCGTTACGTCGGGATAGTAAGTGACGGGATAGGCCACATCGAGGGCGCGATCGACGAAAATTAGGGCTTCCGGCTGATGTTGGGCCTCGGATTGAGCAGTGTCCGAACGAGGATGAATCGCGTACCAGGGCTTGCCGCTGGCCGATAGGAAATACGTGCCGGGCCGCAGCGGGCTAAGTTCGTATTCGCCCAGATCGTTGGTCTGAGCTGAGCGAAACTGGCGGATCTGATCTACGCCGGAGCTGTGATCGTCGTAATACAAAGTGACCGTGGCCTGGCGCACCGGCTCGTTGCTTTCATCCAGAACTTTGCCAGAGATTACCGCATCGGGGGCAAGGCGTAGCACCAGAGTTTCAGTGTCGAGGCCGGCGCCGGTCACAATTGCGGTAGAAAACTGATCGTGCTGATCGTAGCCGGCGGAGATGAAACCGCGTTTGGCACCGGCCAGCGAATACTTTCCTGCAGGCACGGCATTGAATTCAAATTTGCCGTTTTCGGAGGTGATGATGAATTCGAACTTCTGCGGATCTTTCGCGTCGCGCACGGTGATTCGGGCGCGGGCCAGAGGACGGCCGTCTGCCTTGCTCACCACCGTTCCGGCGATTCGGTAGCCGCCAGCAGAGATTACTACTGGAGGAGAGGTCCCAAGCCGCGGAGCCGCCGAAACCGCAAGTGAGGAAAAGCAAAGAACGATCGTTAGGAAGAGCGAACGCGACGAATTAGAGCAATCCACCATGTTTACGCTTACTCACTGCCGGAAATGATCTGCAACTGCAGCGACACCTTCTGGCCGGGCTCAAAATGGACAACCTGGCCTTTCTGTTCATAAATCTTCATCGCTTCAGGATCACGATAAGGAATATCGTGTTGCTCGGCGCTGAAGGCAATAACGCGGTAAACTCCCGGTGCCACCATCTGATAGTCAAACTTCCCATCGGCCGACGCTGTAATTCCCAGAAGCTGACCAGTGCTGTTTGGCAAGGGAATGCAGTATATAAAGCCCAGAGAATTTCCACCCGAACCGATTGGCGTTGCGGGAAGGCGTATCAGCGTGCCTTCAATCTCGGCGCTATCGTCACGCATCGTGATATCAATTGGCGTGCTGGCTCCCGGCACCACCACCAACGGTTCATGCAACAGATCGGTTCCACCCATGGTCGCCGACGCCACATAGCCGCGTTGCGCATGGGGTCGCAGCCAATATCGCCCGGGCGCAAGGTTTTCGAGAACCATCAAATCATCGTTAGTCCCGGTAGGGGGACGAAGCGATCCGCCTCGCAGCTGCTGGAAGTCATCTTCGACCGCCTCAACGCGAAGATCTAGATCGAGTCGGAGTTTTGGCATGGCAAAGCTTTTCCCCCCGACGCTCATCGTCCCGTGCGCCTGCCAATTTGTGGAAGTGAATTCCTCCTGCACATTTACGGTGATCGAATTATTGCGCGCCAACGCCAGAGTGGGGCCTTCTGCGGGCGCTCCGGCGACAGTAAGATTCACGGAGCCGCTGGCGGAGTTCGGGCCGAAGCTCGATGCCTCTACGAGATATTTTCCGTTGGGCAATTGTCCATCGATAACATTCTTCGAGCGGTTGTAGCCGAGCGAATATCCCGGGCCACGCTGCCCTTGCGGCGATACCGTAATGCTCATTCCGCCATTCTGCTCTGCATTTGTGACCGGAATTTTCACGGGATAGTACGGCTGGCGGACCAGAGATATATCCGCCTCGAAGATTTGCCCCGCCGTCAGCTGAATCGTGCTGGCAGTCGCGAAGTCAGTCGCTCTCGGGTAATACACCGGCGGAAAACCGTAACGTTGACCACCTGGAACCGTGCCTTCCGGATCATTGTCCATCCATTCGCGGGTGAAAACTTTGTAGCTGCCGGGCTGAAGTTCGGCGAAGCGAAATTCTCCGTTGGAGTTGGCAACAGCCGCATTCGAGGGCCTCCAGCGAGGAGTTCCATCCTGCACTTGGCGAGAGAAGAGTTGCACGTTGATGCCACGGGTGGGTTCATCCGTGGGAAGCGAAACGCGCCCTTTGATCAATGCCTCGGGCGTAAGAGGAATGGTTATGTCCGAACCCGGCGAGACCCGGATTTGAGCACGACCGTTCCGATCATCCAGAAAACCGGGCTTGCGCGCCATGAGCCAAGTGAGGCTTCCATCGTTCCCACCGATGATGCCCTCGCCAGGTGCCGCTTGTGGCAACGTGAACTCGAAGTGCCCCTCGCTATCGGTAAACATTGCATAGCGGTTGTCGGGAGAGTAGACGAGAGCACGGCCGATTGGCTGTCCCGTCACTGAATTGATGACTGTTCCGCGCACGATATTCGACTGATTCTCAGGTTGCAGGTTCTGGGCGGAGCCGCTTTGAGCGGAAGCCTGCGAAGCGGAGATGGACCAAAGCGCGAGAAGGACGGGCAGAGAAAATACCAGAGACTTTATCGCACCAAGGGTAAGAGCGGGCTGAGAACGTGGTCGAACCGAAGGACCGGCGGCACTTCGCAAGGAAATTACTCCTACTTCATCGTTCCCAGGGTCGGCCGTGTTTCGTGGATCGATCGCGAATCGGTCGGCACTATTTTAGCTTCTTTTCGGCTCCAAGCGTCAATCGATAACTGAGCGACGCTTCATCCCTGGTAGTGGCTTAATTTAATTCAGCCACTACCTTCATCCCTTCATTCGTTGACTGTCTGGTACTGCGCCCGTAAGATGGGGCCTCGACATTTCAAGCCAAAAGAACAGTGATCGATCAAACCATATCTCATTA